>JANJTQ010000289.1 GCA_024711005.1 Opitutaceae bacterium | reverse complement strand
AAACCATGCTCGGCCAAGGCGACCGAGGCGGAGGTGGGCCAGCGGCCCATGCCGCCGAGGGCAACGCCGGCCCAGCTTGGTTTCCTTCTCACCCGCAGGGCGCAAGCAGAGCGTCGGGTTATTTTGAAGACAGCGCCTAGCTGGCAATCGAGGTGACGAGGCTGGGTTTTCCTTAACCACCCCTCCCACCAGCCTCGTTACCTCCCAAGAAACAGGCCCGTCCCGCGACGCACGCAAACCCAGTTTCTTGCGGTTCCAACTGTGCCGCGCAGCGCCTCAGTCCCTGTGCTCGGCTGCTACGTTGAGTGCTTCGATTGCACCTGGGCGGGCGCGGGGAGGTTTGACAGGGCCGGCCGGCGGACGGAAAAGTCGGCGCCATATGAAACGTGTCGTTGCGCTGTGGGTGTTCATGCTCGGTGTGTCATTTGCCTGGGGCCAGTCGGCCGCGGAGTCGGATACCGTGACGACGGCGGACCCCGCGCCCGCCGCCACCGCTGCGAGTGATCATTCCACTCAAGCCGCGGCGGCGCTCCATACGGGGGCGGTTCAAGAGCCGCGCGTGCCGGATTTTTTGGAGCAGTTGGTGGATTCCCTTCTTGCCCTCTTTAATGTGCGCACGTCGGGCAACAGTTGGCAGCACTACGCCATCGCCGGTACGCTGTTGGTGGGCTTTTTTCTTCTGCGCCGCGTGGTGACACGGTGGGTTTTTGGTTGGTTGAAGCGACTGGCCTCGCACACGCGGACGGGATTTGACGACAAGCTTTTTCCGGCGCTCGAGGCTCCCGCCGCCACCTTCATCGCCTTGGTCGGCATTTTCGCGGCGCTCAAGGTTCTTAAACTGCCCGTCGCCAGTGACGACGTGGTGCGCGTGGCGATGAAGGTGGCGTTTTCGTTGTGCATTCTCTGGGGGCTGCTGCGCACGCTCAACACGTTCCTCGACCACCTTGCCGAGGTCGCCAAGGCCCGTCAGGCGCGCGTGACGGCCTTCATGCCATGGATCAAAAAAACGCTGGTGACGGTTTTTGTCGTCATCGGCGTGCTGATGATCGCCGAGAGTCACGGGTTCAATGTGAGGGCGTTGCTCGCCGGTCTCGGGTTGGGCGGACTGGCCTTCGCGCTCGCGGCGCAGGACACGATTGCCAACCTCTTCGGCTCGGTGGTCGTCGCGGTCGACCAGCCCTTTAGGATCGGTGAGTTTGTGCGCATCGGCAATTTCGCCGGCATGGTGGAGGACATCGGTTTGCGGTCCACGCGACTCCGCGCGGTCGACAAGTCCCTCATTGTTATTCCCAACAAGACCGTGGCGGCGGAGGCGGTGACCAATCTGGCGCGTTTCACCCAGCGCCGCGTTGAGCAGGTGATCGGCCTCACCTACGACACACCGCCGGAAAAGCTGGATGCCATCGTCGAGGAGTTTCGCGGGATCATTCTTGCGGAGGAAGAAGTCGACCCGACGTCGGTCATGGTGTTCTTCCGCGATTACAGCGCGTCGTCACTCGATATCTGGATCGTGTATGTGACCAAGGACCCCGACTTTCAGAAACACATGCGGCTGCGGCAGCGGATCAACCTCGCGATCATGCGCGCGGTGCAAGGAAAGGGACTATCGTTTGCCTTCCCGACTCAAACGGTCGAGTTGGGCGGGGATACGGCCAAGCTCTTTGCCTCGCGCCGGGACACTCAAGCCTGAGCGTGGCAATGCAGTCAAAGGTAGCAGTCGAGATAACGAGGCTGGTTGGAGATTGGCCAAAGAAAAAACTCAGCCTCTTTACCTTGGCTGCTACGCCGACTCGGACGGTTCAACTGCATGGACAACCCCAGTCGGGTATCGGGCGCTTGCCGGGTGTTTGGGCCGGAGGGGAACATGCTCCCGCACGGTAACCTCGGGGATTTCGGCGCGTCGCTTGACGTGAACGTTCGGCGCTTTAACCTTCGCCCCAGTTTATGCCCGCCCCTTCGCCTCTTTTTTTAAGCATTGCCCTCCTCCTCTCCGCCACCGCCGCTTCCGCTGCCGCGGTGTCGCTTGACGGGCTGGTGACAAATTCGCCGTTTGTTCTCAAGCAATCGGAGGAAGTCGCCGCCCCGGTTGCGACGGAGGGCGCCGCGGTGGAATTCCGAGGCATCATCTCGACGCAGGACGGCTTGCTGTTCGGCCTGTATGATCGCGCGAAAAATCTCGGGGCATGGGTGAAGGAGGGCGAAAAAGGGTCGGACTTTAGCGTGAGTGCCTATGATGCGAACAACGACATGGTCACGGTTGAGTATGCCGGTCAGCGACTGACGCTGCCGTTGTCATCGGCCCAAATTGGCGCGGCCTCCGCATCACCGTTGCCGGTGGTCAACCCGAGGCAGGGCGGTCCTACGAACGTATCGGCGAGGGCCGACGATCGCCGTCGTCTTGAATCCGTGGCCGCGGAGGTCCGGCGTCGGCGCGCGCTGCGCCAGTCCGCCGCAGCGGCGCCGGGTCAGCATCAGGCCCGGTGAGTACGTATCCGGTTGAGCCGTTCGCGGCGCCGGTTTCCAACGGAAGGTTGATTCGCAGGCTTTTTGGGCTGGCCTGGCGCTATCGGTTGCGATGCGTGCAAGTCCTGTCGCTCCAGTTGGTGTTGCTCACCCTGGGTTTGAGCGGCCTCAGCCTGACGGGGCTCGGCATCGATTATATCGCATGGGTGATGGGCGGACGCGGTGACGGCAAGCCGGTGGAGTTTCCGCAGGCCAAATTCGGCTTTCAACTCCCGCAGGCCTGGGAGCCGTTGCATGTACTGTTGCTCATCGCGGGCTGCATTCTGGCCTTCGCGCTTCTGCGGGCGGTGCTCAATTTTCTTTATACGATTTCGATCAACCGTCTCGTGCAGCAAAAGCTGGTGGTCGACCTGCGCGGCGAGGTTTACGACAAGCTTCAGAAACTCAGCTTCCGGTTTTTCGACGCCAATACCACGGGCTCGATCATCACGCGCGTGACCGGCGACGTGCAGGCGGTGCGGATGTTTGTCGATCAAGTGATGATTCAGAGCGTCATCATGATCGTGTCGCTCACGATCTACACGATCTACATGGCGAGCCTCCATCCGAAACTGATGCTGGCCTGCCTTGCGACCACGCCTGTGCTCGCGGTGATGTCCACGACGTTTTCACGTTACATCCAGCCGCGTTATGCGCGGAGCCGCGAGTTGGTGGAGAAGATGGTGCAGCATTTTTCCGAAAGTATTCAGGGCGTGCAGGTGACCAAGGCCTTTGGGCGCGAGCAGGAGGATCGCGAGATGTTCGAGGCCAAGAACCGCGCGGTGTTCGAGCAGCAGCGGGGCATTTTCTGGCGCGTCAGCCTGTTCTCCCCTTCGGTCGGGTTTCTCACCCGGATCAACATGATGGTGCTGCTCGGCTATGGCGGCTGGCTTGTCATTCATGGCGAATTGCCGCTTGGCGCGGGGCTGGTGGTGTTCGCCGGCCTGCTCGATCAGTTCTCCGGTCAGGTCAACCAGGTCGCCACGCTCGTGAACAGCGTGCAGCAGTCCCTCGTCGGCGCACGGCGTGTGTTTGAGATTCTCGACGCGCCGATCGAAGTGAGTGACGCGCCGGATGTGGCGCCGCATCCGCGGCTCAAGGGAAGGGTGTGCTTCGAACACGTGTCGTTTGCCTACGACGGGGTCGGGCCGGTGTTGCGTGACATCGACCTCGAGGTGAAACCCGGCCAATGCGTGGCGATCCTCGGTGCGACCGGCGCGGGCAAGAGTTCGCTGATGAGCTTGATTCCGCGCTTCTACGATCCGACGGAAGGCTGTGTGCGGGTGGACGGCATCGACGTGCGCGAACTGCGGCTGGAGGATCTGCGACGCAGCATCGGCATCGTGTTTCAGGAGAGTTTTCTTTTTTCCAACACGGTCGCGTCGAACATCGCCTTCGGGCACCCCGGCGCCACGCGGGCGCAGGTTGAAAAAGCCGCGCGCGTCGCCGCCGCCCACGACTTCATCATGCAACTGCCGCAGGGGTACGACACCGTGTTGGGCGAGAGCGGCAACACGCTTTCCGGCGGCCAGCGCCAGCGTCTCGCGATCGCGCGCGCGGTGTTGCTCGAACCGGCGATTCTGCTGCTCGACGATCCGACGGCGGCGATCGACAGCGAGACGGAGCACGAAATCTTTGCCGCGCTGGAGAACGCCATCGCCGGCCGCACGACGTTCATCGTGGCGCACCGGCTGAGCACATTGCGCCGCGCCGACTTCATCATTGTGATGGAGAACGGCCGCATCGTGCAGCGCGGCACGCATGCCGAACTCATGCGGATGCCCGGCGCCTACCTGCGGGTGGCCAATCTTCAACTCGTCAACCGCGATGACGCCTCGGCGCTTCAACGCGAAAAGGAGGCGGGCCTATGAAGTCCATCGACAGTCAACCGCTCTCGCTTGTGCAGCGGGCGAAGGACGACGAGCCCGAGGCGCAGGTCAAGCCGCTCGACTGGCGTATCGTGCGCCGGCTCGTCGGTTACACCCGGCCGTTCGCCCGCAAGCGCAACTGGCTGATCGTGCTCACGCTGTTGCGCGCCTCGCAGCTTCCCGCGCTGGCGTGGTTGTCGGCGTTGATCATCTCCGGTCCCATCGCCGGCGGGCATTCATCCGCGCTCCTCTGGTGGGTGGCCGGCTACGCGATGCTCGCGGTGTGGACGGATGTGGCGTTTCACTTCCGTCAACGCTTCGCGCTGGAGATCGGCGAGGCGGTGGTGGGGCGGATGCGCGCCGACATTTTCGCGCATGTGAGCCGCATGCCGATGAGCTTTTTCAATCGGGTGAAGCTCGGTCGCATCCTCAGTCGGGTGACCAGCGATGCGGAGTCGTTGCGCATCGGCATCGAGCATGTGTTTTTTGTCGGCATCGTGCAGTTCGGCCAGATGCTCTTCGCGGCCGCCGTGATGGCCTACACGGACTGGGTGCTCTTTCTCGTCGTGCTCGGTCTCGCGCCCGTGCTGTGGGTGTTGAACAACCGCTTCCGCGGACGCCTCAGCCGCGATTCCCGCGCCCAGCAGGAAAGCTTCAGCCGTGTCACCGCGACGCTCGCCGAATCGATCAACGGCATTCGGGTGACCCAGGGCTTCGTGCGGCAGAACACCAACGCCGGACTTTTCCGCGGACTGCTTGCGGACCATTCGCGCTACAGCATGGGGGTGGCGCGTTCGTCGGCCATTCTCCTGCCGTTGCTGGAGCTCAACAGCCAGTTCTTCGTGGCGATCCTGCTGATGCTTGGCGGCTGGCAGGTGCTCGCCGGCCAAGTCGACATTGGCGTACTCATCACCTTCTTCCTGTTCGCGAATCAATTTTTCGCGCCGATTCAAGTGCTCGGAAATCTTTACAATCAGGCGCTCGTTTCGATGGCGGGTGCGGAGCGCGTCTTTCAGTTGCTCGACGCGAAGCCCGACTGGGAGGACGCGCCCGACGCCGTCGACCTGCCCGATCCGCGCGTTAATCCGGCGGATGCGCCGGCCGCCGCCGAGGCGAGGGGCGTGCGGGTCGAGTTCCGCAATGTGTCGTTTGGCTACAACTCCGAGCGACCGGTGTTGCACGACGTGAGTTTCACGGCGGCCCCGGGGGGCATGGTGGCGCTGGTCGGCCACACCGGCAGCGGCAAGAGCTCGATCATCAATCTTGTATCCAAATTCTACTTACCCACGGCCGGCGAGGTGTTGATCGACGGGCGTGAGATCCGCGCGCTCACCTCGCGATCGCTGCACCGGCAATCGGGCATGGTGCAGCAGCACAACTTCCTCTTTGCGGGCACGGTGCTGGACAACATCCGCTTCGGGCGTCCGAACGCGACGGAGGCGGAGGTGCGCGCGGCCATCGAGCGGCTTGGCTGCGCAGACATGTTCGACTCGCTGCCGCAAGGTCTGACCACGGTGGTGGGCGAGCGCGGCGGGGGTATTTCCACCGGACAGCGCCAACTCGTGTGCTTTGCGCGCGCGCTGCTGGCGGATCCCCGGCTGCTGATACTCGACGAGGCGACGAGTGCGATCGACGCGCTCACCGAGGCGCGCCTTCAGCACGCGTTGATGACGCTGCTCGCGGGGCGCACGAGTTTTGTGGTCGCGCATCGACTGAGCACGATCCGGCACGCGGATCTGGTGCTGGTTCTCGATCGCGGACGCGTGGTCGAGCGCGGCACGCACGAGGAATTATTGTCGTTGAAAAAGCACTACGCGGCGCTGCACGAGCAGTTCAGCCGCATGGGGTCGGCTTGAAGCGAGCGGATCGGATTGCGCAAGTTCTAAATTTCTCCTCGGAGAAACGTGAATTTACCTCTGAAAATAGACGTTGCTTTCGGTCCGGTCCGCTCTACATCCAGATTCCGCTATGGCAAAAAAAACCGCTCGCAAACCCAACGCTGCATTCCTCAAACCCGTTCAGCCCGATGCCGTTCTTTCGGTGATCGTTGGTTCGAAACCCCTTCCCCGCACTGAGCTCACCAAGAAGCTCTGGGAATACATCAAGAAAAACAACCTCCAGGACAAGAAGGTCCGCACCCAGATCAATGCCGACGACAAGCTGAAGCCCGTTCTCAACGGGAAGAAGTCCGTCAGCATGTTCGAGCTCACGAAGCTCGTGTCCGGCCACCTCGTAAAGTAAGGTTTCCGTTCATAGGTTCAGTTTAAAAGCCGCCGCGGGATTTTCCCGCGGCGGCTTTTTCGTGTCCGGAACCGGTTGCTGAACACGCCAGGAGGCTCGCGGGCTTCGTGTTTGGAAATGCAGCCGTGTCGCAATTTCGGGTTCGGTTTGCCGTCTCGAGGTCGCGAGAATGTCGGCGACTCGCGGTTCATCACGTCCAATTTTTATGGGTTGATGGGCTCTGATAAAAGCTATGGAAATTGTGCATCGACGATACCCCTTCAGATTTCCGAGGATCGGTTCTTCCCATGCGGGAATGGGCGTTCCTGCAGACTCAACTCGAATGGATTTACGACCATGAAGTCCCCGCCGCCTACCGCGATCGGTCGGTCAACAAGGAGAAGGGCGGTTATTGGGCGTGGTTCATCCGAGAAGGCCGCGCCTGGGTGGTGACCGCCGCCGGAAAGAAATACGAGGCCGGGCCGGGAATGTGGCTGCTGGTGCCGACCGAGCAGCTATCGCAGCATTTTTCGGACGACGCGCGCATCCTGTCGCTGCACTTTTTATGTCAGTGGCCGTCGGGTGAAAACATTCTATCCGGGAACGGCGGACTGGTGTTCGACGGCTCGGCGCATCCGGCGTTGGAGCGCAAGGCCACGCAATTGGAGCGCATGGTGCGCCGGCATATTCCCAATGCCGACCGGCAGTACTACAGCTGTTTTTCGGACTACGAACGGTTCCTGTCCTTTCACATCCTTTTCCAGCAATGGCTGGCGCTTTGGTTTAACATTCAAAAGCAGCACGGGGCCGACCTGGTGCGACTGCTGGCCAACGATGACCGTCTCTTGCGCGCGCTGCGTTGCCTGAACACCGCTCCGTTGCGCGACGGGTTGCCGCACGAAACGCTCCGCAAGGAAAGCGGGCTGAGCGAGGCGCATCTCAATCGAATGTTTCTCGCGGAGTACGGCATGACGGTTCGCAAATGCTGGGAGCAGCGACGGCTGAATTCCGCGAAAACCCATCTCGAAACAAGCCGCATGCCGATCAAGGAAGTGGCCTATACGTTGGGCTTCTGCGCGGACTCGCATTTCATGATGTGGTTCAAGCAGCACACGGGAAAGCGGCCGAAGGAGTACCGGCAGATTCATCGATCGATGAAGGACTGAAAACAAAAAGACGGGGCGGATGTTGTCCGCCCCGGCCGGTTGAACGGGATGTTGTCTCGTCCGAAGTCCCTACTGGAGGACGGAGACTTTGATGTAGGTGACGCGCAGGCGTCCGAGGAGCGGGGAGGTGCCCGGGCTGACGTTGGTGATGACGACCGGGGTGTTGGCGTCGGGGACGAGGTTGGAGAAGACCGCGGTGGCCGATGGTGTGGCGAAGACCTGCTGTTGCACGATGCCATTGCTGGTCCACTTGATGTGGACGAGTTCGTCGCCGTTCCACTCGGCCCATTTGATTTCGTTGAGGACGAAACCGCGGGTGGCCTGGAACGTGAAACTCTCGCCGATGTTGAAGCGGCCCGTGGTCGGATCGCCCACACCGAAGCCGGTTGCCTCGAACCCGAAGTAGGAGGTGGCGGCCCCGGTGAAGTCGGGAGCGGAAGGCGTGGTGACGTTTACGCCGGTCTTGGGGGCGTTGAAGGTGAACGTGACGGGCGAGCCGCCGGAGGTGAAGCCGCCGGAGAACGAGGTGGCGCCGGTGACGGCGTTCCACGGGGCGGAGGTCCACGACTGGAGGTTGAACGGCGTGCCGGGAACGAGCGCGGACGCGGTGGTGACGATCAGGTCCTCGATGTAGGTGAGCTGGGTGTTGCCGGAGGTCGCGGCGGTGAAACCGAACACGGTGCCGGCGGGAAGCGTGGCGGGGTTGCCCACGCGGTTGGTGACATCGGCGAGGGGCGTGCCGGTGGCGGAGGTGCCGGCGTAGATCCGGGCGCGCACGGTGCCGGCGGCGCCTTCATAGTCGATGACGGCGTAGCGGGCGGCGTTGGCGTAGTCGGCGAGGGGCTGGGTGGCCCAACCCTCGACGAGGTTGTCCGCGGCCCCGGCGAGGACGGCGACCTGGTCGGGATTGTTGTCGATCTTCACGCCGAAGAGCCGGTTGTTTTGACCGGTGTAACCGAGGGCCTGGCCGGAGTTGCCGACGGCGCCGGGGTTGGCGGAATAGACGCCGAAGACGAAGCCCTCGCCGCGCGTGGTGGAAGCGGTGTCGTCGACCTTGAAGCCGAAGCGGATCTGGGCGCGGCTGACGGCGGCGGGGAGCGGTTGGCCGTTGAAGATCACGGCGGCGCGAGAGTTGGTGGTCGCGGAGGTGAGCTGCAGGCGGCCGGATACGACGACCGGCGTGTAGGCGACGGCATAGGTCTGCATGCCGGACGGCGCGGAGCTGAAGGTGGTGTTGATATGCGAGTTCGTCGGCGCGGGCGGCGGGGTGGGCAGGGTGGGGGCATCGGTGCGCGGGAAGCGCAGGACGCTCACGGTCATGGGTGCGAAGGAGCGGGTGAACGTGGTGCCGTGGGAGGTGGACACGCCGGTGTTCGGCGTGGCGGTGGCGGACAACGTGTAGAGGGTGGGGGCGGTGACGGGCGGGGCGTTGTTGATGGTGACGCTCGTGCTGTAGGTGGTGGTGTCGTGCCGGTTCAGGATCTGGACGTAGAGGTAGGAATCGTCCTTGGAGGCGGTGACGACGATGTGGCTGTTGTTGCTCGTCTGGGAGAGGATCTGGTCGCCGGTGAGGTGGCCGTGGACGTAGGTGGCCCAGTAGGGGAAGCTGCGGGACTTGTCCGGTTTGTAGTAGGCAAGACCGTCGTTATAGAGATCGAACTTGAAACCGGTGGTGAGGCGGCTGCGCGGGTTGTAGAGCGAGTAGTGGTCGGAGAGGAGGAACCAGAGACCCTGCGGGATGGTGTGGCGGGTTTCCGAGCCGCCGTCGTTGGGGAACAGGTTCATCTCGGTGACGCCGGTGCCGACGGTGGACGGCACGCCCCGGGCGGCCATTTCGGCGAGGAGTTTGCCTTCGCCGCGGCTGCCGGACTGGGCGCTGTTGAAGTGCGCGGTTTCGAACGAGGCGTTGAGCAGATTGTAGGGAGTGTAGGTGGTCGACTCCCAGCTGTAGATTTTCCCGTAGATGTGGCGGGTGACGATATCGACCTGGTTTTTGCAGGCGTCGAGGAAGTCGCGCATCAAGGTGTCGCGGAAAGAACCGAAGCCGTAGTCCCAGCTGACCACGGGACCGCAAAGCGTGACGTTGTTGCGAAGGCCGCTGGCGACGAGCCGATTGTGGATCGCCTGGAAATTCGCGATATATTCGGCGCTGTCCTCGACCTGGTAGTTGACATTGATGTCGGGTTCATTGCCGACCTCCCAGATTTGGTTGGTCAGGTTGAAGGGCGGATTTTTGTATCGATTAACCAGATACGCCATGTTGGTGGCGATGCGCGTGGGGGTGGTTGCGGTGCTGCCGGACGGGTAGAGGTTGCCGTTTAGGTCCAGGTACTTGGCGTAAACGGCGGCGTCGCGAGTATCGCTGTAGGTGCGGTTGATGTTGTTGATCGCCTGGAAAAACACAGGTGTGCCGCCGGCGTTGAGAATCTGGGCGACGCGCGTGTCGAGTTCGGCGACCGTGATGGCGTTGGACGAGTTGGAGACGTCCTCCGGGTAGGTGGAGATGCGGATGGAGCCCATGCGTGCGGTCATGAGATCGGCGCGATAGGCGGGCAGGAGGCTTTGCCAGAACTTGGAGCCTTTTCCGGTATTGGCATTGGAGCCCATGAGGCCAACGGGTACGTCGCGGACGACGCTGGAGGCGTTGACGGTGACGGAGGCGGTCTGGGCGGCGAGGTTCGCGGTGAGCGGGGCGAGCGTCAGGATGAGCAAGCCGAGTCGGAGTGACGGGTATTGGATGTTCATGTGGGGTTGAGGGGAAAGCGGTAGCTGTCTCTGGCCGGAAGCCAGGAGGGGCAAAGCGGTTGAGCAACGGAACCGAGGGGGGTGTGGGGAACTAACGGGGTAAACGAAAGCGGGGTGAACGGCGTGATGCCTGCGCAGGACGTTGCGCAAGCGTGCGGCGTTTAACAATGCCGGCGATGTGCAACTAGTTGTGTGGATTAAGCTACGAAGGAATGGTCTCTTACATCATATCGTCGCGTCTTGGAGCGGCACTGCATGCTTGGGCTCCGGACCGGGCGCTTACGTTTCTTCGCTGCAGAATTCAGTCGAACATTCCGTATTCCCGTGAGTCGCGCGGCGTTTTTTCGGCTTTAGCCAGCGTGCCAGTCCAAGGGGGTAGTGATGGATGCTTTGGGCAAAGATATCGGCGACGGTCCGGGCGCCCTTGAGGGAGAGGAGGGTGCCGTCGATGATTTTTTCGGGGTGGCAGGCGAGTCCGCCGCGGGCGAAGTGCAGGAAGAGCGCCTTGGATTTTTCCGGGCCCAAGGCATGGAGGAGCAATTCGGTCTGTTCGTTCAGGTCGATGAGCGGGACCTCCAGTTCCTTGGCGGTTTCACGCATGGCGGCGGGGTAGTCGCCCAACGTGTTTTCAACGCGGCCGTCCTGCGAGAAACACCGGCGGCAGATGGAGGTGGCGAAGATGGAGTTGACCTCCAGGGCGTCGGCCTCGCGCACGAAGCGGGTGAGATACTGGCGATACGTGCCGTCGGGCTCGGTACCGAGCAGGGGGCGGTCGAGCTTCTGATCGTTGTGGCCGAACTGGATCACCAGCCAGTCGCCCGGATGGAAGCTGGCGCGGGCCATGTCCCAGAGGCCTTCCCAGATGAAGCTCTTGGAGCTGCGGCCGTCGCGGGCGTGGTTGAGGACGCGCGCGCCGGGGAGGACGATTTCGGGCAACAGCTGGCCCCAGCCACGCACGGGCGTGCCGGTCTTCAGGCACTTGTCGGCCATGGTCGAGTCGCCGATCAGATGAATGGTCGGAGCGCGGCGGGTGTCGGTCCGGACGGCCGGTTCGAAAGTGACGATCACGGACGGGGAGACGGGAGCCGGGCCGGGAGGTGTGGATGCCCGCGTTTCGGTGATGGCGGCGGCGAGAAACGGGGGCCTATCGGGCAGGGTTTAAACATGATATGGGGGAGGCGAACGAATGCCTTCGCCCTGCGTGGAGCGTCAGGCGGTGCGGGCGATCAGGTCGGCGACGGGCACGAGGGCGACGTCCACGCGGCCGTGAACCATGGTCGTGTGGCAGATGTAGCGGTCGTGCAGGCAGAACTGGGGATGGGGGTGAAGGTGGACGCACTTGGTGGCGTCGGCCGGGAGCGGAGGGGTGTTGACGATCTCGATTTCCCTGCGGGTGACGGTGTCGAAAAAGATGACGTGGCACTCCGCGTTGCCGGGATCTTCCATGGCATCGGCGACGAGGTAGCGGCCGCAGCGCGAGGAGTGCGCGTGGGAGAGGCGTCCGGGCCACACGAGGGTTTCCTCGCGGGTGGCGAGGGAGACTTTTTTGACGCCGACGCCGTAGTGAAGGTACCAGATGTGTTCACCGTCGGCGTCCCACCATTCGTGTCCGCTGTGGGAAACGGGCTGCCGAAGCAGCGGCTTGAGTTCGCCGCCGCGGCGGATGAGCCAGGCGCGGTGATAGGGGGTGGTGCCGTCGAAGGGTATGCCGAGCCGGGAGCCGTCGATCCAGTATTCCTGAGAGACGAGCATGAGGTCGGGATCGGTCGGGCTGAAGAGGGCGTGGTTGTAGGTGCGGTTTTCGATCGTCTGCCAATGGCGGAACGCAGAGCCGTCGAGCGGCAGGTCGCCGAGGGTGGACATGGCGACGCCGTCGGAGCGCGCGGAGCGAATGTCGATGCCGACGCACGAACGGTCGGCGGAGAACGTCGGGTGGGTGCCGAGCGACTCCAGTTTGCCGACGAGGTGGTCGGCGGGCACGGAGCCAACGCGCACCGCCTGTTCGTCGGCCAGCGGGCCGCGCATCCAGACATCGAGGTGGCTGCACCACCAGGCTTCGCCGCTGGCATGGTCGATCCACGGGCGCGAACTGTTGAATTGGGTTTCCGGATACACGCGGAGTTCGTCGTGCGCGAAATCGACGACGCCGAGCACCTGCTGCGAATACATGCCGCCGGGCGGCGGGAAGCCGCAGCCGAGCCAGAGAAAACGTCCGTCGTCGGAGAACGAGGGATGCGTGTAGTAGAACGACTGCTGCACCGGCGCGGCGCGTTCGGTCAGCACCAGGCTGACGACCCCGTTGGCCGGATTGGTCCAGGCGGTGAAGAGGTCGGAGTCTTCGGGCGAGAAAAGGGAAGGTTTTCGACTGACGGAAGCAGCCGGGCGTTCGTTGAGCACGGGTTTCATGGAGAAAAATCAGGGAGTGTCCGCGAAGGTGAGCCAGACGTGGGCGGGCGGAGGCTCGCCGCGTTCGGCCAGGATGCTGTCGCCGAAGCGGGACCGGAGACCGGAGGGCGAGAAAACGAAGAGTCCGGTCATGCGGGCTCCGGCCGGGATGACCGCGACATTGTCGTCGATGATCTTCCAGCCCGCGGGCGTCTGCGCGCCGATACGGGTGCGGACGCGGTGGCGGTGATCGACGTCGGGCTGAAGCAGGCGGCTGTCACCCGGAGCCACGACGAGTTGTTCGGCGCCGATCTGCGCGGCCATGAGTGAGTGTCCCCGGTTGAGGATGCGCAGGGAGCCCGGCGGCCAATCCTCGGGGTCGCAGTCGAGGACTTCGATTTTGAAGGGCGGGGGTCCGTCGGCGTCCGCGGGCCGGGCTTGCGGCGTGAGGATGACGAGGACGGACGTGGTGTCGGTCGGCGGGGTCAGCCTGGCGACGCGCACGCGCACGATATCGCCGGTCTCGGGATCGCGGTGAGGGCTGTTTTTATAGATATCGAGTGGCGCCACACCGGAAGGGGTGTAGGGAGCGCTGATGGAGTAGGGGGCGGAGGAAATGGTTCGATAGCCGCCCGGGGTTTTCAGCGCGTAGCCGCCGGGAGTCTCATCAATGAAGAGGAAGCGCAGTTTGGCTGGCGCGGGCGTGGTGTTCGCGGCGAAGGCATACGTGGCGATGAGGGCGGAGTGGCCGATTACCAGCATCACGAGAACGCGGAAAAGGGATGGCATCGGTCTCATATGTCGTCGGGCGAGAGCCAGCGGAAGCTGACGATTTGGTAGCGGCGGCCAAAGTCGGTGTTGGCCGTGGCGGTGGGAAGATCTGCGGGGTCGTCACCGGCGGGATCGACGTAGTCGGGCAGGCGTTGGACGACGGCCTCGCACCAAGCGCGGGCTTCGACGTTGCCGGTGGCGGGATTGGCGGTGTCGCCGTAGCTGCGGATGGTAAAGGTGTCGGAACGCGCCGAGAGGCTGGGGCCGATGGCGGAGAGCACGTCGCCTTGGAGCAGGTAGCCGGGGAAGCCGGAGATGCGATTGGGCATGCGATAGTCGACGTCGCCGTAGTAGGGATTCTTGTCACCTTTCTCGGCCCAGGCGCGGGTGCGGACGTTGAACTGGGTTTCGGTCACGTCCTTCTGCTGGTTGATCACGCGATCGATGGCGGATTGGAGGGCGCCGCTGACGCCGAGGCGTTGTTTGTCGGGGGACTCGGCGTCCGTGAAATCCCGCCGACCGGGGGAGAGCTGGCGGTTCACGAACTGCGCCAGCGAAAGGAAGGGACCGCGCAGGCGGACCTGGAGAACCATCTCCTCGGCGATGGCGTTGATCTCGGCCTGCGTGAGGTTGCGAAAGCCGTTCCAGGCGTTGGTGGTGTCGCCCGTCTTGGCGTCGTCGGCCGCGCCGACGGGGCTGATGATCCGGGGGAAGGGCGCGGTGAGGTCGGCCTTGTCGGTCTCCGTGCCGACGGGCACGTCCCTCAGGCCGGAAAGGACCGCCTTCCACGCGTCGACGGAGGTGGAGTTGACGTTGAAGGCGCCGGCGACGAGCAGGTTCGCGGCGGCCGCGTGGACGCCGCGGAAGTTGGCGGGTTCGTCGCGGGCGGCGGTGGCGGTGTCGCGGAAGGGTTGATAGCGGGCGTTGACGAGCACGTCGTCGGGATCGTCGAAATCGAAGTCACCGGTTTGTGGATACGAGGAAAACGTGAAGCGATCCCAAAGGATGTCGTTCCAGAGGTAGGAGCCGTCGTATTGGCTGCCGGTGACGTTGTGGTCGGAGCGGAAGAAGGTGAGGTCGCGGGCGACGCGCGGGGTGGCGTAGGAGTTGCCGATGGGATAGGCGACCTGCCACTGGTTGGGGTTGAGGTCGCCCGTGTCGGTGGAGGAGGGAACGCCGGCGAGGTTGAAGTGTTGCAGCTGGCCGATGGAGTTGACGGGGCGGCCGGGCAGGGGGAGATCGTAGAGGATGTTCAAGAAGCCGGTCTGGCAGGTGATTTCGGGCGTCAGCTAGGTGAGGGCGGGGAAGGCGCCGGTGTT
>JANJTQ010000311.1 GCA_024711005.1 Opitutaceae bacterium | reverse complement strand
CAAGTTTGTCACTTAATAAGTGACAAACCCGTCCGGCGCGGGAGGGAATTTGTAACTTATTAAGTGACAAACTTGCCGGGTTTTTGACGGGGGCGGGGTTGCGTTGGGTGGGGGGCGTGGTGATAACGTGCGGCCTTTCATGCACTTTCCCGCCCATCTCTTTTTTCCTCTGGCGAGCAGCTTCGGCTATGTGCTTGCGGTGCTGGTGTTCAAGCGGTCGGCGGATTGGGGCGTGGGGGTGTGGCGAACGACGTTTGTGTCGAATATGGGCATGGGGCTCGTGTTCGCCTCGCTGCTCGGGCTGGGGGGCGAAGGGCAGCCACCGTCGATGTTGTGGCAACCGTTGGTGGCCGGACTGCTGTTTTTTGCGGGGCAGGTGTTTACCTTTTTCGCCCTCCACTATGGCGATGTGTCGGTGGCAACTCCCGTGCTCGGCGTGAAGATCGTATTGGTGGCCTTTTGCAGCGTGCTGATGTTGCCCGATCCGGTGCCGCTGAAATGGTGGATTGCGGCGGCGTTGAGCACCTTGGCCATCGTGTTGTTGAGTCGCGGAGAGGCGCGTCCGAGGCATGCGGTCGGGCGCACCGTCGTCACGGCGGCATTGGCGGCGGCGAGTTTTGCGATGGCCGATGTACTGATGCAGAAGTGGGCGCCCGCGTGGGGAGTGGGGAGGTTTTTGCCGCTGATGTTTGGCTTGGTCGCGCTGATGTCGTTTGGGCTCGTTCCGTTTTTTAGCGCGCCTTTGCGAACGGTCCCTTGCATGGCGTGGCGCTGGCTGGTGGCGGGGAGCCTGTTGCTGGCGGTTCAGGCGGCGGGCATGGCGTACGTTCTGGGTGTTTTTGGCGACGCGACCGCGGTGAATATCGTCTATTCGGTGCGCGGGTTGTGGAGCGTTGGCGCGGTCTGGCTCGTGGGACATTGGTTCGCCAACGAGGAGCAACGGCTCGCGCCGGCGGTGTTGCGGAGCCGGCTGATCGGCGCGGTGATGATGCTCGCGGCGATCTCGCTCGTGGTGCTGGGGTGAGTCGGCCGCGCGGGCGGCGGCCGTCTACTTGTGGCGGCCGTGGCGGACGATGTCCCAAACTACATAAAAGCCGAGCAATGCGGAGATGAGATAACCGACGATTCCGAGCGCGGGATAACCGAAGAGGTAGGGTCGGATGCCGGTGGTGACGATCAAGGACGATCCGATGATCAATGCGCCGATGATCACGCCGAGGGTGAGTCGGTTGCTGGCGGAACCGATGGCGTTGTCGAGATCTTCGAGTCCCTGGTGCTGGAACTTGATCGTGAGATCGTCGTGTTCGACGCGCCGGATGATGCGGAAAACCTCCGCCGGCAACTCGCGTGCTCCGATGAGAATTGAGCGGAACAACGAGCGGCTTTCACGCAGGATTGCGCGCGCCCCGGTGCGGTCTCGTTGAAGCTGTATCAGGATGGGACGGGCTTCGGCGCGCAGGTCGAATCCGGGATCGAGCGTGCGGGCGACTTCCTCGATCGAAAGCACGGCTTTGGCCATCAGCGAATAATCGCGGGTGATGTTGATGCCGTTCTGACCGAAGATGAACAGGAGCTTGAGCATGGCGCGACCGAGTTGGACGCGTCCGATGGAGCTGTTGAAATCTTCGCGGAGGGCGAGCGTCACGTCGCGCTCCATCGCCCGCAGGTCGGCGCGACCGCCGGGGCTGCCGAGCTCGGCGGCGATTTGCACGATGCGCTCGGCATCCTGATCCACCGCGGCGAGAAAGAGGTCGGCGAGCCCGAGGCGCAGACGGCGAGTGAGGTTTCCCGCCATGCCCCAATCGAGCAGACAGAGACGACCGTCGGGAGTGACGAGGACGTTGCCCGCATGGGGATCGGCGTGGAAGAAGCCCGCGATGAGCACCTGGTGGATGAGCGAAGAGGCGCCGTTGGAGGCGATGCGTTTGGCGTCCTCGGGAACGAGGCGGGCGTCGCCGACGGTGACGCCTCCGATGCGTTCCATCACGAGCACGCGTTCGCCGGACAACTCGTTGACGACGGCGGGAGCGTAAACGCGGTCGGGGTGGGGATTGAGCGCGTTGAAATATTGCTGGTTGCGGGCTTCGTGCCGGAAATCGAGTTCACGCAGGAGATTGTCCCTGACCTCGTCGACGACGGCGGGGAGATCGTAGGGGCGAAGGCCCTCGATGCGGTGATGAAGCTGCGCGGCAAACCAAGCGAGCAGATCAAGGTCGGCCTGGACCGTCCGGGTGAGGTTGGGGCGCTGAATCTTGACTGCAACATCACGACCGTCGTGAAGCGTGGCGAAGTAAACCTGGGCGAGTGACGCGCTGGCCACGGGGGTTTCGTCGAACGCGAGGAAGGCTTGGGCGACGGTGGGTTCGAGTTCCTCGGAGAGCACGAGGCTCATCTCGGAGAAGGGAAGCGGACGGACGTTGTTCTGAAGCTTGCGGAGTTCGAAGATGAGCGCGTGCGGCAGGGCGTCGGGCCGCATGCTCATCAACTGGCCGGCCTTGACGAATGTGGGGCCGAGTTCTTCGAGGGCGAGGCGGGTGCGTTCCCAAATGGTACGGCGCTCGGCGGGCTGCGGAATGAAGCGTTTCCACAGACCTTCCTGCGGATCGAGCTGCGTGAGCAGGTTGGCGAAGCCGTGCCGGGCAAGCACGGCGAAGATATCCTTCGCGCGTGCGGCGTTGCTGAGGAATGTCAGCGGTTTCACGGTTCGCCGGCGCGGGTCGGAGGCGTGGCGAGTTTGGCTTCGAGGGAGCGGATGCGTTCTTCGAGGGCGGCGATGCGTCCGTCCGTCTTTTCGCGTCCGCCGGCGGCGAGGTCTTGCAGCTTGGCGGAGAGGGTGCGGCTGACGTCCTCGAATTCCTTGCGGCCTTGTTCGGAAATCTTGTCCGCAATGATCCGGGCATCCTCAGCCTTCACCTTTCCCTGGCGAACGTAGTCATCGAGCGTTGCCTCGATCTTTTCCTTGGTGACGACGGCGGCGCCCACGCCTGCGAGGAGGGTTTTTTTGATGAGGTCGATCATAGTGTGCAGAACGTAATCAGAGGTTGCGTCCGAGCAATCGCAAAGACCCGGCGGATTACGCACGGCCCTGCACGGGATCGTCACTCGGGAAGTACGGGCACGGCTCGTTGCACGTGGCCCGGTTTCGCGGCGTGCGGAGCGGCCGACCGCAGACGCCAGGCGAGCACGACCGCCAAGATAAACGCGGCCACCGCCAGCCAGCCGACACGCGGGTAGCCGGAGAGGCGGCCCGAGGCTTCAACGGTGACGAGCTTGCCGGCGGCAAGGTTGGCGAGCCCGCTGGCGGCCTGCTGGATCGCCGAGTTCACGCTCATAAAGCCGCCCCGGTAACGTTGCTCCACGGCGTTGCTGACCATGGCCATGGCCGGGGTGAAGCGACCGGACATCGTAACGAAAAACACGGAAGTGACGGTCAGGGTGAGCACGATGTGCGTAGGCCCGAGATGCGTGAGGGCAAGCGCGGTCAGGATCGCGGCGATGCTGACGCATGCGAGGACATGGAGTTTGTCGTGTCGATCGGCGAGATGCCCGAACAGAGGCGTAGTGAAAAACGTGGCCGCCCCGCCGCAGAGGTAGATGAACTTGAGTTGGGATTCCCTCAGTCCGGTGTTGGCGACCAGCGAGGGTGACATGAACGGAATGATCAAGCCGCCGGCGAACACGAGTGCGGCGGTGAGCATGAAGCCACGCAGGTGAATGTCGTGGGTGAGGATTTCCCACATCTGGCGGCCCGGGTGGGTTTTGATGGGAGAAGGAGGGAGCGAGGGTAAAAATCGGGAGGCGATGCACCAAATCGGGACGCTGAGCGCGGCGATCAGCAGAAAGGGCGCATGCCATTCGAAGAGATCGGTGAGGGTGAGTCCGACCGGAATGCCGATCACGGAGGCGAGGGGGAAGGCGGTCATGACAACGGCCATGCCACGTCCGCGACGTTCGGGCGGGATCACGTCACTCACGATCGCGAGGACGAGCGAGCCGGCCACGCCGCCGCAGGCGCCGGCGGCAATGCGTGCGATGAGCAAAAGATGAAACGTCGGGGCAAGCGCGCAGGCCAGCGTGGCGACGCCGAAGCCCGCGTAGAGCCAGAGCAGCGCCCGCTTGCGATCGAGGCGGTCGATGAAGAATCCGCCGGCAAACCCGGTGACGGCGGCGGAAAGCCCGTAGGCGGCGACCAGGTAGCTGAACTGCGAGGGTGAGATGTTGAACACCCGCATAAGGCCGGCCCCCAAGGGCATCATGATCATGAAATCCATGATGTGCGTGAACTGCACGCCGGCCAAAGTGAAGAGGATGCCGCGTTCGGACGTGGCGGTGCGCGAGGCGGTGGGCGATGCGCGCGGAAAACGGAAAAGCATGATGCGAGGAAATCAGAGTGGCGCTGCGACCGGGAAAGGCGGGGCCGAAGCGGCCCGTCAGTTCACCGCGGACAGGTGGCCGGACGGTATGGCCGAGCCTTTAGGAGGCCGGTTCTTCGGGCGGCGGCGTGTCGGTGGAGCGCTTGGCCGCGGATGGAGGAATCGCGGGCGTCTCAAGCGGATCGATCGTGGTCATCGGCTCGATGGTCGCCGGCGGCGTGGTATAGAGCGGGTTCTTTGGCGCCGGCTTCGGCCGTGGAGGCGGCTCCTCGAGTGCGCGCTTGATTTCGTTCTCCACGCCGGAGGTGGCTCTTTTGAATTCGCGCATCGACTTGCCGAGCCCGCGCGCCAGTTCGGGCAATCGCTTGCCTCCGAAGAGCAGCAGGATGACGAAGAAAATGAGAACCATTTCTCCGCCGCCGAGGCCATCTATGAGAGCGAGTGTGAAAGGCGTGGATGACATGAGGATGATGGGATCGCGGACGTGATCGCGAAGTATAACTCGCCGGCCGCGGCTGGCCAGCGCGCGAGGATTATTTGACCGCGATCTCGACGACGAAGCTTTGCGCCTGACCGGGCTGAACCCAGTGAAGGCCGATTTTGTTTTCGGGGGCGTTGGGCGGGCCCATCCACGGTTCAACGCAATAAAACGGAGACTCGGGGGCCTCTGACCACGTGACGAGCGCCGCCTCGGGGGCGGGCACGGCGGCGGTGCCGTGCCGCAGCGTGATTTTTCCTGCGCCGGCGGCCGGGCCGAAGGTGACGGTGTTGGACTTGAGCCCGAGATGGAGGGTGTCGACCAGCGCGGGATTATCGAGACGCTCCTCGGGTTTGATGGCGGGGCCGGGGATCAACTTTCCGGTTTCGAAGTCGTGCCGAAGCGTGCGCGTCGCCGGGATGCGGATGATGTAGTCGCTGCGTGAAAGGCCTTCGGCCCAGGGAACGGTAAAGTAAAAGTGATGACCTGCGCTCCACGGAATCGGCTGGGTGTCGAGGTTGCGCAGGGTGAGTTCGCAGGCGAGGCCGAGTTCGGAGAAGCGATAGGCGACGCTAAACTCGTAGTTGAACGGATAGGCCTCTTTGGCCTCTTCGCTCGGAACGAGGACGGCGGTGAAGCCGCGTGCGTCGAGCCGGGTGACCTTGAACTCCCCTTGGCGGGCAATGCCGTGCATCGGCATAATCCGGCGTACGCCGGCCGGGTCGCGCCAGTAACCGATCTCGCCGGCGTCGTAGGTGCGGGCGTTGAAAGGGAAGAGGATCGGGTTGCCGCCGCGGACCGACTTGAACGCGTTGAAATCGGCGTCTTCCGGCCAGTAAAGAATGTCGCGCACGGAGCCATCGCCGAGGGCAAGGTGCCAGTTCATCAGACGCGCCCCGCGTTCGGGGAGGGCGAGGAAGGTCGAGTTGCCGACCTGCCAGCGGGTGAGCGTTTGTCCGAGATAAGGCAGCTTTTCCATGAGCCGGCTGTTTTCATGCGTGCGACGCGGACAGGCAAAAGGATTCTATGGAAACAGGCCCGGGATTTTATAACACGCTGATGCGTCGGGATGCTTGCGCAAGCGATTGAGCGGAGTCTATCGTGCCGGCCTATGACGCGTGTTTTATTCGCCCTGCTCGCGACGGTTGTCTTCCCGGGGCTGCTTCGGGCGCAGGCGGAGGAACCGACGGAGTCTCCGAAACCAGTCGTGGCTTTGGAGGCTCCGGCCGCCGCTACTCCGATGAAAACCGTGATGGTGATCCCGGTGCGCGAAGGCATCGACAAGCCGATCCTTTACGTGCTGAGACGCGGGTTAAAAGAGGCCATCGACAAAAAAATCGACGTGGTGGTGCTCGATATGAAGACGCCGGGAGGTCGACTCGATGTGACGTTCGACATCATGGAGGCGCTGGAGAAATTTCCCGGCAAACGCGTGACCTTCGTGAATGACCAAGCCATCTCCGCGGGCGCGTTTATTTCGGCGGTCACGGATGACATCTGGTTTGCTCCTCGCGGCAAAATCGGGGCAGCCGCGCCGGTCACCGGTTCGGGGCAGGACGTGGACGTGACGATGAAGCAGAAGATCGTGAGCTTTTTGAAAGCCGAGGTGCGTTCGGTATCGGAAGGCAAAGGGTTCCGCGGGCAGGTGATCTCTGCGATGATCGACGCCGATTATGAGTTGAAGATCGGCGATCAAGTACTGAAGCCCAAGGGCGAGTTGTTGACCCTGACCGCGACCGAGGCGGCCAAAACCTACGGCGACCCGCCGGAAACATTGTTGGCGGCAGGAATCGCCAAAGACGTGGACGATTTGTGTACGCAGAAATTTGGCGCGGGTAATTTCACAGTGACGCGGTTGGAGGTGACGTGGTCGGAGACGCTTGCCCAGTATTTGAACACGTTGTCGCCCATCCTGATGGGCTTGGGTTTGCTGGCGGTGTTCATCGAATTCAAGACGCCCGGCTTCGGTTTCTTCGGCATCGCCGGCGGCGTGTTGCTGGGCATCGTATTTTTCGGGCACTACATCGCGGGTCTGTCCGGACATGAGCCGGCGCTGATTTTTGCGTTGGGCGTCGTGTTGGTGTTCATCGAACTGTTTTTCTTTCCCGGTTTGATCGTCGGGGCGCTGACTGGCGTTCTCTTGATGCTGGGGGCGCTGGTGTGGTCGATGGCTGACTTGTGGCCGAATGAGCCGGTGGACTTCGATGGGGATGTGTTCACTCAGCCGCTGCTCAATATGGCACTCGGCCTTCTGGTGGCCGGTGTGTTGGCCGTGGTGCTGGCGCGTTTTCTTCCGCGTGGATGGTTCTGGGATCGAATGATTTTGCAGGCATCGATCGACACGCATTCGCAGGCTTCCGCCCATGGCGGTGAGGTCGACACGTTGATCGGTAAACGGGGCGTTGTCGCAACTGCGCTTATGCCATCGGGCCAGATTGAAATCGACGGCCGTCGTTATGAGGCCCGCGTTGCCGTGGGCATGATTGAAGCCGGTGTGGCCGTGGTGGTGGTGAGTCGCAGCGATTTCAGTCTGGTCGTCGAAAGGGCCGACGCATGAGCGCGATCATGGCGTTGTTTATCATCGGGGCGATGTTGCTCGCCGCCGAAGTGTTTGTGCCGGGCGGCATACTCGGGGTGCTTGCCGCGCTGGCTTTGCTCGCGGGCGTGGTGCTGACGTTCATCGAATACGGAGCGAACGCAGGCTGGCTCGCCATCGGCGTCGCGCTGGCGCTGGCGGCATTCACGCTTTGGCTTGAGTTCTTTATTCTGCCGAAAACGCCGTTGGGTCGGAGGCTTTTCCTGAAGGCTGAAATCAAAGGTGCCAGCCAGCCGCCGCTCGCCGAACGCGATATGGTTGTCGGGCAGACGGGCATGGCCGACACCATGCTCGCCCCGAGTGGTTACGTCGTGATTGCCGGGAAACGCTACGAGGCCTATTCCCGTTCGGGCCTGATCGCGAAGGGCGAGGCCATTCGCGTCGTGGAGTTGGATAATTTTCGTCTGATCGTCCAAAAAAACTAAATCCTTATGAACTGGTTCCTAATTGTCGTTATAGGTCTCCCCGCGCTTATCATTGGCGGGATCGTTATGTCGTTCTTCAGCGTGTGGCTGCGTGCCATGCTGGCGGGCGCTTACGTGGGCATTCCGACGTTGGTCGCGATGCGACTGCGTCAGGTGCCCTATGGTCTTGTAGTGGATGCGCGCATCACGGCCAAGAAGGCGGGCATCGACATCTCCATCGACGACATCGAGGCGCATTTTCTCGCCGGCGGTAATGTCGTTCCGACCATTCAAGCCCTCATTGCGGCGCAGAAGGCCGGCATTGAGTTGAGCTGGAACCGTGCTTGCGCGATCGACCTTGCGACCAAGGGGTCCGGCAAATCGGTCGTCGAGGCGGTGCGTACGAGCGTCGATCCGAAGGTGATCGACTGCCCCAATCCCGAGGCTGGTCGCAACACCATCGACGGTGTGGCCAAGGACGGCATTCAGGTGAAGGTGAGAGCGCGGGTGACGGTGCGCACCAACCTCGATCGCTTCGTGGGCGGTGCCAAGGAAGACACCATCATCGCCCGCGTCGGCGAGGGTATCGTCTCCACCATCGGCTCGGCGGAAACCTACAAGGTCGTGCTCGAATCGCCCGACAGCATTTCGAAGGTCGTGCTCGCGCGCGGTCTCGATGTGGGCACCGCGTTCGAGATTCTTTCGATCGACATCGCCGACGTGGACGTGGGCGAGAACGTGGGCGCGAAACTTCAGGAAGCGCAGGCCGAAGCCAACAAGTCGATCGCCCAGGCGCAGGCGGAAATCCGTCGAGCGGCCGCCGTGGCCGTTGAGCAGGAAATGAAGGCGAAGGTGCAGGAGATGCAGGCCGAGGTCGTCCGCGCGCAGGCCGAAGTTCCGAAGGCGATCGCCGAGGCGTTCCGCTCCGGTCGCCTGGGCGTGATGGATTACTACAAGATGGAGAATGTGCAGGCCGACACCTCCATGCGGAAGTCGATCTCGCAGCCCGAGGATAAAAAGTAACCGGTCATGGACTGGATCCTCGATCATCTTCAAATCATCATAGCGATCGCCGCGGCGATCGCCTACTGGCTGAACGCGCGTCGTTCGGACAAGGCCGGGGAGCCCGCCGACTACGATGGCGATGGCAAACCCGACAACGTCCCGGGCGGCGGTCGCGCAATGCGCGATCATCAGCAATCGTTGGAAAACGCGGAAAATACGCGGCGTATCCAGGAAGAAATACGCCGCAGAATCGCGGAGCGGCAGGGGGGCGGACGTGTGACGCCCCCGCCTCTGGCGCCGGCGCTGCGGCGTCATGAGCCGGAGCCGGGTCGTTACGCGGCGGCCGAGGCTCGTCGCGAGGAGGCGCAGCGAGAGGAGGCCGCGATGTTGGAACGTCAGCGAGGCCTGGCGGAGCAACTCGCCGCGCTTCAGGCGCGCAAGGCCGAGACGGCCCGCGAAGCGAAGTCGGTCTGGACTCAGCAACCGGAAGCCGTCGCGACTACCGACTCGCATGAGGGCGTCGGGTTGCTGCGGGAATTGCGCAGTGCGCGCTCCTTGCGCAAGGCGATCGTCTTGCGAGAGGTGTTGGGCACACCGGTCGGTTTGCGGTGAGGCGACGCGGTCGTCCGCCGCTTCGACCGAGAGTTCATCGTCCACAAAAAAACCCGCGCTGAAAATCAGCGCGGGTTTTTTGTGAAGAATTTTGGCGGATCTTACGGCGCCTTGATCGTGGACTGTTTGATGAACTGCCCGGTGGTCGGATGCTTCAGCGGGTATTGCTGTCCGCCGAGTTCGATCATGACGGTTTGGGGCGTCTCGGTCTGGACGGTGATCGCGCTATTGCGGGGAATGGGGCGGGTTTCGCCTGCCTTGAGCGGTCCGCGGTAGAGCACCGTGCCGGTCGCATCGGTTGCGGTGACGAGTTCGGTGGCCGCGACACCGACCAAGCCGATGCTGCGCTCGCCCGGCTGAGGTTTGACCCAAGTGATGTTGGGTTCGGTGGGTTTGTCGCTGGTGAGGGCGCCGATGCCCCAGATCAGCAGGACGGTGAGAACGATGACGCCCGCCACGAGGGCGCCGCCTTTGATGAGAAGATTCGAGTCGATATTCAGACCGCCGGGGGCGCGAGGGCGGAAAGTGGCGGGGTTGTTGTCGTCGTGCGTCGTGCCGGTGCCGGGCGTGTGGGCGACGCTCGCGGGAGGAGGCGATTCGGCGGCATTGGCTGCCTTGGCGTTGGCCACGCTGATGTCCATGCGGCCATAGACTTCACGGTTGATGGAGCGTCCCCGTGAGGCGTCGCCGAGACCGAGGGCGTTATAGTCGTTGATGATCTTGTCGCCGGGCAGCTTCAGGTAGATGGCGTAGGTGCGGAGAAAGCCGCGCACGTAAATCTCGGGCAGTTTGATATCAAACTGGTTGTTCTCGTATTTGTGCAGGTAGTCGCCGCGGATCTTGGTCGCTTCGGCGGCTTCGCTGATGGAGATGCCTTTGCGTTTGCGGGCTTCTTCGAGGCGTTCGCCGATGGTCTGCATGGAGGTGAGTTAGGTGAAAAGACGGGGAAGGGGAAGGAGGATTTTACAAACCGCGCGAGAGCGTCGTGTGTCCGTTCGCGGAGGATGGTCCGATTCGGATGCCGGTCCGCGTTGATCTCGCACGATCAGAGGCTGCGTGCGCGGAGAATGGCGGGACGGGGATCACTGACGTCGGCGCCATGGAGAATGGCGTCGGCCTGGTCCTTGGCGGCGCGCGCACGCTGTTTCTCCTGTTCCGCCTCGGCGAGGGCGCTGCGTTTTTGGGCGACGAAGTCGATTTGATCTTCGACCTCGTTCAGTTTCGCCTCCTGGTCTTTTTGGGCGAGCTTCCATTCGGAGGCCGCGTTGTCGGCGGCTTGGATCAGGGCTGCGACCTCCTGTTCCTTCGCGGTAAGTTTTTGGCGGAGATCGGCGTCGTCTTTGTTCTTTTCGGCTTTGCGGCTGAGCGCGACGAGTTGCGAACGGGCCTCGTCGAGGCGGCGCTTGGTCCGCGCTTCGGTTTGCATCCATTCTTCTTTCTTGAGTCGAGCGGCTTCGGCGGAGGCGCGGGTTTGCCGGAGGGCTTCACGGGCGGCGTCGAGGTCCTTTACGGCGGCATCGGTCAGTCGGCGGGCGTGGATGAGGGCGGCGTCGGCGAGTGCGACCGTTTTTTCGGCGTTGGCGGTTTGGGCGCCCCGCGATGCGGCGGCCTCGACAGCCTGGCGGGCTTCTTGAGCGCGGGCTTGGGCGGTCTCCATGGCGGTGCGCGCGGCGGCGACCTCCTGTGTCTTGCGGGAGAGTGCGCGGGCGGTCTCTTCCAGCTGGGACGAGTTGGCGGAGTCGGATTTGCGCAAAGCCTCAGCGGCGGCGAGGCTGGCCTGTTTTTCGGCTTCGGCGGTTTTGAGGAAAGTCTCGCGGGCGGTGGCGGCGAGCGATTCGGCGGCGAGCGCCTGTTCCTGGCTGACGTTTTCGATGGCCGCGGGGGAGGACTGAATTTGCGCGAGGGCTTTGGCGACCGGGCTCCACATCGACTCGATGCGGAGGCGGAGAAAGGCATCCTGACGTCCGGGTACCTCGGCGTTTTCGAGATTTTGCAGGTGTTCGAGGTAAGTGGCGGGGTCGGTGTAGCGTGCGTCTTTGTTGGGCGCACGGTGATTGGTTTCACGGCGATTGGACGGGTCGATGAGTTGATAGCGGTTCACCAGGACGCCGCCGCGGGAGTCGTCGTCGGGATGGCGGGGGGCGAGGGTGTCGTTGCTGCGATAGATCGCGAAGCGAGCATCGAACTGAAGCGTGCCGCCGGCCTCGATGAGATGGCGCTCGATGGGAAGGTCGCTGGACGGTTTGGGGCTGAGGGCGCTGGTTGCGGAGTCTCCGACGAGGGCTTTGAACGTGTCGGTGGTGGTCGTCCACGCGGCGCGGGCGATGCCGGAGAGCCCGGGGCGTTTTTCGAAAGGGGAGTTCCGGAATGCCTTCTTTACCTCATAGAGGCGGATATCCACCTCGTAATCGCTGTTGGCCTCGAGCGACAACGGCGTGACCTCGTCCACCGTAAGCGGGATGAGACCGAAGGAGCGCACATCATATTTGACGACTGAGGCGCGGGAGATGCGTTTGCTTTCGATTTGCAAGGAGTCGTTGGGGGAAAGCGTGCGGATGTGGATCAGCAGCCACAGGTCTTTGCCGGCGAGGTCCGGCTCACAGGCGAGGAAGGGCGGAACGGGGGTGTTGGTTGCCTGCTTTCGCGCGCTCTTTTCGTGAAGCCAGCCAGGATTGAGCGCTTCGAGACTAAGGCTGAAACGGGCATCACGGGGGACATGGACGACGTTTGCCGCATACGGGACGTCGTT
>JANJTQ010000214.1 GCA_024711005.1 Opitutaceae bacterium | reverse complement strand
CTCGGCGTCGATGTTGAGCGCGCGACGGTCGGCGGAGAACGTGAGATGGGTGGCGAGCCGCCAAGGGCGACGGTTGCGGGCGAGGGATTGCGGGAACCGGTTGACGAATGTCGGCGTGTCGCCGGCGAGCGGGCCGCGTTTCCAGATTTCGAGACCGGTGCACCAATAGGCTTCGCCGGTCGCGGGGTCGACGGCCGGCGAGGCGTCCAGGAAACCGGTCTCGGGGTAGTGGCGGACCTCCTGTAGTTTGAAATCAACTACGGCGAGGCTGCGGCCCTGGTTGGCGTTGCCCGCCGGAGGGAAGGCGCAGTAGATCCAAAGGAACCGACCGTCGCCGCTGAAGCTTTGATTTACGTAGTAAAACGACTGCTGCAGCGGAGCGACGTGCCGGGTGAGTAGGTGGCTCTCAACGCCGGAGACGGGGTCTCGCCAGACGGAGAAGAGCGGGGATGTTTCCAGCGAAGGCATTGGACGCGGAAAGGGGGCGCGGGAAAAGAGGGGAGGAACTTACTCGCCGAACCAGAACAGCGATTGAGGGGTGCCGGCTTTTGGGGTCCCGGGGACGTTGAGCAGGCTCTGGTCGCCGACCGCCTCCATATGCCCGTCGAGAAAGACGATGTTGGCCTTGCCTTTGTGCGGGGCCTGCGGCGGTCGACCGGTGCCGATGACGCCGGTGTAATACTCCGTGCTGTTGTCGCTGTCGTTGCCATCGCCGGCCAGCACCATGCGAGAGGGGGAGAAGATCGAGGCGAGTGAGCGAACAGTCGGTGTGTAGGGAGCCGCCAGTTCCCGATTCAGACTGCGGTTAATCGAGTAAGTGCGCGGGGCTCGCTGGCTTTTGGCCGCGTTCACAATGACATTCGGCTTCAGAGAGATTTGCTCGGGGCAGCCCAAGGCCTGGCTGAGACCTTTGCTTTCGGCGGCGACGAAGTATTTCGCGGCGATGCGGTCGATCCATACAATGGTTTTGGTCGCTTGAGTTTTTGGATCGATCTCTATGTCGGGAGGGGTCCTGCCTCGATTTTCCTGCACATCAACCATGTAGAGATTGAAGACCCCGCGGAGATTGGACGCGCACTGGCTTGTTCGTGCGGAGTCACGAACTTTGCCGACCACGGGAATGATGATGGCCGCCAACACCCCGATGATCGCGATGACGGTCAGCAGTTCGGTGAGCGTGAACGCCCGGGTCCGGGAAAACGTGTGGGGGGCAGACGTGAACATGGGAAATAGCAGGAAAGCGGAGCAGGTTGAGGGGCGGGGCGGACCTGACTGTGGCTGAAATGTATTTTTAAGATACATTTGAGTCAATCACGGAAATCATGAGCTCTACAATGATCTATATTCTGCTTTAAATGAATTGGTTAGCGAGGTTCCACGCGCTTCCATAGCCGTCGTAATTCGGCATGGCAGCGTCGTGCTTGAGCCCAAGCCGGGGGAAACACGCTCAAGTTGTAGCCGTGCGGGGTGGCCGGTCCGATCTCCGGTACGATCCACAATTCGCCTCCCGGCCGCGGTCCGGCGAGCCACACGCGCAATAGCTCGGCGGCGAAGTCGAGCCACGTCTTGAACTCGGGGGTCAGGCGGTCGCGCGCATCCATCACGGGCACCTGCGCATGCTGCCCATTGAAGGGCCGCAAATGAACCATCCGCGCCGCCTGAATCAGCTCCGGCCGCGCCAACAACGCCTCGCCAAACCGTGCCGGTCGCAGGTGCTTCACCAGCGCATGGTGGGAGGCGTCGATCGTGAGCGGCAAAACTTCGTTCGTGCGCCGGGTGTAGGCGGCAGCCAACGCGTCCAGTCGTTCGGGGGTTTCGGTCGCGGTGTTGCGATGCGTCTCGATTGCCCAATGAACGCCGCATCGGGCCGCCGCGGCGCGCAGGCGCAGGGCCTCGCGCAACGCCGTCGCCACCCCCGTGTCGCCGTCACCGAGCTGCACGTTGACGATCTCCGCGCCTTCCGCCTTCTGCGCGGCCAACAGTGCGGGCCCGTCGGCGTCTCCGCGTGCGATCACCAGGCCCATGTAGCGCAGTTCATTTTTTTGTAACAACACGCCGATTCCGGGCGAAGCCGCCGCATGCACGGCGTCGAAACCCTCGGCGCGCGCCACGGCCAGACGTCGCGCCAGCCCCCAGGGGCGGCGCGCGTTCGGCGTGTCGTCGAGCGTCCAGAGATTGAGCGTGAAAACCGCGCGAGCGGACATGCGTGTCATGGGCATCAGTAGCCGCCGCCTGCCAGCGGGGGAGCCTCGGGTTCCGCACGACCCAGGTTCGGATCTTTGTGGGCAAGGTGTTTTTGATAAAACTCCGGAAACCAGTCGCGACCGCCCAAGGCGAAGTCGTCTTCCTTCATCTGGTCGTAGGCCGGACGAATACGTTCATACACGGCGAGCATGGCCTCGCGGCTCTTGAAATGCGGCTCCAGCCAGCGACGGCCGATCGCGGCGTGCAGCACTTCGTCCGCCCAGTCGTAATCCTGAAAGACCTCGGCCAACTCGTCGCCGCCCGCGTGGGCGAGCGCGACCTCGGCCTGTTTGCCCGATTTGACCATCAGTCCCTGCTCGATGCCCCAGAGGAACGAGTAGCGTTCGGGCGCCGGGAGTTTCTCGTTGGGGTACTCCGCAAAACCGATGTGCGTCGGGATGGTCGTGTGGTCGATGCCCTGCGCGGCGAAGGCGACTTCTCCGAGCATGCAGTGCCGGGTTTCATCCCAAAGATGACGGGCGAGGTCGTGATAAAACGCCCACGGCTGCCCGGTCCAATCGGCGATGACGGTGGCGATGAGTTCGCTCACATGCATTTCCTGCAGACGCACGTTCATCATCCACCACAGGCGCTGATGCACCGGGCTGGACGGCGACGGCACAATGCCGCGCGAACGCCAGACGTGCTTGAAACGTGCGTCACGCCGCGGCACCCGGGTGACGGGCAACGCTTCGTCCTTGCGGGTGCGTGGCGCGGGCAGAGGCGTGGCGGCGAGATCGGGGCGTGGATCCTCCCCGGACACCCCGCCGGCGGCGGCGAGGTAGGCGCGCAGGTGCGCGGCGAAGGCGATTTGTCGAGGCGTATCCGGATTTCCACGACGCAGGGCGGCGAGTGCCGCCTCGCCCCACGCGAGTTGGGCGCGTTCCTCGACGGCGATCATCGAGAGCAGGCGACGTGTCGGGTGGTCGGCCACGGGATTGGTCACCGCGAGATGTTGTTCGACCGTCGCCAGAAACGCGGGCTTCAGCACCTCATAAAGGCCGATGAGCAACTCGCGCGTGTCGTGCGCGTGTCGCAGTTCGTCCGTGAAATCCTTAAGCGCGGGTTCGGGCACCTTGTCGAGGTGGTGGGGCGGCGTGCGCATCTCGGTGATGCGGGCGCGCAACCAGGTGCTGTGTTCGGCGTCCTGCCAGAGATGGAGCGAGAAGGCGCCTTTGACCTCCCATTCGGGCACGCCGTTGAACAGCGCGGCCTGAGTGAAGGCGGACTGGGTCTTGAGGAAAACGTAGCGGCGAAGACGCGCCACGGTGGCGTCGACCGCCAGCCCGGGACGGGCGGCGTCGGCGTGGGAGCAAAGACCGGCGAGGGGAGGGAGGCCGCGCAAGCCGGCGAGGGGTTCGTGGGATGTGTGTGAGTTCATTCCGAAGTGGGCCGATAATGCCAAAGTCGGTTCGGACTTGGCGGAGCGGCGACAGAGCTGTCGCCACTCTGGGGATTTATCGGATCGGGATCGTGATCTTGACCGGTCAGTATCCGCCGAAAGCGGACGCCGCTTCGTCGGCAAGCGGCTGGGTGAGGAATGCATCCACGTCCTTGGCCCAGATAAAGCCGGAGCGGATGCCATGCTTGGCGTAGTAAGCGACCTCGGTGGGATCGTAGAGGCCGGTGAGGATTTCCGCCGTCGAACCCTGGCGGTCGATGATCTCTTGCATCGCCACGACCTCCTCGGCTTTGGACGCGATACCGCGCTTTTGCAGCATGCTCCCATAGGGCGCGATCCGCCGCGCGCCCGCCGCGAGGGCAAACAACATCCAGGGACGCGTGGGCACGCAGGTTGCCATGATCTCAAGCCCTTGGTCGGAAAGGCGACGGATGACCGCAAGGCCGGCGCGTGTGGAAGGCACCTTGATGCGCATGCGCACCGGATCGATCGCGAGCATGCGCTCGGCATCGGCGAGCATCTCGCTCTCCGTGCCGGCGAGCAGCTGATACCAGGCGACGGGCGCGATTTTCACGAGGTCGCGGAAAACCTCGACGCGATCGCGTTTGGCCTCGGCGACCACGGCGGGATTGGTGACGACTCCGGCGAATACGCCGGAGGAAAGATGACGGGCGACAATGTCGACGTCTGCGGATGCGAGCCAGAGTTTCATGGATGGATGTGGAGAGTGTCCGCCACGCGGCGGACAAAAGTGATGTTTTCGGAAGCGTTCGTTCCCGGTGAGGCCAGGCGGTGGGCGAGCAAGAGAGCGCCCGCAAGCGGGCCGGCCATGGCCGGGGCAAGTCGTGCGTCAACGCCGGCGTGTCGGGCCGCCGCCGTCAGAAGACGGGCATAACCCGGCGCATGGTCGAACATCCCGCCGCTCACCGTGATGGCCGGCGCGGAGAGGCGTGCGAGACGCGCGGCCTGTGCAACTTGCGCCCCGAGCGCGTCGGCGCCGGCGGCCAGCAGGCCGCGAGCGATACGGTCGCCGGTCGCCGCTCGCGTCAGCACCGGCCGGGCCAGCGCCGCAAAGCCGGCGCGATCGAGTCCCGCGGTGAAGACGGCCGCGAGCAACTCGCGCGGTTCGCGGATGCGCAACGCGCGAAGAAGATCCAGGTCCAGCGCGACCGGTTTCCGGCCGGCGTCGGCCCGGGCCGTGAGTGCGCGCAAGGCGGCGCAGGCGATCCACCAGGCCGCGCCCTCGTCACCGATTCCCGGACCCCAGCCGCCGACGCGATGCAGGCGGCCTCGTTCGTCGCGCGCGACCACCACGGAGCCGGTGCCGGCGATCACGTGTATGCCCGGACCGGCCGGGCGTGCGCCTGCTTGGGCGTTTTCGCTGTCATGGCCGACTGCAAGCCGGCGGGCGCGAATGCCGGCCCGCTTCAAGGCGCGACGCACGTCGGCCGCATCGCGAGCCGCGGCCAGCGAGCCGAAGCCGGCAAACAACGCGCCGACCGGTGCCGACGGCGTGTGCCCCGCCTGGGCGCAGGCATCGCGCCAGGCGGCCGCGAGGTGTGAGGCGGATTCCTCGATCGACACCTCGGTCAAACCCGCGCCGGGAGCCTTCCCTTCTCCGAGCACGCGGCCGGAGGAGTCGGCGAGCGCGATGCGCGTCGAAGTGCCGCCGACGTCGATGCCGGAAAGGAGGGGTGTGTCCATAGTTAGCATATTAACGCATTTTCTGTGGAAATCTTCCCGATAAGTGGCCAATTCTTCCTGTAAACGCGCATGAAGGTTTCATCGGTTGAGTTAAAACGTTGGCGTTTGCTCCTGCCGGAAGGCGGATCGGCGCACGTTGCCCGCGTAACCCTCGCGCCGGGGCGTATCAGCCGTGTGCATACGCATGATTTTGCCGAGATCTTCTGGGTTGAACGCGGGACGGTCCGACATGAAGTCGATGGTGCGGTCCAGTCGCTCTCGGCGGGGGCGCTCGTCGGCATCCGGCCGGCGCGTCGTCACAGGCTCGACGCGCCGGCGGGAACGGAGGGCGTGATTTTTAACTTTGCCTTTCCGACCGCGCGACTGCGCGCACTGGAGGCGGCTCACCCCGAGGCGGTCGCGCGACTGTTTGGAGAAGTGAGCGGGCCGTGTCCGGTGTTGACGCTGTCGGAGGCGGGCCTGTTGGAGTTGCGTGCGGCGGGCGATGTGTTGCTCGCGCGTCCGCCCAGCGGACTCGAAACCGACTACCGCCTGATGCAGGCATTGTGTTGGACGGAACGCGGTCCGGCGCTTCCGCCGGCGGTGCCGGATTGGCTGGCGCGAGGACTGGAGCGCGTGGCGCGACCCGACGGATGGATCCACGGGCTTGCCGGCTTGCATCGTGCCTGCGGACGTTCGCCGGCGCAGGTGGCGCGGGTGATGAAAGCGACAATGGATACGTCGCCGATCGCGTATCTCAATCGCCTGCGCATGGAGCATGCCGAACGACAATTGCGCCTGACGCCGCGCTCGATTGTGGACGTGTCCGCCGAGTGCGGTTTCGCGGGGCTGTCTCAGTTTTATCGATTGTTTGTCGCGCGGCACGGGGAGAGCCCGCGCCGCTACCGCAAGCGCCACCAAGGCGCGGTGCGTTGAACTGAACGCGGTTGTGGAGTGCGGAGACTGGCTTTGCCGCCGTTTTCCAGTCGAGGCTGCATGGATGGCTAGGCGACCAACCCACGTCGATATGCCGCCGGTGTCTGGCCTACCACGCGGGTGAAGCCTGCGTAGAAACTGCTCTGCGACGCGAATCCGCACTCCTCGGCTACGTCGATGACTTTTGCTTCCCCCGTCGCCAGCAAATGTCGCGCGTGGGCGATGCGTTGTTGCAGCAAAAATTCTCCCGGAGACATTCCGATCCATCGTCGAAATTGGCCCGCCGCGTAGTGCGGATGCCAGTCGGTCCCCTTCGCCAGGTCCGCCAGCATCAAGGGCTCGGCGAACCGAGCCGCGATCGTTTGCAACATCCGCTCCACTCGCAGCAGCGTGCCTGTCGCCGCGTTGCCCGGCCGTCCGCCGGGCGCCCGCCGGCGCCACGCAGTCTCCAAGGTGGGCGACAGCGCCATGCGCTCCATCCGCGCTTGCACTTCCGGCAACATCACCCGCGCTCGCCGCGGGTCGCCGCCCTTCAGGTCCTCCCACCAGCGGCCAAAGCGCCGCACGTCGTGCTCCCCGTCCGTGTCGCTCAAAATTTCCCCGCGAAGGATGGGCCCGTTCACATTCTCCGGAAGCCGCCAGCGGATAAAGGCCGACAGGGGCACCGTCAGACACGCGTATTCCGTGCCTTTCGTCACGTGCTCCAGCTCATGCGGCGTCAACCCGCCAAAGACGTGCAACTCCCCCGCCTTAAAAGTCACCGACTCTCCCGCAAAACGATAGGTCAACGACCCATGCGTCACCAAGTTGAACTCAACCTCCGTATGGCTGTGCAACCGGCGCATCAAAGGCGGCGTTCCCCACCAGATTCCCAGTCCGAAGGTCTCGAAAAAGAAAGGATGCGCATCCGCCATGACCTGAAGATTCAGGAAGTTTTACGGCCATGCAAGGAAGCCCTTTCGATCGTCCTCCGCTAGACTCTCCGTTTCGTTTCCCGCTCCGTCCTCAACCCTGCTCCTTTTCCGACGATGCTTACCTTCCCCGACCAACTCGACCGCGTGCGCGACAATCTCCGTGCGCAAACCGATGTGCTGCAATCCGTCGCCTCGCTGTATGCCGACGCGATCGCCGCCGGCGGTCTCATTCATGTCTACGCCAATGGCCACTCCCGCGTTGCCGTCGAGGAAATGGTCATACGCATGGGCGCCCTGACCGGCTTCCATCCCATCCTCCAGGTCGGCATCACGACCTTCACCGATGTCATCGGTCCCAATGGTATTCGCCTTTGCCAGACCCTCGAAAAAGTCGAGGGCCTTGGCGAGAAGCTCCTCACGGAGTTTGACGTCGCGCCGGGTGAGCCCCTCCTCGTCATTTCCGCCACCGGCCAGACCCAGGCCGCCGTGGACATCGCCGCAGCCTGGCTGAAGCGTTATCCGGAAAATCCGCTCATCGTCCTTTGCTCCATCGAGCAGTCGGAAAAAGGCGCCCCCAAACACAGTTGCGGAAAAAACCTCACCCATCTCGCCCGCGCCGCGAAGCACGGCTACATCCTCGATAACGGCATGCCCATCGGCGACACCTCCGTGCTCGTCGAGGGCCAGACCGGCACCTACCCCGTGTGTCCGCTTTCATCAATCGGCGCCGTTGGCATCGTGCAATGCCTCAACGAACTCACCCTTCGCGAACTCGATCGCCGCGGCATTGCGCACCACGTCCTCCGCAACATGCACCTCAAGGACACCCGGGACACCTACGACCTGTGGATTCGCGACCAACGCGCCCGCTACGCCCGCGCCCTCCACAATCCCTCCGCGGTCAAACCCGTGGCGTGAACGTCGCGCAGACCGCCACCACCGCCGCCGCTGAAAGATTCTGATCACATCATGAATCCAACCATCGAAAACCAGCTGCTCGTGCACGAGGTGCTCAGCGTGGGCAGTGAACCGGTTATCGATGCCGGCATGCCCGGCACCGACGGAAATCGCCATGGATTCGAAGGCGGACGCACGCTCTTCATCGACGGCGTCTATCACCTCTTCACGGCCGAACGTGCCGGCGATCCGTTCCTCGTTAAAATGAAGCTCGCCCACTGGCGCAGCTCCGATGGCACGCAGTGGGAACGCGTCAGCACGCTCTACGAGTCGGGCGGCGATTTTACCGGGGCCGATCCCCGCGCCGCCTTGTGGGCGCCCATGCCGATCTTCGATGCCGAGGAGAACCGCTGGACGATTTTCTACGTTGCCTATCGCGCCAAGCCCAACACCCCGGAAGCCTGGTTTGCGAATTACGAGGGCCGTATCTGGCGCGCCGTTTCCGTCGTTCCGGGTCGAGGCGGTGTAAGCGGCCCTTACCGGGACGCCGGGGTCATTCTTGAGCCGGACAACGCGTCGCAGCCCTGGGAAGGACTGCAGGGCGTCGACTCTTTTCATGCGCATCGCGCCGCCGACGGCCTCTGGATGGGATTCTACGGCAGCGCCCAAACAGAGACCGTGCCTTGCAAATTCTGGGGCCTCGGCCTCGCCACCGCACCAAGTCTGGCCGGCCCCTGGCGTCGACGACCGGAAGGTAACCCCATCAAGATCGATCCGCTCTTCGCGGAAAACCCGGTCGTCGATCGCATCGGTGATCTTTGGATCGCGATGGTCGATGGCGGTCCGCGTCAGTGCTTCGGTTACTCCGTCTCGCGTGACGGTGGAACCTGGAGTGCGGCCACGTGGGTGGACTTAAAGCCCCACGTGAAAGCCTGGTGGCAGACAATGCGCACTCCGTTGGGACTCATCGCGGAAAACGACGGTACGTACAGCGTCTTTTTCACCGCGATAAAACCGTCGGGCTACGGTGCGGTCGGGCGGGTCCGACTCGCGCTCACTCCGGTTCGTTGATCCGGCTCCACCAAGCTCTTTGGCCTTAGTCCATGTTGATCGCTTCTCCTGCTTTGTTTCGTGAACTGAAAACCGTCGATCTTGCCGCCGATCTCGTGGTGATCGGCGGCGGCATGGCTGGCGTGTGCGCCGCCGTCACCGCCGCCCGACTTGGCCAACAGGTTGTCCTCATCCATGATCGCCCTGTCTTGGGCGGCAACGCCTCCAGCGAGATCCGTCTGTGGGTCCTCGGCGCGGCCGCCATTATGAATTCCAACAACCGCTGGGCTCGTGAAGGCGGTCTGCTCAACGAGCTGCTGTTGGAAAACATCTGGCGCAATCCGGAGGGCAATCCCGTGATCTGGGACACGGTGCTGCTGGAAAAAGCCGTCGCCGAACCCAATCTCACCCTGCTGCTCAACACCGCGTGTTTCGCCTGCGAGAAGGCGACGGACAACCCCGACCGGATCACGTCGGTGGAGGCATTTTGCTCGCAGAACAGCACTCGTTACGTGGCGCGCGCACCGCTTTTTTGCGACGCCTCGGGCGACGGCGTCCTCGGCTTTCTCGCCGGAGCCGCCTTTCGCATGGGCGCGGAGGCACGTGAGGAATTCGACGAACCCTTCGCACGCGGTGACGATTTCGGGCATCTCCTTGGACACTCGATTTATTTCTACACAAAAGATACCGGACGACCGGTTTCCTTCGTCGCCCCGAGTTATGCGTTGAAGGACGTCGAGCAAAAGATCCCGCGCTTCCGGCAATTCAAGGCAAAGGAAGACGGATGCCGCTTGTGGTGGATCGAGTGGGGCGGTCGCCTCGACACGGTGCACGACACCGAGCAGATCAAGTGGGAGCTCTGGCGAATCGTCTACGGCGTCTGGAATTACGTTAAAAATTCAGGTCGGTTTCCGGAGGCAAAAAACCTCACCCTCGAATGGGTGGGCTCCATTCCCGGCAAGCGGGAAAGCCGGCGCTTCGAGGGCGACTACATGCTTTCGCAACGCGACATCGTCGAGCGGCGCCGGCACGACGATGCGGTGACGTACGGAGGCTGGTCGATCGACCTGCATCCCGCCGACGGCGTTTATGCACACGTCGCAGGCTCGCACCACCTGCAGTCGAAGGGCATCTATGCCATCCCCTATCGGTGTTACTACAGCCGCAACGTGGAGAATCTTTTTCTCGCGGGCCGTATCATCAGCGCCACGCACGTCGCGTTCGGATCCAGTCGGGTGATGGGCACCTGCGCACTGGGTGGTCAGGCGGTGGCGGTGGCCGCCGCGCTTTGCAAAACCCGCGCCGCGCTGCCACGCGACCTCGCACAGGGCGAAGGGCTGATGCAGTTGCGCCGTGAGTTACTGGGACTCGGCCAACACCTGCCCGGGTTGCCCCTCGATGATCCCGACGATCAGGCCCGCCGCGCCACCGTAACCACGAGCAGCGAGTTCCTTCTCGGCTCCTTCCCGGCCGATGCCGCACCGGTGGCGCTGAACGTCGCGCGCGCCCAGTTGTTGCCCTTGTCCGCCGGCCCCGTGCCAGTGTTTACGGTCGTCCTCGACGTCGATCAACCGACCGAACTCGTGGCGGAGCTACGCATCCCCAGCGATCCCCGCCACCACACGCCGGATGTGCTCATCGGCACCGTGAGGATTCCGCTCACATCCGGCTTTCGGCAGGAAGTCGTGCTGTCATTTCCCGCACAACTGCCAGAGCCCGCCTACGGATTTATCGTGCTCAACGCCGTGCCCGGCGTGCGCTGGCATACGTCCCGGCAGCGCGTCACCGGCGTGCTTTCGCTCTATAGATCACACGCCGAAAAACTCACCGCGGTAGGCGGAGAGGATTTCGATATTTTTCGCCCGGAACGCCGGCCTGCCGGACGCAACTTCGCGATACGCTGCGAACCGCCTCTACGTCCATTTCGACCGGAAAACGTGCTCAATGGATTTCATCGTCCCACGCACCAAACCAACGCCTGGGTTGCCGCGCCCGATGATGCTGCACCCCGAATCACGCTGACGTGGGACTCTCCACAAGAACTGACGGAGGTCGTGGTGGGATTCGATGTGGATTACGATCATCCGCTGGAAAGCGTGCTCTTCGGCCATCCCGAATATGCGATGCCTTTCTGCGTTCGCCATTGTCGCCTGTTGGCGGACGACGGACGCATCCTGCATGAAGTCGCCGACAACCACCACAGTCACCTCCGCGTGCGCTTCGCCGTCCCGGTGACTGTGCGAGCCCTCCATATCGAAGTGGTTTCCACCCATGGCGCCCCCGCGGCGGTGATGGAAGCACGAGCCTACAGCCGGAACCTCCGCCAGTCCTGAAGCGGTCGCGGTAAATACCCATGCACATTTACACAAAACAGATTCCCGATTTTCCCGCCTACGATGTGATCATCGTAGGCTCCGGTTCCGCCGGTGCCACCGCCGCCATCGCGGCCGGACGCGCGGGAGCCAAAGTCCTCCTCCTTGAGCGGCTGCCCTTCCTCGGCGGTACCTCCACCGCCGTCCTCGATACCTTCTATGGTTTCTACACGCCCGGCACCCGTTCGATCCGCGTCGTCTCCGGAATTTCCGAGGACGTCATGAACGGCCTCCGCGCCTACGAATCCTGGCTCGAGCGCCCCAACACTCACGGTGCCGGCACCGGCGTCACCTATCATCCCGAATACCTCAAGGTCGTCTGGGAGAAACTCGTTCGCGCCGCAGGCGTCGACATTCTGCTCAATGCCCAGGTCCTCGACGTCCAGGCCCGCCAAGGCCTCGTCTCCGCTCTCATCGTCGCCACCAAGAGCGGACTCCGCCGCTACACCTCAAAGGTGGTCATCGATGCCTCCGGTGACGCCGATGTCTGCCATTTCGCCGGAATCGGCTACGAACTCGCCGGCGACATCGATCCCGCCCAGACGCTCACCACCACCTTCAAGCTGGTCAATGTGGACGTCGCTCGCCGCAAGACTGTCTCCAAAAAAGAATTCCATGCGCTCATGGCCGCCGCCGCCGAGAGCGGCCACTATCAACTTCCCCGCAAGGAAGGCAGCGACCACATCACGCCCGTGGACCACATGACGGCCACGATCATGACCCGGCTTCCCTCGTATCGGAAAAATGGTGACACGGTTGTCAACGCCACCGATCCCGAGCTCCTCTCCTCGGCCGAGATCGAAGGTCGCGTGCAGGCCATCGAATATATCCGTTTTCTCCGCGACAAGGTGCCCGGTTACGAGAAGGCCCAACTTGCCACCTTCGGCGTCCACATCGGCGTGCGCGAAACCCGCCGCGTTTACGGCCACTACCGACTCACCCGCGACGACGTCCTCCACGCGAAACAGTTCGACGATCAGATCGCCCTCTGTGGCGCTCCGATCGAGGATCACCACGGCGGCGCCGACACCGCCTGGGGATACCTGCCCGACGGCCAATGCGTCGGCGTGCCTTTCCGTACGCTCGTTCCCCGCGACGGCCAGAACGTGCTCGTCGCCGGCCGCTGTTTTTCCGCCTCGCACGACGCACACGCCGCCGTCCGATCGATGGGTCAAACCATGGCGATGGGACAGGCCGCCGGCACCGCCGCCGTGCAAGCGGCCCGTGCCGACGGCCTCATCGCCTCGGTTAACCTCACCGGCCTCCGCGATCAGTTGCGCAAGGACGGCGCCATCCTCGAATTATGAGCACGCCCGCCCTTTATCTCGGCCTCGACATCGGCGGCACCCGGCTGAAGGGCGGCGCCATCGATGCTGGTGGCAAAGTCCTTGCCCACGCCGTCGAACC
>JANJTQ010000207.1 GCA_024711005.1 Opitutaceae bacterium | reverse complement strand
GTGGGAGCGAGCTTGCTCGCAATTCCGATCTTCGCGAGCAAGTGCGTGTTCAGCCCGCCGGAAGCGTGATGGAAAACGTGGTGCCCTCGCCCGGCGTCGAGCTGACTTCGATCTGGCCGTCCATCTTGTCGATGCACCGTTGCACGATCGCCAGGCCGATGCCCGTGCCCGGCACGGACTGGGATGGGTTCAGGCGCTCAAACGGCATGAAGATCTTTTTGAAATGGCGCGCATCGATACCGATTCCGTTGTCCGCGACCGTGATCACGACCTGATTGTCGATTTGCTCGGCAGAACAGCGGACGATCGTATCGGTGGCCGGCCGCGCGAATTTGAGGGCGTTATCCAGAAGATTGCCAAGCGCCTGGGCCAGACCGGCTTCGCTGGCGTAAACCATGGGAAGCGGGCCGGAGATCTCAAAACGCGCGGTGGCCGCCTCGGCACGCTCCCGTCTTTCATCGATCAACCGCTCGACGAGGGCCTGCAGTTCCACCGGCTCCACGGCCAGCTCCGAGCGGCCGAGCTGACTGTAGTGCAGCATGTCGATCGTGAGCTGGTCCATGCGTTGCGCGGCACGACCGATACGCTTGAGGTAATCCTTGTGCGTGGGAGTCAGATTCTTGTCGGCCTCCTCCAGGAGAACATCGACGAAATTGTGCATGGCGCGAAGCGGAGCCCTCAAGTCATGGGAAATTGAATACGTGAAGGCCTCCAGCTCGGAATTGCGCTCGTGCAGTTCGGCGGTGCGCGCCTCGACCCGCGACTCCAGTTCCGCCGCGTACGCCGCGAGGCCGGCCTCGGCTTTACGAAGGGATTCCTGGGTCGCCTTCATTTCCGTGATGTCGGCGACGATGCAGACTTTGCTGCCCGGAAGACTCGCGGACTGCACACTGTCCACGCGAACGTGAAGACAGCGTTCACCGGCCTTCATTTCCAGCTGGCCGCCACGGATGGCCCGCGCAAGACCGATGAGCCGGGAGGGATCGTCGACCGTCAGCACGTCGGTGAGCAAACGCCCGATCATCGGACCAGGCTGATCGACGAGCGCGGAAAACGCCCGGTTGTGCCGGGCGATCGTGAGTTCTTCGGTGAGCAGGCAGATGCCGTCCCTGATGGCGTCGAACGTAAGCTGCCATTCGGCCGCCATCGTCTGGGCGTTCAGCTCCGCCTGTCGCGTGCGCAGGAGCGCGCGCACGGTCGCGACGAGTTCATCGGCCTCGACCGGAATGCACAGGTAGGCGTCGGCCCCCTGCTGGAGACCCACCACGCGATCCCCCACGGCGGTGAAGGCCGCCGAGGTCTGCAGAACGGGAATACTGGCGGTCTCGGCATTCTGTCGCAGTTGTCGACAGACCTCAAAACCACTCATGTCGGGCAATCGAACATCGAGAATCACCAGGTCGGCCTCCGCGGCGAGCGCGAGTCCGTCGGAGCCGGAAACAGCCTGGCGCACACTAAAGCCGGCGCGCTCAAGATAGCGCACATGGACGTAGCGGTTATGCTCGTTATCATCGACAACGAGGATCGTGGTTTCGTTGTTCATACGCATATTTTTCGCCTTCTGGCTTTGGCGATTTCGTGGATAAGTGCGGTTCGATAAACAGAGTCGTTGGCCGGGCCTTTCCGAATCAGCGAGGAGGCGTATCGCTTGAACGAATCCCGTTCCTCGTCGGTAAACACCTGCGACGAATGTATAATCAGGGCCCCGTCCTCGACCGCCTCGTGAAGGCGTTCAATCAAGCCGATGCCGAGGTCGTCGGGAAAAAGGATCTCGCTGAAAATGAGCACGGGCTTGAGTTCGTCGATCATGATGAGGCCATCGTCGATGGTCGCGGCCTCAATGACGTCGACTTGGAAGTCCTCCAGCACGCCACGCAGTTCCCGCCGCGCATCGGAACTGTGATCGATGATCAGCGCGGTGATGCGGTCCATCAATGGCAGTTCTTTCAGGCTCGTGAGGAGCTGCCCGGGCGGAGCGGCGGCCGGAATAAAAACGTCGATGAAATCGAGGAGTTCGGCGTCGGTCGGAGGGTCCCCAATCACGATGAATGCCGGAATGGAAACACCTGACGCGGGCAGTCCGGATGCGACGGCATGGATGGTTTCGGCCGAGGAAGCCACGATCGCCGAGACCGAGACGCGATTCAGGATGTTAAATGCCTCCCGTGTATTGCGGGCGAGAATCGCCCGGAAGGGCGTGCGATCGAGCATGCGTTCGTAGCTGAAGAAAACGTCCATGCGGTTGTCCACAAAGAGCACGAGGTGCTGAACTTCGGCCGCGGGCGGAGGCGCCGGCCGATTGACCACGGTGTCCTTCGACGAAATCAAAATCGGCAGGTCGACCCAAAACGTGGAGCCGCATCCCACGGTGCTTTGGAACGTGATTCCCCCGCCCAGCAGATTCGCGAGACGACGGGAGAGCGCGAGGCCCAGACCGGTTCCCCGGGTCTTTTGCTGGAGCGGATTCTGCACCTGATAAAATTCCTCGAAAATCTTGTCCTGATGCTCCGCGGGGATGCCGATACCGGTGTCTCTGACGCAAAAAACAATGCGCGCTCCATCGATGCGGGCGCTCACGCGCACTTCCCCGGCGAGGGTGTATTTGAGGGCATTCGAGACAAGATTGCGGAGTATCTGCGAGAGCTTCCGCTCGTCGGACACCATTTCCACCGGGGGCAGCGGCGCGTCAAAACAGAGCGTCACCGCGGAGTTGCTATCGATGAGCGGACGCAACATGCCGCGGAGCGTCGCGAACAACTCGTTGACCGAAACCGGCCCGGGAGTGATCTCGATCTTGCAGGCGTCCGTCTTCGCCAGGTCCAGAAGATCATTGACCAGGTCCGAAAGGTCGCGGGCGGCATGGTTGATGAACCGGGCCTGCTTCTCCTGCTCGACGGTGAGCTCGCCGTCGATGCGTTCGAGAAGCATGCGCGAAAGCCCAATGATCGAATTGAGCGGTGTGCGGAATTCGTGGGTGACGTTTGAGAGAAAGCGCGACTTGAGGTCGACGACCTTCTGGATTTCCTGCGCCCGGTCGTCGAGTTCGGCGTAAAGGGAAACCACCCCGCGATAGGTTTCCTCCAGTTCCGCGTTGAGCTGCGCCAGATCGGATTCGCTCTTGTCGAGCGCGGTCAGGACGTGAAGCAACTCCCTCTCCTGGTCCTCGATCTCGATGGCGAAATCCGAGGACTGAAATTTGATCAACCGCTCCGTGAGGCGGGCGGCCACGATCGGAATGGGATCGATGAAGCAGCGGGGGATCACTTGACCGAGAGTGACAGTGGTGCCTTGCGAAGAGGTATTCACATCGAAGCGGTGCATGAGACGCCGGCTTGCGAACAGGCCGATCCCGATACCCGTTGCGAACCGCCCGCGACCACCAAGGATCTCGGGAAGATTTTGGATGCCCGGGCCGTGGTCGCGAACGGTGATTCCCAGAACGTCGTTCTCTCCATCGCGTACCAGACGAAACTCCACCCGGCCTCCGCCGGCATGACGCCAGGCGTTGCGGGCGATCCCGGACACCGTGGCGGCGATACACACGCAGTCCCGCGATTCGAATCCCAACATGCCCGCAATGTCTCGCGCCCGGCGACGGGCCAGCACGACATGCGGCTCATCCCGGAGTTCGACTGTGAGCAGGTCGGCGGTCATATCTGGGTCGCGCACCGAAGCGGCGCAGCGTCGTCATCACAGCGTCGTTCTCGCTCATACAACCGGATCTCGGCAACAAATAACATGGATCGCCCGCGTTCGCGTTTGGCAACGAACCTCGCGCAGAAGGCGAATCGGATCATCGAGGATCGCTCCATTTCACGAGGGTAACCCGGGTGCCCTGGCCGATCTCGGAGCGGATATCGAATTCGTGGACAAGGCGACGCGCGCCCGGAAGGCCCAGCCCGAGACCGCCGCCGGTCGTGTACCCATCACGCATGGCCGCCTCAATATCGGGGATGCCCGGACCTTCGTCGATGAAGACGAGCCGGACCCCGTGGCGTCCGTCCCGAACGATCTTCTCGACCGTCATGTTTCCTCCTTTGCCATGGATGATGGTATTGCGGGCGATTTCACTCGTGGCGGCCACGAGGGTCGTTTGCTCGGTCAGGGTGCAGCCGAACTTGGCGGTGATATCGCGGATTTCGCGCCGAGCCTGAATGACGTCACGATCAATGCGCAACGGGAGGTTTCGGGGAGTGTCGACCACGGAGAGAGGGAGCCAATAGCGACGCACGCGGAGCAGGTTTGCCTTTGCGGGCTTCAAGGGGGCGGCGTATCTGCGGAACAGGGCCTGACGCGGCCAACTTCCGTTCAGGCATGGCGGCGGGGCGCGGCGCCTTGCGCCGAAAGGCGAAAAGCGTTCGTAGGGTGCGGAGATCAAGGGACATGTTTTTTCAGGGGGTAAATCGAAGGAGGACGGGCGCACGAGTCCGCGCGCGGCGAACAGGAAACCCACTCAACCAAAGTCGAGCGTGGGCAGCGGGGGAAAGAAGGTTTTCCCCTCGAAAAGGGCGACCAGGTCCTCAAGCGCGGGATATTTTTCGCAGTAGAAATCCGCGCCGAGCGCACGGGCATTTTCCATATCAAGCGGACGGTTGGAGGAACTCATGATCACGACCGGCAACGTATTGAGCCGGGGCTGCGAACGTATCCATTTAAGCACTTCAAAGCCGTCTTTCCGCGGCAGCTTGAGATCGAGAAACACGATGAGCGGAAGGAGTTCGGAGGGATTGTCCAGGCGGGACTGGAAGTAGCGGATCGCTTGCTCGCCATCGGTCGCGATATTGATGGGGCTGGTGACGTTGGCGCGCTTGAGCAGCAATTGTATCAGCAGAATGGCGTCGTCATCGTCGTCGACCAGCAGCACGGGATGCGGGCTGGCCACATCGAATGAAAAAGGAACCGGAGGATTCGAAAGCGCTTTCATGAAATTGGAACGGAGGACGGGGCTTCCCTGCCCGCCCTCCCGCGAGGCGGGAGGGGGATTTGCAATAACACGGACATTGTGCCCGCGCCTGTCGAGCGCGACGGGCGGCTGGAACTCGCGAACCACACAATCCCCCACGATGGCCATGGAGGATTTACCGAAGAATGCCGCCGATCAGGCACTCAGCGCCAGGGCCGCGGGTTTCTCCGCTTCCGCGGCGGGGCGGTGGCAGAGCTTGCAGACGCGTTCACGGGCCCAAGTCAGCCGGTTGGCCACCTCGTAGGGATGCATGCGGAGCAATTGAGCGATGTTGGTGAGGGACATGCCCAGCACATGACGCAGGGCGAGCAGTTCGCAGTCGCGCGGATCCAGTTTGCCGGGATGACGTGCGATCACCCGTACAAAGACGTCCAGATCAAGTCCCGGCTGGTTGTTCGACATGGTCGCCATCATTCGACGCCGGGCCATGGGGCCGGTGGACCTCCAATGATACATCCGGACAAAACGAAAACTGGCGTAGTAAATCCATTCGACCACCGAAGAGGCGCCCTGACTGCGACCAAGCCGTCGCCGCGCCCGTGAGAATACCTGCTGCGTTATTTTCTCCGCCGCGACTTCATCCCGCAGAAGAGCGTGAACAAGATGGAAGATCGCCCGATGGTGGTTGCGAACCAGAGTGATGAAAGCAATGGGATCGCGTCGTTGATAACGCTCTCCCATCCACGGTTCGGAAACGGCGGGTGATGCGGGCGAAGACGGAACTCCAAAAGGGGTAGAGGAGACGGTGGCATACATGGGGATGGTATGTCAGGAGTTTCTCCGCCGACGGGCTGCGAGCATTTGGTCGTGTTGGGCTTCTTCGATCCCTTCGATCGCGAGACGCTCGGTCATGTCGTCATCGTCGGCTTCGTTGTGAACCGGCGTTTGGTGACCGGGGACGGAGACGGGCTCGCTGGGATCGCGACTGAGGCCGAGCGCGATCGAGGGGCTGTCATCCGAGGTCGTGTCGGGCAGATCGCGGCCTTGCAATTCCTGACGGGCGATACGGCGATCGGAAACCGTGACGGTGTCGCGCCCATCGATGAGCGCGATTTCACGGGCACGATGCTCGATCATGGGACGGGTGATCTCTCCCGCATCAGCGCCATGCAGGAGGATTTTTCCAGTGTTGGAATCATGTGAATTCATGGGGGAAAAACGTGCGGA
>JANJTQ010000182.1 GCA_024711005.1 Opitutaceae bacterium | reverse complement strand
TGAAAAATCGAATGGCCTGCCCGAATGGCTGGCTGGGGCGCAAGCTCAACATGGGTGTCGAGTTCGGCGTCAGCCGCTATGTCAGCGCGATGCGCGGAGGCGCCCGCCCCGCTGCCAGCGAGCTTTACGAGCTCCTTTGCGCAAGGGTAAAACATCGACCCCTTTTCTCGATCGAATTCTACCGGCCCGGCGGCGGGAAAACCTTCCTTGAACGCGTTTATGATGAGACCTCGCCCGACAACGTCGTGGCGGAGCTCGACACGTTCTGGATTCAACGCGGCGGCGGCGACGTGGTGGAATGGGTCAGGCGGGTGAAGGGACGCCTGCCGTTTATTCACCTGAAAGACTACCGGGTGAATTCCAAGGGGGAGTCGCACTTCTGCGAAATCGGCGCCGGGACGCTCGACTTCAAGCGCATCGTCGCCGAGGCCGAGGCCGGCGGCTGCGAGTGGTTCATCGTCGAGCAGGATTCCTGTCCCGGAGATGCGTTCGTCTCGATCAAGCAAAGCTTCGACTACATCAAGACCCACCTCGTCGCCTGATCGGAGGGCGATCGCCCATAAAAAAGCCCCGGCGGTGAGGCCGGGGCGGGGGTGCGGCGGCCACGCGGGGCCGCTCTCGTTTCAAAAGAAGACCTTACTTCAAGCCGAGCTGTTCGCCGATCCAGTCGTTGATCACGGTGTGTTCCTCGCCGACGGTGTTGTGGCCGGTTTCGAGCGCGAGGAGGAGGCGCTTGGGCGAAGTGATGACGTTGTAGGCCGCATACAGCGAGGTGGGCGGACAGGTTTCGTCATTGTAGCCCCAGGCGAAGTGCGCGGGCACTTTCAGCCGGCGGGCGAAATTGACCGCGTCGTAGTAGCCGGTGACGGCGATTTTCTCCGGCGTGGCATGGCGGTTGGCGGCGCCGGTCTTGGCGTCGGGGCGCGTCAGGTGAGGCCAGCCGCCGGCGCGTCCGTGGAGGTAGCCGGTGACGTCGCAGTACGCCGGATAATACGCGGCGAGCGCCTTCACGCGCGGATCAAGCGCGGCGGTGACGATGGAGAGCTGGCCGCCCTGGCTGCCTCCGGTGACGAGGAGGTTTTCCCCGTCGTATTCAGGAAGCGATACAAGGAAGTCGTTGGCGCGGACGCAGCCGAGATACACCCGGCGATAATAATACGCGTCGCGGTTATCCAGGTTGAAGACGTTGTAGCCGGACAGCGCGCCGACGCCGAGTTGGTCGTAGGTTTCCTGCGGGAGGTTGACCGGGATGCCGTGAATGCCGATCTGGAGCGTGATCACGCCGCGTGCGGCGAGGTCTTTCAGGCCGTGGTACGGACGCACACCGGCGCCGGGAACACCGAGCACGGCGGGGTAACGACCGGGGGCTTTCGGCATGCAAAGAATACCGTAGACGCGGGCAAAATTTTTGCCCCAGCCGCCGACGTTGCGGACGCTGACGTGGTAGACGTTGACGGTGTCGGTGCACGCGTCGGGCATAAGCGTCCGGCGGGCTTCAAGAGGAATCTTGGCGAGCTCATCCTTGCCGGCCTGCCAGAATGCGTCGAAGTCGGCGGGATCGGTCTGCGTCGGCTGGATTTTTTCGGGCGAGAAACCGGCGGTGGCGACGCCGCGGTAGGTTTTGCCGGCCACCTCGACGGTGACGGCGCAGCGGATGAAGCCGGGCGCCTTCAACGTGCCTCCGTCGATCACCAGACCGTCGGCGGGGAGCGTCGCGGTTTTTTCGTCGGCGGGCAGCATCTCGGGACCGACCTGATAGCGAACGCGTGCGCCGGTGAGCGGGTGGTTGTCGGCGGTGACGTTGACGGTGAACGTGGCGGGTTCGCCGACCTGGTAGGTCCAGTCGGGACGGTCGGGGGCGACACGCACCTGGACGGCGGCGACGCGGGCTTGGGCATGCGCGGGCACCGGGGTGATCGCGAACGAATCGGAAGCCGCTTCCTGGGAGAAGCCGAGGGAGACGGCCAGGCCGGCGAAAGCGGCAAATTGGAGCAGTCGGGTAGGTTTCATGGGCAAAGGTGTGGTGCGGACCCGATTATAGGCTCGCAAGAATGAAGGCATTTGGGATGCGTTACCCGCGCTACCCCGGCAACACCACTTTTTATGTCTCTTTGGGAATACAAGCACATCACCAGCGGCCCGCATGGGTTCGCGACGCCCGCGCTTTTGGAGTCGTATCTTAACCAGCTCGGCAAGGACGAGTGGGAGATCATCAGCTACCAGACGCTTCCGACCAATCCGCTCGCCTTTAACGGCGTCGCCCGTCGCACCACGTTGCGCGATTGGACGCTCGAAACCGCCGCCGCGGCCGCCGCGAAGGTCGAGGCCGACAAAATCCGCGCGGAGTTTGCCGCGAAGTTTCAGGGCAACACGGTTTCCGCGGCCGAACCTTCGGCCGAGAAACCCGTGTCGATCGTGGCGGACACCGCCGCGCCGGAAGACGGGTTTCGCAAGCTCCGCGACACCGAGCGCGACAGCGATCCCGACGCCGCCGACGAGGGCGATGACTGGGATAATTGGGACAACATGGACGACGATCTGCCCACGTTTTTCGAGGCGATCAAACCCCACCTTCGCAAGAACCAGCGGGGCCCGGGCCAGTCGGTGGGGATCTCGTTTCTCGCCAAGCGCTGGGAGCAGACGGAGGGCGACATCATCAATGCACTCAAAGAGTGCGGCTTTGTCGTGCCGGAAACGGAGGACGCGCCGCCCGAACATCTCGAATTTGAAGGCGAACTTTACTGGCTGAATCTGAACAGCCGCCACGAGCTGTTCCTCAACACCCGCGAGAAGCCGCGTCCGGTGTTTCGCACCGTGCAGGCGAAGAAGCTCGATCCGGCCGATCCGGCCGCCGCGGTGCTCGCCGAGGAAGCCGCCGCAGAGCAGGCGGAGAAGGCCAAGCGCGAAGCCGAGCGCCTTGCACGCGAAGCGGAACAGGCCGCGCGCCGTGCCGAGAACGAGGCCCGGCGTGCGGCCGCGCAGGCGGCCGCCCAAGCCGCGCGCGAGGCGGCTCAAGCCGCGGCTGCCGCAAAGGCCGCCGCCGGAGCAGCACCCGCGGCCGCGCCCGAGGAGGCTGGCGAGCCGGCGGCCGCCCCGGTGGTGGTGCAGGCCGAAGATTTGCCCCCCGAAGCCGAAGACTTCCTGACCGCCGTGCGCGGACAGATGCGTCGCAACCGACGCGGGCCGGGTTATTCGGGTAGCATCACCTATCTCGCCCGCGCCTTTAAGCAGAGCGAATCCGACCTCGTGGAGATGTTCGTGGCGGTGGGGCTCACGGTTCCGGAGACCCCCAACGACAAGCCGGTGAAGACGATGATCGGCTCGTTTGTGTATTGGCTGAACAAGGACAGCCGGGGCGCGATTTGGATCAACGGCGACGAAGTGCGTGGCGCCAAGCCGGACAACGGCGCGTCAAAGACACCCGGGGACGGCGAGCAGAAAACGGCGGACGAGAAACCAAAAACTGGCGGCGAGGCCGCTGCGTCGGACACGCCGATGGACGCGACGACCGAGACGTCCGAGACGTCCGAGACGACCGCCGACGCCGTGCCTGCCGCACCGGCCCCGACCGAATCCGAACCGGTTGTCACCGCGGATGCTCCAATTGCGAACGAAGCGCCGTCCGCTCCAGTGAGGGCCGAGCCTGAATTTACGCCAACCTCGGGCGAGGCGGAACTTGCCGCGATGCGTCTGTTGCTCAAGCCCAACAAGCGCGGAAGCGGTGTGTCGGGCGAAGTGGGTTATCTGGCGCGCACGCTGAACCAGGACTTGCAGGTCTTCCTTACGAAGATCACCGACCTCGGCCTGGCCCTGCCCGCGACCGAGGAAGACAAGCCGACGTTTGTCGAACACGCCGGCGAGATTTTCTGGCTCAACAAAAACCCCAAGGACGGATCGGTCTGGCTGAACGCGAAGGCCGCAAAGTCCGCGGCGAAAAAAACGTCGGGAGCGGCGGCAAAACCGAAGGCGAAAAAAGCGCCGAAGGCGGAGTGAGCCGGCGAATCTGAAAAGGAGCGTGAACCGCTGTCGGGCGTAGCAGCCAAGGGAACGAGGCTGGTTGGATCGTCGCTAAAGAAAACCCAGCCTCGTTACCTCGACTGCTACCTCAGCGCGAAATATCGCCCTGCGTGAGCACCTTGAAACCGTGGTTGTTCAACGACTGCGCGGCCACGTCGGCGTCCTCGATGTGCAGGGCGAGGGCGGATTTGCCCTCCGGGCGTTTGATGAAGCTGTAGACGTAGTGGATGTTGATCTCGGCCTCGAGCAGGGCGGACAGCGCCTCCTTGAGATCGGACTCGTCGTTGATCTCCACCGCGAGCACATCGACTTCGGTGTAGGGAAAATCATTGTTGATCATCAGCTCGCGGGCCTTGTCCGGGTCGTCGACGATCAGTCGCAGGATCGAGCTGTCGGTCGTGTCGAGCACGGTGAGCGCCATGATGTGGACATTGTTGTTCTTCAGGAGCGCCGTGAGGTCGTAGAGGCGGCCGACGCGATTCTCCGCAAACACGGAAAATTGTTTAACGGGATCGGTCGCGATGGAGATGTTGGGTGACGCCATAGTCGTGCTGGTGATCGACGAAGATGCGTCGGCCCTTGCGCGTGGTCAATGGCGTGGCTGTCCGGACAGGGAAGTGATTTCCGTCACCGCCCACCAAGGGCCGGTGGCGCGGCCAAGACTCGCATGCCAAAACCAGGTCGAGACATCCGTCCATGTGCGTCCATCGGCGCCCAGCAAGCGCTCGTGAACCCGTACGTTGTCGCCGTCGCGGGTTGCTTCGCACGTGCTCCAGCGCGTGCCATCAGCTTTTTCCCGGAGAGGGCGTGGTGTGATTTCGTAACCCAAGGCGCGGAGGCAATCGGATGCGGGATGCAGGCGGCGTGTGGGGCGGTCTAGCCAGCGAACCACGTAGGTGGTGGTCCCATCGCGGAAAATTCCGGTTTCGCCCGGGAAATCCTTGGCGAACCGCTCCTCACGCGGGGAGGGCGTGAGTATTTCCCAGTCGGGAGAAACCGGGCCGGCGGCCCACCCGGGAAACGCGTGACGCGCGACTCGCGAAGGCTCATCGTTGGCGTCGCCTTTCCACGCGGGGCGCGTCCCGGCCAAGGCGCAGGCGAGGAAGAACAAGACGTAGAGTTTCACGGGGCGGAGGCGGCGGACGGCTGACGATTGGCGAGACGTTCCCCGATCCAGAGAATCACTCCGGTTGCGAGGGCGAAGCAGAGGAGGCCGGCGCCTTCATGGCTGCCCGACGGAACGGTCCACAGGCCGGTTTCGATAAAGAACAGCAGCGAGGCGCGCACCACGTTGGCCAAAAACAGGACGAGGCCCGCCATGCGCAGGAGCGTGAAGGCGCGCCGTGCATCGAGCCGATGCCAGGAGGCCAGGCAGGCGGCAAAAAAGAGGCCCGTCCACAACATGCGAATACCGCTGCACGGCGCATCGATGACGACTCGTTCGCCGGCCCAGTAAAGCGTGGTGCCGGCGGCGTGCGCGGTGTGACCGACCAGCGCGATCAACGGCACGCACAGTTGCGTGGTGAGCAGGCGCAAGGGATAGCCGAGGTAGAATTGAAGCGTCGCCACCACCGGGAGCGAGAGCACGAGCAGGCTCCACCACGCGGCGGGAAATCCGCGGTCCGCCGCCACCAGTCCCAAGGCGGTCACCAGCCATAACGCGCGAATGAGCGGGGGCATCCACGGGAAGGCCACGATGTAGAGTGCGAGCAGTCCGCACAGCCAGCCGACGCGACGCACCGGCAGCGGTTCACGCCAGGTGCGCCACGGCGCGAATATCAACGCGGCGGCGAGCGCAGCGAGGCCCCACGGTTCATCGGAGCCGTCGTTCAAACGCGAGGCATACCAGCGCAACACAGGCCAGCCGGCGGCGAGCACCGACAGTCCAATGAAGGCACGGGTCGTGAGCAAACGGAGCATTATGCGCGCGGAGAACCGGGGATGGACGGATGCGTGCGATTGCTCCGGTGGCGGCGATAGAGTGGAATCAAGACGACGACAACGGCGGCGATCATGAGGGCGAGGGTTCCGGGCTCCGGTGAGGTCGGGATGTTCCCACCGCCGATCGCGCTTGGGGCGACGCCTTGGGGGAGCGGCACGGGTTGTTTGACGGTTGTCAGGCCATCGCCTGTGCGGCGCACGACTTCGTCCACGGCGACGAAGGACGTATACCGGGTGAGCAGGTTGTAGCCCAGGCCGAGTGTAGTGACTTCGGCGATACGCTCGGGCGTCGATTGGCTGGCGATGTCGTCCATCAGCTGGCGGATGCGGTGGCGGGCCCACAGGCGGGAGAGCCCGTCGCCGGAAACCGTCTGCGCCCGTTCCAGATCGAGTGTGGTGGCAAACGGCGCTCCGCCGGTGAGCCCCTGCAAAGTAAGCCGGCCGGTGCGCGGTCCGCGCCATTTGCCGAAGACAACCACGGGACGTTGGGCGAACACGTCGGGCAGACTGCGGGGCTCGATGTCATAGGCGTCGAGCCCGTCGAATTTCATCTTGGCGGCGGTCAGCACGGGGGCCGCGATGTAGTCGTGGAATTTTTTGGCCACGGCGACGGCCTCCTTCGGATCGGTCACGATGAACGGTTCGCCTTGGCCGGCGCGGGCGAGACCCTCGATCAGATGGCGGTTTACGCTGCCGCCGATGCCGAAGGCGAACACGTTGCCTTCGTTGGCGTGGGAGCGCACCAGGTCGAACGCCTGCGCCTCGATGTCGACGTAGCCGTCGGTGATCACGGTGATGATCCGCGAGAGGTTTTCGTTGCGAGGCAGGGCAAAGGCGGTGCGGAGCGCCGGGAGAAGCTCGGTGCCGCCGGCGCCGTCCCGGCCGGAAAGAAGGCGCAAGGCCGCTTCGAGGTTGGCCGATGTGGCGGGGAGCGAATGCGGACTGAGCGTGCGGCTGTCGCCGGAGAAGAGCAGGACGTTGAACGTGTCCTGCGGGCGGAGTCCGGGGAGGAGTTGGCGCAGGAGCGTGCGGGTGGTTTCGAGCGGAAAGCCGCGCATGGACCCGGAGACGTCGACGATGAACAGGTAGTCACGCGGAGGCGGTTCGGCGGCAATCGGCCGGGCGGGCGGCTGGATCATTGCTAGGAAGAAGTTTTCGTCGCGTCCTTCGCTGACGAGCAGGCCGGCTTGAAGGGCTTCGCCGACGAGGCGATAGCGGAGAATGAAGTCTCGATTGGCGCCGGTGGTTTCGGTGGGGTCGAGCGTGATGCGGGCGCGGGCGGGGTCGGTGTAGACGATGTCGGTGCGATGCGTGTGGCAGGCCGCATCGCGCATCGGCACGCCGGTGAGACAGTTCACGGTGAGCGTGAAGACGGCAGGATCGGCGGTTCCCGGTGGGAGGTAAGGGTTTTGAACCCAGTCGTCGTCGGGGGTGGCGTCGGCGACCGGCGTCTTGGAATAGCGGGGGCCGACCACGCCGGGGTACATGAACTCGTAGATGCCATCCGCGGGGACCAGCAATTCGGTGTAGCGCAACTCCACGCGGACCACGTCGCCGGGGAGGATGTTGGCGACGTTCATCTGGAAAACGTTGGGTCGTTGTTGTTCGAGCAACGAGGTGGTTTTGCCGGCCGACTTGGCGGCTTCGTAGGTTTTGCGCGCCTGTTGGCGTTCCTGGATACGGGCCTCGATGCGACGCTCGCCCACGGTGAGCGTGAGTCCGTGAACGGCGGCGCGGGTGGAACCGGGAAACACGTAGAGCGCCTCGATGGGCGTTGTTCCGGTGTTGGTGTAGACCTGAGTTACGCGCACGTCGGCGATGACTCCGGCGAGCGTGGCCTCGACGTGCGTGGACTTGAGCGGGAGCGTGTCGGCGCCGGGTGAGGCGTCGCGCACCCAGAAGTAGGGCGAGAGGTTTTTGTCGCGGCCGGATTCGGAGACGGCGTCATCTTGGGCGAAGAGGATGCCGGGGAGGCAGAGCAGGAGGAAGGCGAGGCGTTTCATCGCCGCGCAGTCTGCCCGGCTTGTATGAAACGCGTGTGAAGCGGGCGTGAAGTGCCGATGAATTATCGGGGAAACCACGTCCGTCGACCCCGCTCCGTCAACTCCATCGTGAAGCGGCCCGGAGGAAGAGTAACCCAATAGGTTACTATTCTTCCGGGAGGTCTCTGGAAAAATCGTGCCTGTTCCGAGGGTAGGGGGTGACCGCTGGGCGCGCGTCGGGCTGCGATATTCCGCCTACAGCGGCAGTGTGAGCACCGCGCGGCAGCCGGGGGCGTCGGGGCGGTTGGTGACGGTGATCTCGCCGCCGTGCAGGTGGGCGATTTCGCGGACGAAGCTCAGGCCGAGGCCGGTGCTTTTTGTTCCGGTGTCGGGTCGCGGCAGCGAGTAGAACCGTTCGAAAAGCTGCGGCAGCGCATAGTCGGGAATGCCCGCGCCGGTATCGTCAAGTGTGAGCACGGCATGACGTGCGGCCTTCGTGAGCGACAACGTCAGCGAGCCGCCCGAAGGGGTGAACTCCATGGCGTTTTGGAACAGGTTGGAGAGCGCCTGGGTGAGCAGGAATTTTTCGCCTTTGATGACGATGCGTTCGGTGTCGGGGATATCGAGGATCAGGGTGAGGCCGCGAGTGGCGCGTGTGGTCTCGCCGAAGGCGGCCACTTCCCGCACGAGCGCGCCCAAGTCGATGCGCTCGACACCCGAGAGATGCTTGCGCGCTTCGAGGGCGGCGAGTTGGAGGAGCTTGTCCACGATCTGTTGGATACGCGCGGACTCGGTGCGCAGGTTGGCGAGGAACTTCGTGCGCTGGGCGGGCGGCATCGCGGCGTCTTCGGAGAGCAGCTCGGCCGCGCCGCGAATGGCGGAGAGCGGGGCTTTGATTTCGTGGGCGAGAGTCTGGGTGTAGCGCTCGACGTAGTGTTTTCCTTCGAGTGCGGCGCGCATCTCTTCGAACGCGCGGCGCAAGTCGCCGACCTCGCGGCCGGCGAGGCGGGGCAGGGTGGCGGGGCGGCCGTCCCGCACGGCGCGCGCGTAGGCGGTGAGTTTTTCGAGCGGGGTCGTCAGCCAGACGGAAAACGCGATGCCGGCGCCGATCACCAGCACGCCGCCGATCAACCCGGCGAGGAGCACCCGGGTGCGGACGGCGGCAACGAGTTCGTTGATGTTGCGCGTGGGTTTTCCCACGGAGAGCACGCCGATGATCGTGTCACCGGAACGGATGGGAGCGGCGATGTAGATGCCCAGGGAGTACTCGTCATCGGGATCGGTGCGAGTGGCGCGCGCGCCGTAAGCTCCGGAGAGGGTGAGGCGCACATCGCGCCAGCGGGAATAGTCCGCGCCCTCATCGAGGCCGCCATTGGAGTCGTAGAGCACAATGCCGTGCGCATCGGTGACATAAACGCGCAGGTCGATCGCGGTCTTGTGCATGCCGTAGATGAGCGCATTCAACTCGCGGCGATGAGCGGCGTTGACCGCCTCGCGAAGGCGGGCGGTATCGGGTGTGCCGCCGGCGGAATGTGTTTCCACGACGGAGGCGAGCAAGGAGGCGGTGTCCACCAACGACTCCTCCATCGATTCGAGGTAGCGCGGTCGGATGCCCTCGAGAATCCACGAAACCAAGTAGACGTAGCTCCCGCCGATCAACAGCAGGTAGACGAGCAGGATGCGGGTGCGGATCGTCACGGGAGTTCGCGTGAAGAGTAGCCGAGGCCGCGGTGTGTTTTGATCGGATCGGCGGCGGGATCGATGGCGTGGAGTTTGGCCCGTAGTGTTTTGATGTGGGCGTCGACGGTGCGATCCATGCTCGCTTCCGGTTCGTCCCAGGCGGCGTCCAGCAATTGTTCGCGACTGAAGACGCGTCCGGGATGGGAAATCAAGGTCTTGCACAGGCGGAACTCGATACGGGTGAGTTCGAGCGCGAGGCCGCGAAAACGGATGAGACAACGCGCCTCGTCGATCGAGAACCACGGGAGGTGCGCGGCGGAAGATGCGCCGGAAGACGAGGCGGGCGACTGCGAGGTGGCTTGTTGATCGAGCGCGGGCGTGGGTGATACGCGGCGCAGGATCGCCTTTACGCGGGCGGTGAGTTCACGCGGGCTGAAGGGTTTGGCGAGGTAGTCGTCCCCGCCGATCTCCAGCCCGACGACGCGATCGATCTCACCGTTGCGGGCGGTCAGAAAAAGAATCGGCACCGTCGAGCGGGCGCGGATCTGTTTGCAGAATTCAAAACCGCTGCCGTCGGGGAGTCCGATATCGAGGATGACGAAGTCGAACGCCTGGGACTGCAACGCGGCGATTCCCGCCTGGCCGGTGGCGCACCAGTGAGGCGAGAAACCCTCCGTCGCCAGCGCATAGAGCAGCGTATCGGCAATGGATGGTTCGTCTTCGATGATGAGGATGCGGGCGGGCACGTTTACGACGATTCTCCGACGGCACGGGGCGGCAACCTTGATCTGGCGAGGGTGGGGACCCGGACGAAACTAAATGCCCATTCTGCTTGGTCTTCGAGCGCGATCCGGCGTCGCCGTCTTCGGTCATTTACCTTTTGGTAAACTCCCTGGTCGGCTCCTTGGCTGGCGCTCCAATCCCGGCGCAGCTTTGATATTTTAGTTCCTTCCGAATCCCTAACTATTTTAGGCGCGGCTAAACAACTTGCTTCGGGCGGATGCGTTACCTGACATGCGCGCCGTTGTGATGAAGAAGCCCGGAGCGACCGCCCATACCGAGACCCAGCGTCGCGCCGAGACGAGCGCCGGGTTGGTGCTGCGTGGGATCGTGCTCAACCTGACGCTGGCGATCGTGAAGTTTGCCGGCGGGTTTCTTGGCGGAACGTATGCGTTGATCGCGGACGGGATCGAGTCGTTGCTCGACGTATTTTCCTCGGCGTTGGTGTGGGCGGGGTTTCGCGTGGCGGCGCGTCCGCCCGACGACGATCACCCGTATGGTCACGGCAAGGCCGAGCCACTGGCGGCGATGGCGGTGGGTTTGGTCGTTCTTGGGGCGGCGGTGTGGATCGGCGTGCATGCGGTGCGCGAGATCGTCACGCCGCATCGGGCGCCGCATTGGGCGACGCTGCCGTTGCTGGCGGGCATCGTGGCGGTGAAGTGGTGGTTTTCGCGTCGGATGGCGCGGGCCGGCGAGGCCGAAGGCAGCACGGGACTCGGCGCGGAGGCCTGGCACCATTATTCGGATGCGCTTACCTCCGCGGCGGCGTTCATCGGCATTCTGATCGCGGTCATTTGCGGGAAGGGCTACGAGGCGGCCGACGACTGGGCGGCGTTGCTGGCGTGCGGAGTGATTGTTTTCAACGGCATGGCGATTTTAAACCGTGCGCTTCAAGACGTCATGGATACGGCGGTGCCGCTTGCGTTCGAGAACGAGGTGCGCGCCGTCGCGAGCAACGTGGCCGGAGTGTGCGGACTGGAGAAGTGTCGTGTACGCAAAAGCGGCTTGAGCCATCTCGTGGATATTCACGTGGAGGTGAACCCGCGGTTGTCGGTGTATCAGGGCCACGAGATCGCCCATGCGGTGAAGGATGCGCTGCTGCACTCGCCGTTGCGCATTACGGATGTGTCGGTGCACATCGAGCCGGCGCGAGGCAAGTAGGCGGGATTCCGTTCGAGCCGACGGGAATAACCCTATGCTTCGAGCCGAGCCTGATTTGCAGTTTACTGACGGGAGAATCGCAACCAGCTTTCCGGGTTGATGAAAGCGCGTAACCCCGCCCGGCCACTCACTAAAAATCCGAACCTGCTCAAGTGGGTCGCCAAAATGGCGGAACTCACCAAGCCGGCGGCGATTCACTGGGTGGACGGATCGCAGGAAGAATACGACGCGCTGTGCGAGCAGATGGTGGACGCGGGCACCTTCACGCGGCTGAACGAGAAACTTTGGCCGGGTTGTTATCTTGCGCGTTCCAATCCCGACGACGTCGCTCGTGTCGAGGACCGCACCTTCATCTGTTCGCTCTCCAAAAACAACGCGGGCCCGACCAACAACTGGGTCGATCCGTTTCAGATGCGCAAAAAGCTGAAGGCCCTCTTCAAGGGCTGCATGGCGGGCCGCACGATGTACGTGTTGCCCTTCAGCATGGGCCCCGTGGGATCGCCGCTTTCGCAACTCGGCGTGGAGTTGACCGATTCGCCCTATGTGGTCGTGAACATGCGCATCATGGCCCGCATCGGCCTGCCGGTCTTCAAGGAAATCGACAAAAACGAAAAGCGTGTCGTGCCCTGCATGCATTCCGTCGGCGCGCCGCTGGCCAAGGGGCAGTCCGACGTGCCGTGGCCCTGCAATTCCGAAAAGTACATCGTGCACTTTCCCGAGTCGCGCGAGATCTGGTCCTACGGTTCGGGCTACGGTGGCAATGCGTTGCTCGGCAAAAAATGTTTCGCCCTGCGCATCGCCTCCAACATGGCGCGAGACGAAGGCTGGATGGCCGAGCACATGCTCATTCTCGGCGTGGAGGACCCGAAGGGGGAGAAGACCTACGTCGCCGCCGCCTTCCCGAGCGCGTGCGGCAAGACCAACTTCGCCATGCTCATTCCGCCCCCGTCGCTCCAGGAGAAAGGCTGGAAAATCTGGACCGTGGGCGACGACATCGCGTGGATCAAACCGGACGCGAACGGGCGTCTTCATGCGATCAATCCCGAGGCCGGCTTCTTCGGCGTCGCTCCGGGCACTTCGGTGAAAACCAATCCCAACGCGATGGCGGCCCTGTCGAAGAACACGATCTTCACCAATGTCGGACTCACGCCGGACGGCGGTGTATGGTGGGAGGGCATGACTGACACTCCGCCCGCGAAGCTCATCGACTGGCGGGGCAAAAAATGGACGCCGGCCATTGCCAAGGAAACGGGCGCGAAGGCCGCCCATCCGAATTCGCGGTTCACCGCGCCCGCCAGACAGTGCCCGACGATCGACCCGGCGTGGGAGGCGTCCGAAGGCGTCCCCATCAGCGCGATCATTTTCGGCGGACGTCGTGCGAGCACGGTGCCGCTGGTCTATCAGGCGTTCAACTGGAGCGCCGGGGTTTACGTCGGTGCCACGATGGGTTCCGAAATGACGGCGGCGGCGGCCGGCACGATCGGCAAGGTGCGCCGCGATCCGTTCGCGATGCTGCCGTTCTGCGGCTACCACATGGGGGATTATTTCCGCCATTGGATCTCGATGCAGCGATCGCTGAGCGAGACCCCGCGCATCTTTAGCGTGAATTGGTTTCGCAAGGATGCCGACGGGAAGTTCCTCTGGCCCGGCTTCAGCGAAAATATGCGCATCCTCAAGTGGATCGTGGACCGTGCCCGCGGTCGTGCGCTCGCCAAGGAGACGCCCATCGGCTGGCAACCGCGCTATGACGAGATCGACTGGACGGGCAGCGACTTCACCCGCGAACGATTCACGGAGCTGCAACGTGTCGATCGCGCCGCCTGGCGAACGGAGGTCATCGGGCACGAGGAGCTCTTCATCGACCTGCACGCACATCTGCCGAAGGAGATGATCTACGAGCGCGAGCTGTTGATCTGCCGACTGTAAACGGAAGACCGGAATTCGGCCACCGCGGCAGGGCAACCCGCTGCGGTGGCCTTGCTAAAGGAGCGATGGCGAAGCGTCGGATCGACGATGCGAGATCGATCGACGTGTGTGAGCACGTGAGGTTCATTCCCTATCGAGTCCCCGGGATTTGGAATGGGGATGGCGCACGAAGCTTTTGGTTAAATTTCATAACGAATTTATGATGAGCTTTTAACTACGTTCATTCGTCGAACTCGTTCGAGTTGAACGACTCGATTTTGGATAAACAGTTTAGCTACAAACGGCGACGGCGGGCTTGGCATGGCTAATCATCGGGGGAGAATGGAATCGTGAAGACACCCTACTCCTCAAAACTTGTCTGTCCGGCGGTCTTTGCTGCCGCCTTTGTGTTATCCCAAGCCTCACTAAACGCTGAGCTGCTTGTTTACGAAGGATTCAATTACAGCGTCACGAACGGTGCCAGCATCAGCGGCGCGACGAGCACCGCGACAGGAACCACCGGCGCTTGGGCGGTGACGAACACCGGAGCGGCCTCCGCCGTATACCAATCCGCGGGCTTAAGCTTCGGCGATAATTTCGCGACCAGCTCGGGTGGCGCCTTGTTGCTCTCGTCCACTTACAGCGGAGGCACTGCCCTGACGGTTGCGTCGGTTAAATTAAACACGGCTGCAACCGGCACGCTGTGGAGCAGTTATCTGGCGAACTACACCACCATGAGTCTCGCGAATGGAGGATACTTGGAGCAAGGCGTCGGAACCTCTGGGACGGCGCGAGCCACGCAGTTTTTGAATCGTGTCGCGAGCAATACGCTCGCGAGCGACCGCAAAGTCGTCGCCGCCTACGACACCGCGGGCGTTGCTTCTCCCAACACCGCGTTCGCGACCAGCACCAACTATCTGGTACTGTCCCGGTACACGAATGTCGGGGCCGATCTGACGTCCGGGTCGGGTGTTGCGACCACATGGGTATTCACCGAGGCCGGCTACAATAATTGGTTCACGACGGGTCTCGGTCTCGAAGCCAATTTGAATGCCTACGCACTGCGTGTCGTGTCCGACACGGTTGGCAGCGGCACGTATACCTTCGATTCAGACAAGTATCTCTCTCTCGCCGCAAACGCCCCTGCTCAGAACGGATTCCAATTCACCGGTCTCATCGATGAGCTCCGTTATGGAACGGACCTCGGCAGCGTAATCACCGCCGCCATCCCCGAGCCCTCCACCTACGCGATGATCGCCGGTGGTTTGGGTCTCGTCGGCGCGATGGTGGTTCGCCGCCGTCGCTCACGCGCCTGAGTGAACGATCGGATGTTTCGCTGACATCCCTCGACGCCCGCTTTTAAAAGGCGGGCGATTTTTGTTTTTTATGCCTGACGACGTTGGCGGAAGGTCGAAGTCGTTGTCCGGCGTGCGCCTGAGTTGAGTGTTCGCGCAAAGAGCGGGCAAAAACCGATGAGCCCTCGGCAACCCCTGCGGAGCCGATTTTCCGGGTTTCTGGTACGCTGTGGTCCCCTTTTTCGACCATGGCCCCTTCGCGTCTTCCCTCTCCGTTGTACGTTCCGTCTGCGTCCGGAGGCCTTGCCTTGCTCAGAAAATACGCGGGGCCCGTTCCCCGTTATACGTCCTATCCGACGGCCGATCACTTCATCGACAACCTGGCCGCGTTGCGACCCGCGAGCTTGGTCACGCAGGACAACCGCCCGGGGGCGGGGCCGTTATCACTCTACGTCCATCTGCCGTTTTGCCGGAGCTACTGCTGGTTTTGCGATTGCGCTCATATCATCACCACGGATCAAGGCGCGGCCGAAGGGTACCTAGATGACCTGGCGCGTGAGATCGCGCTGACCGGGCGCCTCATGGATGCGGCACGCACCGTTACCCAACTCCATCTTGGCGGTGCCCTGCCCACCTTTCTGTCCGCGGCCCAACTGCGACGGCTTGGCCGGATTCTGCATGCGGCATTCAAGTTCGATGCGGATGCGGAGATCGCCGTCGAAATCGATCCTCGTTATCTTGAGGTCGGGCAGGTCGACGCCCTGTGCGAGATCGGTGCGCGACGTGCGTCCATCGGTATTCAAGATACGGATCCCGCGGTGCAGATGGCCATTCAGCGGGTGCAGCCGCCGGCGATGAACGAGCGGGCGGTCACGCTGCTGCGTAACGCCGGTTTTACTTCGATCAACATCGATCTGGTGCACGGACTTCCGAAGCAGACGGTTTCAACGTTTGCCCGCACATTGGACGACGTGCTCGGACTCGGGCCCGACCGACTTTCTGTTTTTGGCCACACGCCGGTTTCCGAAAGCGAGTCGCCTGGACGCGTCTCCGACGAACAGGGCCTGCTGCCGGGCCTCGACGAACGGATGCGGATGCAAGTGCTCGCCAGGGAGCGGTTGCTCGCCGCCGGTTACGTCAACCTTGGCATGGATCATTACGCCCGGCCGCGCGATGAACTGGCAATCGCGGCGCGCAGTGGCGGCCTTCAGCGCAATTTCCAAGGCTACGGCACGCGAGCGGGCGCATCGGTGTATGGCTTTGGAATATCAGCCATTTCCAGCAGCCCGGATGGTTACCGACAAAACCACACAAGCCTGTCCGCTTATCGTGACGCGCTGGCACGCGGTGAGTTGCCCGTGGCTCGCGGCTGGCGTCTCACCGAAGAGGACCGCCGTCGGCGGACGCTTATCATGAAGCTGATGTGCGAGCACCGGCTGGATTTCGAGGCGCTTTCGCGCGAACTCGGGGTGGATGTCAAAGGCACGTATGCAAAAGAGCTGGATTCGCTGACCGAGTTTGAGGCCGATGATATTTTGCATCGGACCGACAGGGGTATTGAGATCACGGATACGGGTCTGCCCTTTTTGCGCGTGGTGGCGGCGCGCTTCGACGCATATCTGAAATGAAATCCAACGCGGGCGCCTCCGGCTGTTTGCGGTGAGCGCCGGGCATTTCGGACGGCGTGGCGGCCTCGGGTGAGCACGTCCGGGGCGGCCCTGCCCGGTGTTTAGAACGTTGGATTGAGATGGGTCGCCTCGATGGCGTGCCACGCGCCCAGAAGGAAAAGCGCGATCATCGCGAAGGCGCACGCCAGGCGGCCGACTGTTGAGATGATGAAACCCGCCGCCGCGCCGGCACCGGCCATCAGGGAGGCGCGATGGGATTTTTGGGCGATGAATTTTTCCGCCGCGACCGCTCCGAGCACGGTTCCCAGGATGAGCATGGGCAGGGAGAAAAACATTCCGATGACGGCTCCGCCACCGGCGCCGATCATGCCCCACTTGCCGCCGCCGAAGAGTTTTGTGCCGAGGATGACGCCGGCGAAATCGATGATGACCGACAGCAGCCAGAACCCCGCGATCCAACCGATGACCATCCACGAAATGTCTTCGGGGCGTAGAAACTTATGGGCGATCATCGCCAGCAGGATCAACGTGGTGCCGGGCAGCACGGGAATCACCACGCCGGCCACGCCGATCACGGTGAGCACGATTGTGAGGGTCCAAACGAGATAGGCTTCCATCGGGGCACACGACAGCGGATTTGGTCGCGAGTTACACTGAGAATCCCGCGGACGCCGTGCTCAGGTCGGAGGAACCAGGCCGCTTCAATGACGCGATCAGCTCCGCCGTGCCCTCCGCCATGCTGATGCGCGGAACGTAGTTTAAATCGCGCCGGGCGGCGTCGATGGAGAACCAGTGGTCCTTTGCGAGTTCGGCGGCGATGAAGCGGGTCATGGGTGGTTCGCCTTTGAGGGGCTGCACGCGCCAGGCGGCTTCGCACAGAGCGCCGATCACCGAGGCCGCGCCCAGCGGAATACGTTTGGTTACCGGCGGTTCACCCAGCCCGACGAGCAGGCCGTTGATCCAATCCCACAGCACAACGGGCTCGCCATTGGTGATGAAATAAGCCTTTCCGGCCGCGCATGGCCCCGGGTTGTCCCTATCTACTTTTTTGTATCCAAGCTCTTCCGGAGTTTTGTCACTTATTAAGTGACAAGCGGGATCGGGTTGGGATGGGCGATGTCCGGTGGGGTCGAGGAGGGCGAGTTCGGCGGCGAGGTGGGCATCGACGGCGTTTTCGACGTGGACCATGTCGACCCGGTTTTGTCCTTTGCCGATGATGCGGAGCCGGCCGGCGCGCGCACGGGCGAGGACCCGGGGAACGAGATGCGGATCACCCGCACCCCAGATGAGATGGGGACGAAGGGCCACCGTGCGCAGAGCCTCCGTGTTGGCGGCGAGCACATCGCGTTCGGCGAGGGCCTTGGTCAACGGATACGGGCTGGGGCAACGGGAGGTGAGCGGGAGGCTTTCGTCGGCACCGGCAAGGTCGTATCCGTTATACACTACGCTGGGCGTGCTCGTGTGGACGAAACGGGTGACGCCGTGCTCGCGGCAACCGGCGAGCAGTGCGCGTGTGCCGAGGACGTTGGTGCGATAAAAATCCTCGTAGCGCCCCCATACCCCTACTTTTGCGGCGACGTGAAACACCGTTGCTATCCCGCGGCAGGCGGCCTGCACGGCCTGGGTGTCGTCGAGTGAGGCGCGGATAAAGCGCACGCCGCGCGCTTCCAGGTCGGGCGCGGGTGTGCGGCCGAGCACGGTGACGGGACGGCCTTGCGCAAGCAGTCGCTCGACGATGCGGCGACCGAGGAAGCCGGTGCCGCCGGTGACGAGTGCGGAGGTGCTGTTAAGCGTGGAGGACACGTGAAGAGCGGAGGCGAACCACTGAATTGGCAGTAGGGAGTGACGGGTGGTCTTCGGTAATAAATTCTCCGTGCAAGGCCGTATTGCGGGCGTGGCGAAAGTCCATCATCGGTTCGCGCTCCGAACCGCGCCTGCAAGCAGGCGGCCTACCTCTGATGGGCGATTGGGTGTTCAGCGTTTGGGGTCGGATTCGTAGCCTTTTGCGGTGACGGCCCAGCGGGCGAGGGCGAGACGATGGATTTTGGCGTTGTGGCGTACGTCGACCGGGAAGCGTTCGTGGAAATAGTAGAGCTTGATCCCCGAGGTGTGCGGGAAGCGTTTGGCGATTTCGCGCAACTCGCGCGCGAACCGGCGACAGTCGGTGCTGGTGCGAATCAGCCCGGCGGAGACCGGTTCGATCACGACGGCGAGGCGTTGGCGTCCGCGTTCGCCGAGGCCGATGAGCGCCGAGCGCCGTACGTTGGCATGGGCGTTGAAAATGGGTTCAACCTGTTCGGTGTGGAGGGGGCCGGCGGTGGTGTCGACGCGCTCGGCTTTGCGTCCGCAGAACCAGAGTCGGCCGTCGGCATCGAGATAACCGGCGTCGCCCAAGCGGTGCCAGATTTCGCCGTTTGCGGAGTTCGTGATTTTGGCGGCGGCGGTGGCTTCGGGCAGGCCATCGTAGGCGTGGGTCACGGTCGGGCCGCGGACAATGATTTCGCCGATCTGGCCGACGGGGAGTTCGCGGGTGTCGGCGAGGTGGGCGATGGGCGTGTCGGTGAGCGCGATGATCCTGACCTCGTTGGCGGGAAGGGGGCGGCCGATGCACGTGCCGGCGCCGTGTTGGGCGGCCTCGGCGGGGCCGGCGAGAATTTCCTCGGCGCTGATGGTGCTGACGGGAAGCGATTCGGTTGCTCCGTAGGGACTGTGGAGGGCGCCGTTGGGCAGCACCGGGATCATCAGGCTCCACAGGTCCGGCGGCACGGGCGCTCCGGCGCAGAGCACGCGTTTCATGGTGGGCAACCCGATCTGATGTCGGTGACAGTGGACGGCGATCTTGCGCCAGAGGGTGGGGGAACCGAAGGAGCTGGTGACGTGTTCCTGGCGGATGGCCTGAATGATTTTTTGGGGATCGACCGAGGCCGGGTGGCTCGGGTCGATCTCCGGCACGATGGTGGTCATGCCAAGGGCGGGATTAAACAGGGCGAATACCGGCAGCATGGGCAGGTCGATCTCGCCGGGCTGGATGTTGTAGGCGGCGCGGATGAGCTCCACTTGCGCGTTGAACATGCCGTGCGAGTAGCGCACGCCTTTGGGTGTCCCGGTGGAGCCGGAGGTGAAAAGAATGGCGGCGAGATCGGAAGGGGCGCTCTCGACCATCTGGAGTTTTGCGTTCGAAGGAGCAGATTCGGTGCGCATCCGCGCGGTGGGGGAACTGCTGGCGGGGATGCGCACCTCGACGGAGCGGAAGGCTTTTCGATAAATATGGCTGATGATGCGGGCCAGCGGGATGCCGAGAAGCGCGCGGGGGGCGGAGCGTTCGACGCAAGCGAGGAAGCTTTTGCGTCCCATGCCAGGGTCGATGACGACCGGTACGGCGCCGTGGCTGAAAAGGGCGAAGGCGGCGGCAATGAGGGGCAGGCCGGGCTTTACCATCACGAGGACGCGGTCGCCGGAGCGCACGTTGCGCGCGACCAACGTGGCCCGCCAGGCGGCGACTTCGGCGGCCAGTTCGGCGAAGGAGAGCGAGAGATAGTCGATGTCGCCCGAGCGGGTGCGGCCGCGGGGAATTTTCAGCGCGGGGGTGTGAGGCTGCCGCGCAGCCATGTGGGCGAGGTGACGGGCGATGTTGGCGTTATCCGGAGACACGGGTGGCGGAAAACCTCACGTATCGGCGTGCGGAGGCAAAGAAAAACCCCGCGCGGCGCAAAGGCCGGACGCGGGGTCGGGAAGGGATGGAGGTGCAGACGGCTCAGTAGTCGTGCAGGGTGAGGGCACCCCAACCCAACGACAGCTTGTCGCCGGAGGGATTGACACGCCCGAGAAACTGGGTGGCGTCCACGTCAATGGTGTTGGCGCTGACCGAGCGGTAGCTGCCGGTGTCGTAGGTGACCAAACCGCCGAGGAAGCTGTTGTTGCGGCCTGTGCGAGTTTTCTGCGTGGAGCAGCCGGAGAACAAAGAGGCGGCTACAGCGCAAATCGCAAGGGTAAGGAGGGTCTTGGATTTCATAGGGGAATGGGGGAACGTGTGAGTTGGCCGGGGCTTTGGCAAGCGTAGGAAACGGAGAAATTAAGGGACGTCTTTCAAACGGATTTGAGCGACGGTTCGTCGCGGAGGAGGTCCGCCTGCCAGGGCAGGAGAATCTCGTCGAGCTTGGCGGGATCGCGGGCGATCAAGGCGAGCTGGGCGCGATTGGCGATGAGGGTGGCTTCGATCGCGAGACCGGCGGCGATGCGGTCGCGATCGGCTTTGATGCGGTCCTGAAGAGCGACCTCGGCTTGAGTGAGCGGCGCCGTATCCGAGCGGCGGCGACGGGGAAGCGTTTGTGGATCGCGACCCATACCTTGGCGGAGCGCGGTGGTGAGCGTGGGGGCGAGGCGGTCGTGGCGCTTGCCGAGATTGACCTTCGCCATGATACCTTCGAGGGAGTCGCCGTCCTCGGCGGCGTAGGCGATGCTGAGGAGAAGGTCGGAACTGCAGACCTTAAAAGGAGGGACATCAAGGTTCTGCGCCCATTCTTCCCTCCAGTGCCAGACGGCATGAAGCACGCCCAGCCCGCGCCCACGGAGGCGTTCGGCGCGGCCGATGCGCCAGTCATTTTCATCATCGCGAGGGAATCCCAAAAGACCGGATTCGATCTGTCGCTGGCATTGTTGGTCCAGCCAGTCGAGGCGATCGAGTTGGGCGAGTTCGCGGGTAAGAATGTCGCGGAGGGCGGGCAGGTGCCACACGTCGAGCGCGGCGTAATCGAGGAGTTTTTTGGTGAGCGGGCGTTTGGACCAGTTGGCCTTCTGGCCTTCCTTGTCGAGGATCACGCCGAAGTGTTGCTCCAGGAGCGCGGCGAGACCGATGCGCTGGCGGTTGAGGAGCTGGGCGGCCAGCATGGTATCGAAGATGCTTTTGGGTCGAAACTGGCACAGATCGGCCAGCAGGCGAAGGTCGAAGTCGCTGCCGTGCATCAAGAGGTGCTTGGTCGCGAGCTTTTCCCAGAGTGCATCGAGCGGGAGCGGAGCGAGCACATCGACGAGGAAAATATGTCCGTCCACCAGGAACTGGAGAAGGCACACGCGGGTGCGGTAGTGGAACATGTTGTCCGCCTCGGTATCGAGGGCGACTTCGTCGACGCGGTCGAGCGCCGCCAGCAGCGGTTCGAGCTGGTTGGGGGTCTCGATGAGGATGTAGGCGGGAAGGGTCTGCTCGTTCAACGTGCCGCCAAAGAAACGGGGAAGCGGCGGCGGACGGAAGCGTGAAATACTTGGTTTCAGGGCCGGGTGGGCCGGAACGGCGCGGCAGACGGGTGAATTTGCCTTTGCGCTTTGGGGCGCAGTTTGCCGCGATCACGGGAACATGAAGGTTGTGGTGTTATGTTCCGGCGGGATGGATTCGGTGGCCGCGCTCTACTGGGCGCAGGTTCACCATGTCGTGGCCGCGGTCATCAGTTTTGATTACGGGGCCAAGCATAACCCTCGCGAGTTGCCCTTTGCCGCCGACCACGCAGCACGACTCGGTTTGCGCCACGAGATTGTGAAGCTGGACTTCGTCAACCGGCTTTTTGCCTCCGATCTGCTTACGTCGGGCGGGCCCATTCCCGACGGACACTACGAGGCTGAAAACATGAAGCAGACCGTCGTGCCGTTTCGGAATGCGGTGATGCTTTCCATCGCCACCGGATTTGCCGAGAGCGCGGGGGCCGAGGGCCTTGTCATCGCCGCGCATGGCGGCGACCACGCGATCTACCCGGATTGCCGCGAGGACTTTATGCGCGCGATGGCTGACGCGATGAAACTGGGCACCTATGCGGGCATTCAATTGCTCCGGCCCTTCATTGCCATGAACAAGGCCGAGATTGCGACGACCGGAGTGCGGCTCGGTGTCGATTTTGCGCAAACCTGGTCCTGTTACAAAGGCGGCGCCGTCCATTGTGGCACGTGCGGCACGTGCGTGGAGCGCCGCGAGGCCTTTCTCGCGGCCGGCCTCACCGATCCCACGGTCTACATTGAAAACGGGCCGCTTCCGGAGCGGCCGACGCAGGCGTGAGCGGCCGGCTTTTTGGCGCGCGTGACTTGTGTGGCGGCGGGGATGATTCGGTGTTTTGTAGAAGAATCGTCCTCCGCCTACCGCTCCCTATTTCCCCATGTTGATTTCAGAAACATTTTATTCCCTGCAAGGCGAAGGTGAGCTCACGGGAGTTCCGTCGGTTTTTATCCGCACCGCTGGCTGTAACCTGCGCTGTAATTGGTGCGACACGCCTTACGCCTCGTGGAATCCCGAGGGCGCCGAGCGCTCGATTGACGATCTGGTCGCCGAAGTCCGCACGCATCCCGCTCACCACGTCGTCCTCACCGGGGGCGAGCCGATGATCGCCAAGAACATTCGTGAACTCGCCGCCGCGCTGCGTGACGACGGACGCCATATCACGATTGAAACCGCCGCGACGGTTGCTCCCGGAGGGATCGCCTGCGACCTCGCCTCGCTTTCACCGAAGTTGGCCAACTCCACGCCCGACGGACGCCTGCCCATCGCGTGGCAGGAACGCCATGAAGCCACCCGGTGGAATCCCGATGCTGTTCGCGCCTGGGTCGATGGCTATGCATATCAGTTCAAGTTCGTTGTCTCGACCCCCGCCGATATCTCGGAACTCGAAAGTCTTCTCGCCTCCCTTGGGCGCGTGATCCCTCCGCACAAAATCCTGCTGATGCCGGAGGCGACCTCGCTCGAGCAGATGCGCGAACGCGCGGCGTGGCTGGGTGAATTTTGCAAAACCCGCGGTTATCGTTACGCTCATCGCCTGCACATCGAGCTGTATGGCAACAAACGAGGAACCTGATTTGGGCGCCCTGCGATCACCGACCGACCCGGCGACGGATGCGGCGGGGGCCGCGAGCGAGGAAAACGTTATCGTGCGTTTTCCCGGACCCCCTCCGCGCAAGCTGTCCGAGGTCATGGATCAGCTCATTCTCGAGTTCCACATGCGCAGCGTGACGCTGCGCGAGGTGATCGGCGTCCTTCATGGGCGCGCCTATAATCTCCTCATGCTTTTGCTGTCGTTGCCGTTCTTGCTGCCGATGCCGCTCCCGGGGCTTTCCAGTGTGCTCGGCCTGGTGATCGCGGTCATTGCGCTGCGTCTGACCCTCGGACAAAAACCCTGGCTCCCCGCACGTCTGCTGGATCGACCGCTGCCGCCGAAGTTTTTCCCCACGCTCCTCGGTGGAGCACGCCGCATTCTGCGTTTACTTGAAGTGATGTTGAAGCCGCGCCAGCTCTGGCTCACCGCCTCTCCGTTGCTCGGGCAGTTGCACGCCTTCATCATTTTCGTCGCCGCGCTCGTGTTGTTGTTGCCGTTGCCGCCCGGAGCGAATTTTCCGCCCGCACTCTGCATCGTCATCATGGCCGGCGGCCTGCTCGAACGCGACGGCCGCTTCATTCTCGCGGGCTATCTGGCCTTCGCGCTTAACGGCGTGTTTTTCGCCCTCTTTGCGATCTTCGGACAGAAGTTATATCAGCTGATCTGGAACGCGATCACCGGGTGAAATGGGTCGTGAATCGGATGCGATATGACGACGCGTTTTGCTTCGGTTCATCGTCCCCCCAAGAATGCGCAGTTCTTTACAATACATGCGTGGTTGAGGCTCGGTGTTTGCTTTAAAATCCTTTCGCTTCAACTACAGACATCCTCTGCGCAATGACCACGACGACCAACTCCCTCACGCCTGAACAGCTTCGCCTCGCCATCAATCTTCGATTGGGCCTCCTTGGTTGTTCCCCCGTCGCCGGTGGTGCCGGGGTTGATCTCACCGGAGTCGCCGCTCCTCTGTTTGCGCAGCAGCGCGAGATCACTCGCCGGCTCGCCCATCAGCTCCCGCCGGTCGACGAGCGTATTCAGCATTTTCTCAATGCGTACCTCTCCGAAACCGGTCCGGCACCCAGTCTTCCCGCGCATACCTTCGTGCTCGATCAGCCCGGACTTGCCCGTGAACTCTCGTTACCGGCCGATGGCGACACGGTCGACTCTCCGCTTCTGAAGAGCTTCCGTCTGCACAACGGCGTTCTTCACAACCCCGCCAACGACCGCCGCACCACCCAGGGTGTTTTCCACATCGCCGAGGGTGGTTTGCCTGTGCCCGACGACAAACTCGCCGTGCCCAAGCTCACCTTTTCGCGCATGCTGGGTTTTGCGCTGCGCCATCCCTCCGACTTGCTCCGTCTGCCCTATACCGCAGGCCAGGCGGTCCCTGCCGAGTGCATCGTTTCGCTCCTCCTCCGGCCGCTTGTCGTGCCGGCCGTTCCGGGGTTCATCGGGGAAAAGCGTATGGAAGTTCGCTTCTTCGCCCCCGGCTCCCTCGTCTCCAATCTGGACTTCATTGAGAACATCTTCGGCAACGCCGGCGACCCCTACCTGGCGGAAAACGATGCCGCCCTCGATGTCGACGGCTGGACGGGTCACACGGGGTGCGTGATTCTCGCGCCGCACCTCGTCGGTGTGCGCAAGCATCTCGTTGGTCTGCCGCATTGGGACCTTGCGACTCCGCGCCAGCGCCGCGATGGCATGTGCTGGAAGACCGAGGACGAACTCTACAATAACGGCAGCGCATTCAAACTCTGCGCCCGCGATGCTCGCGGCATCATTGTCACCCTCATCGCCGACAACTATTACGGGTACTGCAAGAAAGAGGTGAAGACGCAGATCAGCTATGCCGCCAACCTCTACGGTCTCGCCGAAGAGGAACACGCCGGCGGCGCCCTGGTGTTCCCCAGCTACGATCTCGGCGAAGATTTTGCCGGCTACACCGAGAAGTCCGGAGACTACACGATCGGCGCCGTTCTCGCCCGTGATCCCGGAGAATGGACTCCGCTGCCCGAGGGCCACGCCGTTTCGGTGAAGGACTCGGATACCCTCCTCGTTCCCGAGGCCACGCACTTCGACCTGCGCAAACAGCGCATCTCCTGGACCGACAACACTGGTGCTGCCCGCCAGATCAAACTTCTCGCCGGGAAAACCTACGTGCGCCCCAGCGGTTACCGCGTCCATATGGAGCCCATCCGTGGTGAACGCGGTCAGTGGCGTCTCGTCGGCACCGTCGCCGAAACCACCCTCTGCCACAAACCCTGCACCGTTTCCGGCGGCGGCAAATCCGAGATATCCAAGGCCATCTCCGACGCCATTCTGCCCGGCCACGTCTTCCTTGCCGACTTCGAACGCGACTTCGATAACGTGACCGCGCTCCTCGCTCGCGACTATTCCGATCGTTTCCGTGATCCTGCCCGCGCCGGCACCGACAAACGTCCTATCCTCAGTCCCGAACGTACGCTTGGCAGCGTGATCAAACTCCTCACGCCGTCCCGCCGCGACTATACGGACGCCTACAATTCCTGGCTCAATGCGATTCCCCGCCACGTCAAGGAACTCGTCTTCGTGGTGAAGCGTTACCACAAGGCCGAGTGGGGCAGCACCTGGCGCGATCACTTCTCGGTCGACACCATCAACGGCCGGCCCGGTTACGAGCTGAAGCTCGATGGTCGCAAGCTTGTCGTGAACACCCTCCGTGTCGGCTACGAAGAAGACGGCTCCTGGCGCGTGTTCGGCCTCCGCCACGACTTCCATCCGGCGGCCAAGGTGCAGATGGAAGACGACATCACCGCGAGCGTGGTCGCTCCCGCATCCGCGGTAAACGTGGGCGTCGCGAGCACCCCGTCTTCCTCAGTCCCGGCGCGCTCCCTCAAGTTCGTCCAGAACTGCGAGGCTCGTCTCTTCCAGCGCCCCGACGACGCCATTCATCGCGGCTACGACAAGCAGGCCGAGGCCGACATTTCGACGCCCGGCACGTTTCTCTCGAATTACGAGCCGCTCACCGCCGGTGATGCGCATGCATTCATCGAGGACGCGGTTGGCTTCTCGGCCTACACCGAGCCGATGCAAAATCTGGTTCGCAAGGCCGCGGCCACCAAGGGCTCGCCCGCTTACTTCGTGTCGAGCGCACATCCGCGCATCGTTGGTGGCAAACCCTCGAAAAATCCGCGCTATCTGCAACTCCGTCCGGATGTGGCCAACCCGCGTGCCACCGCGCTCGCCCACCTCGGGCTGCGCCTGCACCGCCGCCTGTCCGCCGACGCGCCGGTGCTCACGCCGGTCAACGTGGTCGTTCCCGGCCGACGCAACAATCCGCCCGAACCCGGTGTTCGCGCGCTCTGCTGCTTCAATCCGATCCATCACCTCGAACTGCCTGAACTCTTCATGGAGTTCATCAGCTCGATGACGGGCAAATCGCCTTCGACGACCGGCGCCGGCAGTGAAGGTGCGCTGACCAAGGGGCCCTTCAACGCGCTCCCTCCGATCATCGATCTCAACGCCGCGCTCGTTTCGTCGATCCTCACCGGCCACGACGTGTTCCTCTCCTCCGCCGGCTGCGTCGGCCCGAAGGTCCGCGTCGACCATGACGTCTCCCTTCTTGTGCCCGAGATCTTCTCGCGCATGACCGAGCAGGAGCGTTCCGCCGCCGCCCTCATCGCCGACGGCTGCTTTGAACAGCTCCTCGACTTCGAGCACCGCGGAAAGATGGTCTACGCCAGCCGTCTCGGCTATCGTATCACCACGCGTTTCGTGCGCATTTACTTCGGTCGCGTGTTCCCGCATCCGCACGTCGTCTTCACCGACGAGATGCTCCGTCCCGAGCAGCAGGACATGGACATCTTCGCCGATGGCGTGGACACGATTGTCACGACCCACCAGCGCGTCGCCGAAAGTTACTTCGCCGACGGAAGCATTGCGATGGCCTGCCCGCCGCTGAAGGCGCTTCTCGAAATCATGGCCAAGGGCAAGACCGCCGCCGGCCATGGACTCGACGCTCCCGAAGTACGCGGCCTGTTCACGCGCGAGCACCTGCTGGGCAGCGACTGGTATCGTGCCCGCTTGGATGCGAAGCAGAAGGCCGAGACCACGCTCTGGACGCATCACGTCAAGAGTTTGGAAACCGTTCTGGATCAAGATGGCTATTCCGATGTGGCGGCCCGCCTCGCGCTCAAGCCGCGGTTGATCCGCGCCAAGACCGAGTTGGCCCGTGTGCAGACCGCCGATTATCGTAAGAGCCTCGACGGCACCCTCGGCGTCCAGCCGCTGGAGTAATTATCATAAGCCGGAGACCCGACGGAAATCGTCGGGTCTCTCGTGCGGCGGTCTCTCGCAGTGGAAGCGCTTCGCGATTTTGTTCCGCCACGTAGTGACCGCATGGATTCGTTCTTTTCATGGCGGTAACGCCCCCTCGAATTTGCGCCGGAAAGGAGGCGGTTTATTCTTTCGGGCAGCCCGCGAACCCAACTCTTTCACTTCCCGCGCAACGCCATGAGCCGACGCGATTCCCGTCTTAATACCCCGGCCGAGATGCTGGTGCGGTTTATCTTTGCCGCCCGGTACGTCTTCTTTTTTTGCGGCCTGCTGTTCGGGGTGATCGCGCTGCGCAATGGATCGATTTTGGAGAGTTTGAAGGCGATGGGATTTTTCGCCGCGATGGCCGCCGGGCACTGGTGGCTGAAATCCCGCGGGAAGTTGGAGGAATGTGATCGGGCGCTTGATGCGATGTTCAGCGGAGAGGTGACGCCTGAAGAAGGCGCGGGTCTGGATGCGTTGCTGGAGCGACGTGAGGTCCTGGAGCAACGACGGGGCAAGCCCGGCTTCGACCCGTGGGAGGTGCAAATCGTGCGTCGGGAAATCAGCAACTACATGCGCGAGCATCCCGAGTCGGCTCACGATTTGGATAACCGGCGATGAAGGGGGTTTTGGGGCCGTTAAACCTGCGCCCACTCTCCAGCCAGCCCGCGGATATCAACCCAGTGGGTGATATCGGTGCGGTCCACGTCGGTGACCGCCAGCATCGCGCGAATATCCAGTAGATGCTTGGGCGATCCGCCTTCTCGGAAATACTCCAGCTTGCGCACGATTACGTATTCGGGCGGGGCCACCATCATGATTTCGTCACCCCAAGTGAGTTCACGGCGCAGGGGCAGTGCCCACGTATGCAGCGGGTCCTCACCCGCAAGATAGACGTCGGCTTTGTAGCCGCTTTCATGATGAATGATGTTGAAGTGCCCGCGTTGCCGGCGGCCTTGCTCTACGCGGACGACAGACTCGGGAGGGATGTAAAATTCGGTTTCGGGAAAACATTCTTCCAGTCGGAACACGGCTGCGGAGTCTAGGGCCAGCACGACGTCGATGTCGTTGGTTACACGCGGTTGGCCGTAAACGATCGCTGCGGTGGCTCCCGTCACCATGTAAGGCACGCCAAGCCGGTTGAGCCGGCTCGCAAACAGAGCAATCTCATCCTGTGGAGGCATGCAGAATACGGCGGGCGATTTCACGATGGCGCTCGGTTTCCGTCCAAGAAGGTTTTTGCTGACGCAGGCCCGCGTCCATCAAAGCCCTCATCTGCCGGTTCATGCGCACCGCTTGGGCCAGCCGCTGTTCCGGTGCCATTTTGCGGTAAATGGCCGCCTGGATGCGGTCGGCTTCAGTGGTCTTCTGATTCATGACAGGGATAAAACTCCGCCATCCGATGATGGCAACTCCACGCTCTGTTAAGTAAGGGAAAGCGCCCTCCTCAGACTGGACGCGTTCCCCGACTACTTCTTTAGCTTCGTCTTGAAATCATCCGTCGGGCAGCAGCCGCCGCCGCAGCCGGAACCGGGTTTGTGGCGGCGTTTCCACACGCCGCGCACCAACAGCGCCATGGTCACGGCCACCACCAGAAGCGCGAGCGGTGTTTGCCAGTTATCCATGGTTCCAATCTACACCCAAATCATTCAATAGCCCAACGTGTGGCCGACTTGGTAGATGAGCAGGCAGACGAACCACGCGAAGCCCGTCATGTATCCCAGTTGGAACAACGGCCAGCGCCAGGAGTTGGTCTCGCGCTTGACGACGGCGATCGTGCTGATGCACTGCATCGCGAAGACATAAAACACCATCAGGTTGAGACAGATCAACGGGGTAAAGAGCTTGCTCCCGTCCGGTCGTTCGGCGGCGCGCAACGCGTCGCGCAGATGGGTGCGGGTTTCCTCTTCGTCGCCGGTTTCTTCGACCGCGAAAATCACGCCCATCGCGCTGTTGAACACCTCGCGCGCGGCGAACGATTGGATGAGTCCGATGCCGATGCGCCAATCGAAGCCCAGCGGGGCGATCACCGGCTCAAGGGCATGGCCGGCGCGACCCGCCATGCTGTAGGAGAGTGGATCCACCTCGGGCTGGTTCTCAGGAACCTTCGGATAATTGGCCAAGAACCAGAGCACGATGGAGAGGCCGAGAATGATCGTGCCCGCGCGCTTCACGAACAAACCGCCGCGCTCGATCATCTGCAGCAACACGTCGCGTATCCGCGGCAGACGATAAGGCGGCAGCTCCATGATCATCAGCGGAGGCGCGCCGCGCAGGAGTGTCTTCTTAAACAACCACGCGAACCCAAACGCGCCGAAGGTGCCGAGCGCATACATGAGCAGCATGATGAGGATCTTCGGTCCGACGGGCACTTGCTCTTCGGGTACGAGCGCGGCGATCAGCAGCAGGTAAACGGGCAGGCGCGCCGAGCAACTCATGAAAGGCGCGACAAGGATGGTGACGAGACGGTCCTTGGGTTGCTCGATCGTGCGCGCCGCCATGATGCCGGGAATCGCGCAGGCATAGGAGCCGAGCAGCGGAATAAAGCTGCGGCCGTTGAGGCCCACTTTGCTCATCAGGCGGTCCATGATGAAGGCGGCGCGCGCCATGTAGCCCGTGCTCTCCAACAGTCCGATGAAGAGAAACAAAATCAGAATCTGAGGGAGAAAAATGATCACGCCTTCCACGCCGGAGATGGCGCCGTCGATGATCAGGTCATGCAACTCGCCGGGCGGAATAAGATCGGAGACGCCTGCCGAGATCGTGGCGACGAGGCTTTCGATCCAGCCCATCGGAATGCCGGCGAAGGTGAAGATGCTCAGAAACATCGTCGCCATGATCACGCCGAAGATGCACCAGCCCCAGACGGGATGCGTGACCCAGGCGTCGATGCGATCGCTGCGGCTTGGGCCGACCGGTGCGGTCGAGGCGGTGCTGACGATGTCGGCGGTGAGAAGGCCGATGCTGTCGTAGCGGGCGTTGACGAGCGCGGCGGCCCAGTCGGTGCCGTCCGCAGCCCAGCGGTTTTCCCAGTGCTGGAGGATTTCCCGCGTGCGGGCGGAGAGCGGGGTCGAGCCGGCCACGCGCACGCTGTCCTGGTCGGTGAGGAGCAACAACGCCTCGGCCCGGGCGATGAGCGGAGGCTTGTCGTCGTTGTCCTGGAGCGAGGCCTGCAACTCCGAAACCGCGGGCGCGATCGCCGGCGGGATGTCCCACGCATGACGCGAGAGCGGCAGGTCGGTGCGGCTGAGGGCGAGCTTGAGATCGATGAGACCGCGTCCGCTCGAGGCGGCGCAGGCGATCACCGGGATGCCGAGGATGTGCTCGAGGCGCGAGGTGTGGATCTTGAGTCCGGCCTGCTCGGCGACGTCCATCATGTTGAGGACGAGAATTACGGGACGACCGAGATCGAGGATCTGGTGAACGAGGTAGAGATTGCGTTCGAGGTTGGTGGCATCGACGACGCAGACAATGCGATCCGGCATCGCGGTGTCGGCTCGACGACCCAGAAGCACGTCGCGGGTCACGGCCTCGTCGGGGGAGCGCGCGGCGAGGGAGTAGGTTCCCGGCAGGTCGATGAGCGTGAGCGGATGCCCGTGTTGCGTATAGGTGGTGCCGACCTTGCGTTCGACGGTGACGCCCGGGTAGTTGCCCACCTTTTGTTTCAGGCCGGTGAGTGCGTTGAAGAGCGTGGATTTGCCGCAGTTCGGATTGCCGACAAGAGCGTAGACCGAAGCCGGGGCGCGCGCGGGAGCGGGTTGGGTGGGCGGAGGGTTCATGTGCGCGCCTCGCCGGTTGAGCAGGAATGACCAATGTCCAATGACCAATGACCCGTGGACGGGGTTGTGTGTGGAGTGCGTGGCCGCGTGAGTGGCGTGAGCGAAGCAGGTCGGAGATTCACGTGATGGTCCATTGGGCAGTGGTCATTGGAAATTGGTCATTTTCATGGTCGAGCCGGCGGCCGGCTCGACCATGACGTGATCGGCCTCGGATTTGCGAAGGGTGAGGCTGTAGCCGCGCACCTTGATCTCGATCGGGTCGCCGAGCGGGGCGGTGCGGACGAGGGTGAGCGTGGTGCCGGGTAGCATGCCCATCTCGCGCAGGCGAAGAAAGGCGACGCCTTGCTTGGGGAACTCTCGCAACACGGCGCTGGAGCCGACGGCGAGGGACGAAAGCGTGACGAGATCAGCCATGGTAAACGGGTAGGGCGGAACCGCTGGGCCCGCCGGGAATCACTGGACGGGCGTGCAACACGAAGCGGACGGCCCGGCGGTCCATCCCTGCCTCGGAGGCGGGCCTGTGGGTTGACATCCGCATCAGAAACTCAGCCGCGGATGAGTTCCACGGTGACATGCCGGGCGACGCCTTCGCCGAGAGCGACTCGCATGTCGCAGACTTGGCAAAGGAGCGTGCTGTGACCGGAGATTTTTTGGATGATCGCGGATTCGCAAAAGCCCATTTCGCGGAGTCGCTGACAGACGTCGGCCGCTCCGTCCAACGCGCATACGCGACCAGCCGCCCCGGTGGGGAGCTCGGTGAGGGGCATACGCGGACGTTGGAGTCGCGGATCGGTGTTCATGTGAAGCTCAGTTATGACTGAGACTCAGTTTCAGTGTCAACGCAGCGGGTGAATTTTGCCCTACTCTTGGAGGCTGATCTGCTACCGCCTGCCTGATTCTCGGTGCCGTGTTGAAGCCCAACACTCGATCCAGTTTGTCACTTAATAAGTGACAAACTGGATTGCTCATCTGGTGTGGAATAAGATAGCTAACCTCATTTTGGCCACCTTGGACCGGGTGGGGGGCCCGATTCGGGGTCCTTCCTTTTCTATTTAGGGATGCGCACTTGGGATGGCGGCACTCCTAGCGAACGTCGAAACGCCCGGCTAAACGCATAAATGTCCGGGTAGCCGGCCCGCTCGGCCGCCGTTTTGACGCTGATGTTTTCCTCGCGCAGCCAGATTGCCGCCTGTCGTAACCGCGATTCCCGCAGGTAGCGACCCAAGCTGATGCCCGCCTCGCTTCTGAACCGTGCCCGCAAGTGGCTCTCGCTCAGGCCCACCCGGCGGGCGAGTGCGCGCAGCTTGCCCGTCGGCTCGGCCTCCGCCGCCGCGCGCACAGCTGCGATCAATCCTCCTTGCGCCGCCGGCTCGGATTGCCGGGGTTTCTCCGTTCGCGGAAACAGCCGGCGCAACAACGTCAGCAAATGCGCCGCGGCCAGCAACCCATCCGGCTGGCGCGCGCGCCATTCTTTGATCAACGCGTCGAGCCGCGTGCGCGCCGTCGCATCCAGCCGGCGTGCGCTGCGCCACGCCTCACCCATCGCGGTGTGACCCGGCCACTCAAAGGTCGTGAACAGCCAGGTCAGTCGCCCATCCAGGTTGTCATAGGCGTGTAGATGCAGCGGCGGCACGAGGAGCACCTCTCCCGCCCGAAGCGAATACGGTTTTCGGTCCAACACGACCGTGCCTCGGCCGGCCAACGCCACGATCAACACCCAGCGCTGATGAAAGGCCGACGTGACGCTGGTCGGTCTGAGCCAACGGGCGTCACGCCGCGTAAAAAGCAGCACGTTGTCCGGCAGGGCGTCCGCCGGGCGACGCAACCCGCGAAAGTAGTCGTCCGGATCCGGCATGCCGGCGATCAGGCGTTCCGTCGTGGTCTTGATTCGACGTTTCATATCATCGGTTTTGCCAAATGAAACGCCGCGCTGTCCATCGTGGAAGCGGTCGGGTTGTGGTAGTTTGACTCCATGTCGTCTTCCGTCGCATCCCTTCCGTCCTCGACTTCAGTCATTCCTGCCACGGCTCGCATCGGGGTGATCGGCTCCGGTCGCCGTATTTGCACGGTCATTGAAAACATCCGCCGCCACGCGCCCGGGGTGACGGTGGTGGCGCTCTGCGATCCGGATACTGCGGCTCGCGAGCGGGCGCGTGAATGCCTGGGCGCTCCGGATGCCGCCGACTGTGCCGATGCCGCCGGCCTTTGCGCCCGCGAGGATGTTGATTGGGTTTTCATCGGTTCGTGGAATTGCCACCACGCGGATCACGCCGTCGCCGCTTTCGCCGCGGGCAAACATGTCTTTTGTGAAAAACCGCTGGCCCTTTCGCTCGACGACGCGGCGCGGATGCACGCGGCCTGGCGCGCCTCCGGACGTCTCTTCGCGCTCGGGCTGGTACTGCGCTACTCGCCACTTTATCGGATGGCCCGCCGGCTGATCGACGAGGGACGCATTGGCCGGCTGCTGTCGTTCGAATTCAACGAGACGCTCGGTTTCAATCACGGCGGTTACATTCATGGCAACTGGCGCCGGTTCACGAAGAACGCCGGATCGCATCTTCTCGAGAAGTGCTGCCATGATATCGATATAGCCTTGTGGCTTTCCGGTGATCTGCCGGCGCGCGTCGCCAGTTTTGGTGGCTGCACTTTTTTCACACCCGAAAACGCGTTTCATCAAACGCGCATTGGTCCGTCGCCCGAGGGCAAGGCCGCTTTCGAGAGCTGGGTGGACCCGAACAGGGAAAACCCCTTCACGGCCGAAAAGGACATCGTGGATCACCAGGTTGCGCTGCTTGAATTCGGCGGCGGGATTCGCGCGACGTTTCACACGCATTGCATGGCCGCCATTCCGGAGCGACGCTTTTATCTGCTCGGGAGCGAAGGCACCCTTCGTCTCGACGCGTACACCGGCCGGATCGAACTGCGCCGGGTGGGGTGGGATGATCCGGTCGAGATCATCGAGCCGATTACGATCGATGGCCATGCCGGAGCCGACGATCCGATGGCTCGCGAACTTGCCGAGTGCATGGCCGGATTCCGTCCGCCTTCAGCCGGTTTTCAGGAAGGTCTGAACTCCCTCGTGGTGTGCGAAGCGATCGACAACGCGATGCGCGAACGTCGGGTCTTGGACCTCGCGCCGTTTTGGGCACGCGTTCGCACGCTGGGCTGACCACGCTACGTTTCGATGAACGCGTGCAGCCAGGCGGCCAGCGCGTCGATGCCAGCGAGCGGTTCGGGCGCGGGGTGTTTTGCGCGCCAGGCGTGGAAGGGGCGCGCGTCCCCCGTGGCGAGGTCGTCCATGTCGTTGTGAATGACGGCGTCCACGGTTCCGGCGGCGAAGAGCTTCTTCACGGCGGAACCCCGTTCCTCCGCGTTGGCGCCGGCGGTGAGTTTGAAACCGATCACTGTGAGTGGACGCGGGGCGAAATGTTTGAGCTCGGGCAGGAGCTTCGGAGTGGGCACGAGATGCAGCGTGAGCTCGGGGGCGTAGGACGACATCTTGCCGTCGCGCGTCTGGGCCGGTCGATAATCGGAGACGGCGGCGGCGTGGATGACGGCGTCGTAATTGCCCGTGCCGAGCAGGCGTCTGAGCTGTTTCTGAAGATTTTCGGTGGAGGAGAATGCTTCGGTGGCCAAGACACTCGCGGATGTCGGGCGCACCGCACCTTCTCCGTGGAGCAAGGTCACAGCGTGTCCGTATTGCGCGAGGGCTTCGGCCAACAGCGCGCCGGTGCGGCCGGTGCTGATGTTGGACAGGAACCGCACGGCATCGATGGGTTCACGGGTTGCACCGGAGGTGATCAGGATGCGCATGGTTAGAATCGTTCTCGTTCTTCGTTCTCTTACTCGTTCTCGGGTTGCCCGGCGGGCGGAGGGTGCGGAACTCGAGAACGAGAACGAAGAACGAGTAAGAGAACGAGAAGGAATCTTACGCGATCTTGGTGCCGAGCTGCACGAGGACTTCGGTGATGATTTTCCCGGGTTCAAGCAGGCGGCCGGCGCCTTCCTCGCCGCAGGCGAGCGGGCCCGAATCGGTGGGAAGCACGCGCACGCCGACGTTGGACAGTTTTTGAAGCGATGCCTGGGTGAGCGGGTGGTTGAGCATCGCGACATTCATCGCGGGGGCGATCCACCATGGTTTTTTCTGGATCTCCCAGGCAAGGAACAAGCTGCCGACCAAGTCGTCGGCCATGCCGGCGGAGAGGCGGTTGATGGTATTCGCCGTGGCCGGACAAACGAGGGCGAGATCGGCCCAGCGAGCGAGGTTGATGTGCTCCATCGCCCGACCCGATTCCCACATGTCGCTGGCGACCGGGTGTCCGGTGAGGCCCTCGAGCGTGGCCTTCCCGATGAATTGGAGTGCGGAGGGAGTGGCCACGGTGCGCACCTCGATGCCGGACTGCACGAGATGCGAGATCACGAAGCAGGCCTTATAACAGGAGATCGAGCCGGAGAGCAGGATGAGCAGGCGGGGCTTGCGGTCGGAGGGGATCATGGAAGGCGGATGGGAACTGGTGAGACCAAGCAAGACCGATCAGGCTTATTTGGCGGGCTCAGTAGGATTCTTTTTTGCTCGGGAAACTGCCGTCGGCGACGGCTTCGGCGAAGGCGGCGAGACCGGAGGAAACGGTTTTGTTTCCGTCGGCGAAGGTGCGGACAAACTTCGCCGAGAACCCGGGGTTAAGGCCGAGCATGTCGTGGAAGACGAGCACCTGCCCGTCGGTATGCGGACCCGCGCCGATGCCGATCACGGGAAGGGTGAGCGCCTCGGTGATATCGCGGGCGAGCTCGGCGGGGATACATTCGATCACCAGGCCGGAGGCGCCGGCGGCTTCGACCGCGCGGGCCTGCCGCAGGAGATCGGCGGCGGAGGCATCCGTTTTGCCCTGGACTTTGTAACCTCCGAGCGCGTTGACGGATTGAGGGGTGAGGCCGAGATGTCCGATGACCGGCACGCCGGACTGGACGAGGTGGCGGACGACATCCTCGTGTCCGTCGATGCCCTCGATTTTGACGGCGTGGGCTCCGGCGCGCATGAGGAGGCTGGCGCATTCGACGGCGGCGACGATGCCCTTGCGCACGGCGAGGAAGGGGAAATCGGCGATGATGAACTTGCTTCCGGCGAGGCCGCGGGCGACAGCCGCGGTGTGACGAGCCATGATTTCGGGCGTGGTCGCGAAGGTTGTCGGTTCGCCGTCGACGACGGTGGCGACGCTATCGCCCACGAGTACACAGTCGACCGGTGAGGCGGCGAGGAAGCGAGCTTCCCAATGCGCATACGCGGTGGACATGCTGATACGGCCCTTGCCCTTGCGCGCTTTAAAATCGAGGACGGACTTCATATGCGGCGGGCACGCTCTCAGGTCGTCAGGCAAAAGCCAACTCCGGAGGTAGGACGGAAACGACCCCTCAATAGGGCGTCCCCGTCTTTCGTCTTTCTCTTAATCGTTCGCTTTGGTCAGGGAGGGAGAAAGATAAAGAGGAAAGCGAAAGAGTCGGAACGGCGGGACGCCGTGTTTTCTTTTTCAATTTGCCGCGGTCGGCACGGTGCCGGCTTTGATGAGGACGAAGTTGTCCGGGGTGAGGTGCTTTTTGATCGCGGAGTTGACCTGTTCCAGAGTCACGGCGTTGAGCCGTTGAGGATATTCATCGATCCAGGTCAACGGATACCCGTAATGGACGGCCGAGAGAATCGTGCCGGCGAGTCCGTCGGTGGTCGCCAAGCCGACTTGGAAACTGCCGGCGAGGTTCGTTTTGGTTCGTTCGACTTCGGCGGCGGTGACTCCTTGTTCATACCAGGACTTCAATTCCCGGCGTGTCGACGCGAGGCCTTGTTCGAGGAGGTTGGGCGCGAAGTTGGCGACGATGCGCCAGTCGCCGTCGGTGAACGTGTCGTTGCCGATGCGCGCGCCGATGCCGTAGGTGAGGCCTTCTTGATCACGCACCGTCGCCATCAGGCGTCCGGTGAAACCACTGCCGAGAATCGTCGTGGCAATACGCAACGGAAGCGCATCGGGGTCGGTGTAGCGAAGTCCGCTGGCCTGGCCGAGGATCACGCTGATGTTGGGCTTGTCGGCCATGAAGATCGTCTGGTCGCGATCGGCGTCGGTCCTGGCGGTGGTGCGCGGATAATCGGGGCGCTTTACGCCGCCGTTCCAGCCGGCGAAGGACTTTTCGATTTCGGTTTTCAGGCCGTCGATATCAACATCGCCGACGGCGACGAGGGTGAGTTCGGCGGGGCCGTAGTGTTTTTGGTGAAAGGCGCGGAGGTCCGCGACGGTGGCGGTTTCGAGCGCGGCGAGGAACGTCTCGGTGGAGGGTTCGTAGTTGGGGTGATCGGGCGGGTAGATCGTCGCGGCGAAGGCCTGGCCGGCACGGTAGCCGGTCTGTTCGAGCGCGCGTTGGAGGCGGCCGGCGATTTGTTTTTTGAGCTTGGAAAACTCCTCTTCGGAAAAGGCGGGAGAGCGGAGTTGTTCGGCGAGAAGACCGACGACGAGGGGCACATCTTTGCGCAAGCACTTGCCGTTGAAGACGACCATTGTGTCGCCGACCGAAAACGAGAGACCGGCGCCGACGGCGTCGAGCTTTTGGGCGATGGCGAATTTGTCCTGCGTGGTGGTGCCTTTGTCCAGCATGCCGCCGACCAGGGAGGCGACGGCGAGATTGTCTTTGGGTGCGAATGAATCGCCGGCGGGGAGCGAGCCGCGGAACGTGACGACGTCCTGCACACCGGTTTTGCAGGCGATCACGTCGACGCTGGCGACACGGGTGCGAACGGCTTGATCGGCGACACCGGCGTGAAGAGGGGCGATAAGGAGCAGGCAGGAGGCAAGAAGGGGAAGGTGGAGGCGTTTCATGGAACGGGAAAGAGTGGGGGCGGAGGCAGTTGGTCGGTGTTTTCCGGTTCTTTCTCTTTATCTTAATCTTTTTCTTTCGTCGGGCTCCGGCCGGCTTCGGCACCGGTGGGAGCGGAGTGAGAAAGATTAAGATAAAGAGGAAAGAGAAAGAGGGGCGGAGTTATTCGGTGGCTTCGGGTGTGCGGATCGGGACAAACCAGCCGGTGGTGCTGTGATCTTCGCCGAGGTAGGTGTTGGCCACGCGTTTTACGTCGTCGGGCGTGACCTGCTTGATTGCGTCATCAAGGGTCGTGTAGAGCGTCCAGTCTCCGCTGGAGATGTATTCGTTGAGGGTGCTTGCAACGGCGAAGGCACCGTCGCGGGCGTAGGCCGAGGAGGCGATCAACTGGCTGATGGCCGAGGCGACTTCGATGTCGCTCACGCCGTCCTTTTTCACGCGGTCGAGTTCGGCGAGGGTGATTTTTTCGACCTCCTCATGCGAGGCACCGGGGGCGAGGCTGGCGTAGATCGTGGTGAGCGATGGGTCGTGGAAAAATCCGACGTCGGCGCTTGCGCTGGTGGTGAGGTTCTTGTCGGTGAGTGCGCGATAGAGACGGCTGTTTTTACCCGAGGTGAGGATCGTGCCGAGAACTTGAAGGGCGGGCATGTCGGGATGCCGTGCGGCGGGCGTCTTGTAGGCGATGCCGACCACGCCGAGCTGGCCGGCGCGTTTGACGACGACGCGGCGCGGACCGGATTGCGCGGGTTCCTCGGTGTAGAGTTGCGGGATGGGTTCCGGAGACTTGGGGATGGCGCCGTAGTATTCTTTGACAAGGGCGAGCGCGTTGGCGGGCTGGATATCGCCGATGATCGTGACGGTGGCGTTGTCGGGCCAGTAGAAGGTGTCGTAGAACTCCTTCAGCTTTTCGATGGAGACGTTCTCGATGTCGCTGCGCCAGCCAATGGTCGAATGATGGTAGGGATGGGCGACGAAAGCGGCCGCGTTGATCTCTTTGTCGAGGGCTTGGATCGGGTTGTTTTCGCCGATCTCGAATTCGTTGCGCACGACGGTCATCTCGGGGCGGCGGTCGGACTCGCGCAGCCAGAGGTTGCGCATGCGGTCGGACTCGATGGCGATGTAGGCCTCAAGGTGATCCTTGCCGAGATTGGCGTAATAGTTGGTGCGATCGAGCCAAGTGGTGGCGTTGTATTGGGCACCGACGCGTTCGAGGAGTTGGTCGACGCTGTTGCCCTTCTCGCGGTTGAAGTTGGGCGTGCCCTTGAACATAAGGTGTTCGAGCAGATGGGTCGCCCCGGTGGTGCCGGTGACTTCGTTGCGTGAGCCGACGCGATAGGTCACCATAAAGGTGGCGACGGGCGCGGAGTGTTCCGGCAGGACGAGGACCTGAAGGCCGTTGGCGTTGAGCGTGTATTCGGAGATGCCGCCGAGGGTTTTAACGTAGGTGAAACCGTCGACGATGACAGGTGCGACCGGGGGAGGAGTATCGGCGGCGTGGAGGGTGAAGGCCGATACGGTCAGCGCGCACAGAAAAAGGCGGATGAGATTCATTGGAAAAGGAATGGGCGTGTGACTCTGCGTCAGAGTCGAGGTTCAGTGAAAGTTGGCGAAGGGTTAAGAATCGGAAAGGTTGGAAACGGGACGATTCGGGACACTTCCCGCAATGAAGGGGGTTTCATCAAACCGGAATGCATCTGCCCCGATAGGCAATCATCCAGATGGGACGGGTATCCAACTGGCATAAAAAACCCGATTCGCGCCCTTGGCGTCGAATCGGGTTGTGCTGTTTGAATAGTCTGTGGGCTCTACTACGTCCGTTCAGAGCGTGAAGTCGGGAAAGAACTCACTCCGCTGGTACTTTACTTCGCCCATGCGAATGCTGAGCGGGGCGGTTCCGCCGAACGTCTCAAAGTCCTCGGTTGAGAAAATGGTGTGGATCCAGCTTCCGAAGGCGGTGGCTTTCATCTTGGCGGGGGCAACCGCGAGGGGGGCGCCTGCGGTGCTGCGCAACGTATAGGTCATATAGCCGCGACCGAAGGCATGCCACCGTTCGCCGGAGGTGTTGTAAGACTTCGTTTCGTAGTTTGTTCTACGGGCGTCGAGATCTACCGCATGGAGCGGATCGGCTCCATAAGTGCTTTCGAACTCAAGTTGGAAATAAGTGGTCACGTTCCCGGCGACCTTTACCACGGTTTCGGAACCAAGCGTTTCCGTGATGGTGCCGGCGGAGTATTTCGGAACAATGCGCATACCGGTATCGTAAGCTCTCAAAGCACGGTTCTGAAGGAAGTCGATCTTGCTGAGAAACACCCAATAAGGCGAATTTAGCGCTTCGGCGACCGAGGCTTGAGGGAGGCGCACCAGCGTGAGTTCCCATTTGTCGTTCAGGTGTTTTTTCAAGTATTCGATTTCGCCTTCGAGTCTGGTGGCTTCATCGGCATCTTCTGTTTCTACCGACCGTACGGCATAGTCTTCCAGAACCGCCCGAAGCAGGTGTTGAACGAAGAATGCCTGATTGCCATTACCTCCTGAATAGGTGACGGGAGCGCCCGTATCCGTGGTGATGCGATCGGTGGGGATGAGGGCTTCGGGATCTTCGATGACCGTGGTCTCGATCGGTTCTGGGATGCGGCTGGAGCCGACTCCGGTGATGTTAAACTTCCAGAGAAACGTGGCCGGCATCGTTTCCAAATACGGAGTGGATGCGGCTGGGGCCAACGAGTGCGCCGAAGCCGTGATAAACCCGGCCAATAAGATACGTGAAATTGATTTCATGGTATGAAGAAGTGTGTGTTGGGGTGAATGTGGCCGCAGGTCAGTAAACCCATTCGTATTCATTCACGAGAAAAGTTGCCACGTCCGGATACAGAGAGGCAGGAACCAGCTTCGCCGCGCCGACGCTGACCGAGATGGAGAATAATCCCGAGGTTGGTTCCGGATCTCCTTCTCCCACGGTCACTGTTCCTGAAAAACCGCCTTTGCTGGTCACCGAAGCCGAGTTGATGGCATAAAAGAAAACCTCATGGCCATCGGAGAAGTCCTTTGTGACGAAGTTCACCTTGGCGAACCCGTCGCTTGCGGATTCGGTAACGACGTAGTCGGAGCTCCCGACTCTGTAGGCAGGCGTGTATGCATAAGACGCGTGATTAGTGACTGTCCCCTTTGAGCTGTAGACGTAGCGGCCTTGATGTCTTTCGACGTATTTGGCGACAACGCCGAGGGCGGTGACTTCGAACTTGCTCTTGGGTACGGCTACTCGCGTGGTGCCCTTGACCGCATAGAGGTTGAAGCCTGCATCTACGAAAGCAAGGTCCGCCGGCGCATCACGCACGGCGACAAGACTCCATCCGATCGCGGAGTTGCCGGGAATGATTCCTTCAGCCACGAGTTCCTGGAGGACTTGCAGATTGGTAAGCCGGGTGCTTTTCGTAGTGGTCTTGCGAGAGGTTGTGGCGGGAGCGGTACGAGTAGCGGCGGTCGTCGTGATCGCGGTTACGGTGCTCTGCATCGTGACTTGAATCGTGACAGGAGCCTCGGTCACGAGGTCGACGAATTGTGCGGAAGCACTCAACGCCGAGCCTAGAACTGCCGCGATGAGAGCGAGTGATCGATAGGATGAGGAGTTTGGCATAGGAAAAATGTATCGCTTTTCTAATTGGGTGGTTGCGCGACAGGCGAGTTAATTGCAGGTAATTGCAATGTAAAAGTTTCGTTAGCAAAGCCGTGGTTTCCTTCGGAAGACGGCGCCTAGGCGTAGCGACAGGTCTCCTACCTTGCTTGCTCGCACTCCGTCAGGCCCGCGAAACCAAGCAGTGTACTGCTAAACACCAAGCCTACGGCCTAGCGTATCTCTGCGGTCGGAAGTGATAGGAATTCGATATCAGCCTGAAGTTGTTCGGCTTCTTCATCCGAAGCTTTGATCAGGGCTGCTTTTAGGTAGGGCACGGCTTCGCTATAGCCCAACTGCATCAGTCCCAGACGGGCCGCCTCACGAACAGTGGCGTCCTTGTGGCTCAGATAGCTCGCAATTTCCGGCACCTGACGCACCTCATACTTGCTCACGAGAGCTTGGATGATATCTCGCTCGGCTTGATGAGGGAAAATTTCGGGAATCGCCTGGCCGGCGCGGATCCGGACGGAGGTGGGGCGGTGCGTAGGCACGGGTGGCTGCACGTCCGCCGTGGCATTTTCGGATACGGGACGCGGCTGTACGGTTTCGTCTGGATTGGTGGGCGAGGCGGGAGCTGAAACCGTTTCGGAGACTGAAGGCGTCACGCGGGATGAGCTCCTCAACATGAAATAGCCGAGACTGATCATGATTAACATTCCCAAGAACAAAAGGAGGCGACCGGGCATAGTGTGAGAGATGATGGAACGGCGATACTGTCGGAGAGTGGCAATCCTCGTGTGGCACGTCATGGGGGAGGTGACGGGTAGTCAACGCTCTTGCGGACGAAAGACTTGGGAACAGCTTGCCGGCATCCACCACACGCCACGTCGTCGTCGCTGCGCGTTTGTTCGGATTATATCGCGTCAGATCCTGTGAGTTCTGCACCCGACAGGTAACATTCTTGAATGCATCAGGAGGAGAATTAACGAGCCGCTGTTCAAATCCGTGAATCGCCCGAATGACTCGATGTCCTTAGTGTGATGGTTTTTCCGTGCTTATCTTCTCACTTTTAATAAACACAGCCCGCGGTCCGACGCGCTATGATTTGATGCGAGGCATTCGGTGCGTGCCGTTTGTCCATTCCCGGTGAGCCAGATGAATGAAGACCAGCGGGCCGATCCCATCGCCTCTCGCGTACCTTATCGGGGGAGTGCGGGAGTGCAGCGCTGCGGGGATTGGTGTCGGCATTTCGAGCCGCTTGATCTGGATCGATGGGCGGGCTTTGGGCGTTGTGTGCATCCCCTCAGCTTGCGTCACGGCGAGGTGTTCAGCGTCGGGCATGAGTGCTCGGTCGGCGAGGCGGCGCAATGATGCCCGAGAGGATGCGCAAGCGGTGCTGCGCCGCGAGCGGACGGGTTTGTCACTTAATAAGTGACAAACTGGCTTGGTGGGAACGAGTCGCTTCGGAGTGGTTTTCCGGCAGGCGGGGCGTTAGCGGCGGGCGGGGCGGCGGCGTTTAGGCTGCAGGGCTTCCCAGGCGGCGATGGTGGCGTTGAGGTAGGCGAGCTGCCGCTGGAGCGCGATGAGATCTTCGTTGAGATCCGTCTCCACACGCCGGTGAAGCTGGGGACGTTTTTTCTCCGAATCCGTGAAGCGCCACGCGAATGACCTGCGGTAATCACGGAGCTTGCGTTCGGTGTCGCGTCGGGCGGCGTGGAGTTCCGCGATGGCGCGTCTCAGGCGGCTGAGCGACGAATCGGGGCGGAGGGTGTCGTTGGCGGTTTCCCAATCGATTTCGAGGCGGGAGAGCCAGTCTACGTCACGGGCGGCCCAAGCTTGCTGGACTTCATGCCAGAGGCGTTCACGCGCCGGCGTCCAGTCGCCGCCGCGATCCGGGTGCAGGTGCTGCACGAGGCGCCGGTAGAGGTCTCGCGCTTCGACGTTGGTGGGCGGCGCCGGACGCCGCCGGCTCGGGACGGAGTGTTCGTCCGCATCGTTGTGCGATCCACCAGGTGAGCGACCGGGACCGGTGAACGGTTCGCCGGGTCCTTCGCCAAAAAGTCCGTTGAAAAAGTCGTCTCCGAACGGATCGAAGTCATCGTCGTCGGCAGAGGTTCTCGATCGGGGGTGGGCGGAATCTGCGTCAGGGCCGGGATCCGGCTCGTCTTCGAATGCCCCGGGATTGGCTTCGCGCTCCTTGAGTTCGCGCCAGAGCTTCTTGAGTGACCGGCCGGTCAGGGCGGCCATCCATTGGACGGAATCGACCTGCCGGGCCTTCGTGGTGACCTGCTCGTGCAGTTCGCGCAATGTGGTGACCAGAACAGGGAAGGTGCCGTGAAGCCAGGCTTGATAGGCGACCGTATCCGTTTGTTCGTGACGGTGAAGATCCCGGGCGGCTTTTTCGGCGCGTTTTCGGGCGGCGTGAAACTCCGACCACGCGGCGTTCTGGAGCGGCCGATTGTCAATGATCAGCAGCGTGCGGCAGCGGGTGTGTGAAACTGCCGGTCGGGCGGGCGTGGCGCGGCGTCCGCGGGGAGCGACAGGGGTTGACCAAGGCATGGAGCAACGAGTGAAGGCGGTCCGGTCCGGCCTTGCCAAGGGTTGAATTGAAGGGGGCGTTAAAGTCGCCGATGGAGATGAGTTGCGCCGTAAAATCGATCGTCTGGAGGCGTGGGGGCATTCGACACCTCATGAGTTGTCGCAACCCATTGCGACGGAGCGGGCGACAGGGGGGCGGGCTGTCGGGACGGTTGCGTTCATTCGGAATTTTGTCATGCTGACGCTGTGAAAAACGGCCGCTTCCGGTCGCTTCCGACACGTATCCGCAACCCCAAAAAAAGGAGTCTGTCATGTCACCGAAACTGCTTCGCGCCTACCTCGACCGAGCGCACGTCGACTACACGGTGCAACCCCACCGGCCGGCCTTTAGTGCATCTCGCATAGCCGAAGCCGCGCATGTTCCCGGCCGCGAATTGGCCAAGGTGGTGATCGTCTGGATTGATACTCATCTGGCGATGGCCGTGTTGCCGTCCACGGAGCACATCAACCTCGCTCACCTGCGCGAGTTGACCGGCGCCCGGAATGTTCGACTGGCCCGGGAAGAGGAGTTTGTCGCCCGTTTTGATCAGTGCGCCACCGGTGCGATGCCGCCGTTCGGAAATCTTTACGACATGGAGGTGTTAGTCGCGGAGTCACTCACTCACGACGAGGTCATCTCCTTCAACGCCTGTACGCACAACGAGATCATGACGATGGCCTACGAGGATTTTGAGCGATTGGTGCGCCCGCGGGTGTTGGCTTTCGCCGAACCGACGTTGGTGTGAGCGCGAAGAGGAGGCTTCGGCCCGCCCTTACCCCATCGCGATCGCCGCGATTTTTTCGCGCAGGTGGGTGGTGCGGAGGCGGGCCTCGTTGGCACGGACGGCCATGCCGTAGGCCGCGGGTTCGCCGACGATGAAGACCTTTTTCTTTCCGCGCGTGATCGCCGTGTAAATCAGGTTGCGCTGGAGCATCATGAAGTGGGCCTTCAGGAGTGGGACGATCACGACGGGGTATTCGCTGCCTTGGGACTTGTGGATGCTGATCGCGTAGGCGGGCGCGAGGTTGAGGAACTCGCCGCGATCGAAGGTGTGGGTCTCGTTGTCGAATTTGGCGGTGAGCGTTCCCGCCTCGACATCGACGGACGCGATTATGCCGATGTCCCCGTTAAACAGGTTCTTGTCGTAGTTGTTGCGGAGCTGGATGACTTTGTCGCCCGGACGGTACTCGCCGTGCGGGCCGCGAAGTCCGCGTGCGTGGGGGTTCAGCGCGGCTTGGAGCTGGGTGTTGAAATTGCCCACACCGGCCACGCCCTTGTGCATTGGCGCGAGAATTTGGACATCGTTGATCGGGTTGAACCACGGGTAGTGCGCGGGGATGAATTCGGTGCAGAGCTGGATGGTTTTTCGCACGCAGTCTTCGGCGGATTCGGCGACGATGAACGTCAAGTCGGACCATGCCTGTGCCGCGGAGACCTCGTTGACGGAGGGCGGAAGGGCGGGTTCGCCGGCGTTGATGGCGTGGGCGGTGGTGACGATCTGGCTTTGGCCCTTTTGGCGATAGATGACGTTGAGACGGGTGACGGGCACCTGCTGCGTGGCGATGAGGTCCTTGAGGACGTTGCCGGCGCCGACGCTGGGGAGCTGATCGATGTCACCGACGAGCAAGAGGTGGGCGCGTGACGGCACGGCTTGGAGGAGTGCCGCGGCGAGACGCGTATCGAGCATCGAAGCCTCGTCAACGACGAGGAAGTCGGTGGCGAGGGGCTGGTGTTCGTTCGCAACGAAACCGCCCTTGGCCGGATCGTATTTGAGAAGGCGGTGGATGGTGGAAGCGAAGCCGCCGGTGGTTTCGGCGAGACGCTGGGCGGCGCGACCGGTGGGCGCGGCGAGGTGCACGCGAACCTTCTTGGCCTTCAGAATCTCGACGAGCGCGCGGAGGATGGTAGTCTTACCGGTACCTGGTCCTCCGGTGAGAATCGAAATTTTGGATACAAGCGCGTTCTTGAGTCCGGCGCGTTGTTGCTCGGCGAATTCAAAGCCGGCTTTTTGTTCGGCCCACTCGACGGCGGCGTCGGTTTTGATCGGGGGAAGTCCGCTGCCGACTTTCCCGAGGCGGGAGATCGTGGCGGCGATCTTTTGTTCGGCGCGGTCGTTGACGGGGAGTTGGATCAACGCGGAACCGGGCAGGGGGTTGTCTTCGCCGGCGGGCGGCTGGCGGACGAGTTGGCGGGCATCGACGAGCGCGTTGATGCGGGCTTCGAGGAAACGGGCCTCGGTTTCGAGAAGCGGGGCGGCGTAGTCGACGAGATCGGCTTCGCGAAGCGCGGTGTGGCCCTCCTCCTGGAGCGTTTCCATCGCGTAGAGCAGTCCGGCGTCGAGGCGAGGCGGGGCATCGTTGGCATAGCCGAGATTGATCGCGATGCGATCGGCGGTCTTGAACCCGATGCCGTCGATTTCGCGGGCGACCTTGTAGGGCTCGGTGGTGAGGATGTGTTTGGCGTTGCCGCCATATTTGTTGATCAACTTCACGCACTGGCCGGTGGTGACGCCGTAGGTCTGGAGGAAAATGTAGAGTTCACGGAAAGCGCGCTGGTCATCCCAGGCCTTCTTGATGGCGGTGGCTCGTTTTTTTCCGATGCCCGGAACGTCGCGGAGTTTGCCCGATTCCTCGCTGAGTACGCGGAGGGTGGCGGTTCCGAAGGCATCGACGATCTTGTTGGCGTAAACCTTGCCGATGCCTTCGACGAGGCCGCTGCCTAAGTATTTGCGAATTCCATACACGCTCGACGGAAGCTCGGAGCGAAAGCTGTCGATCTTGAACTGGTCGCCGTGTTGCGCGTGTTTGGTCCACGTGCCGTGCAGGTGGAGGGTTTCGCCGCATTGGACGCCGGGGAGGGGGCCGGTGATGGTGACTTTGGCCTCCTTGCCCTCGCTTTCGTCGGGGCGAAATTCCGCGATCGTGTAGTGATTTTCCTCGTTGAAGAAAATGATGCGTTCGAGAACGCCGGTCAGGGTGTCGGAGTTGGCGGGAGAGGCGGCCACGTGTTTCGCCGACGATGAACACGGCTTCCGGGGAAAAATCAAACGCGGGCGTGCGTCGGATCGGAAAAATCCGGGCACGGCGCCGTTCAGGATTCTTTCTCTTTCCTCTTAATTTTTCTCTTTATCCCATCCGAAGTTCCGGACGAAAGAGAAAGATTAAGAGAACGAGGAAAGAGGTGGAATGGTCGGTGTTGCCAGCGTTGGTCGGTTGTGACCGTGTCGGGGAATGGCGGGCCCGATTTCCAACTCACTGCTTCCAATGATCCAGCTGGCGATCACCCCGGTGATTCTCATCACGGGTCTCGGCTCGTTGTTGCTGACGATGACCAATCGAATGGGGCGGATTGTGGATCGTACGCGTGCGCTCGCCGGCCAGGCTCGTACGGCGACGGCGGTCGGCGAACGGGCGCATTTCGAGTCGCAGCTGCGCATCCTTTATCGGCGCGCGAAGATTATCCGGCTCGCGGTGACCTTGGTGGCATCGAGCATGTTTTTCTCGGGCCTGCTGGTGGTGATGATTTTTCTTGCGGCGTTGCTGGCGATCTCGCTGACGGCGCCGATTCTGGGCGTGTTTGTCGTGAGCGTGCTCCTGTTGCTGGCATCGCTGGCGGCTTTTTTGCGGGACATCTTTCTTTCGCTCAAGGCGCTCGGCGTGGAAGTGGAGCGAGCACTCGATCATCCGCCGTTCAGGTGACGTCGGGCGGCAGAGGGTAGGGCGAGGCGTCCCGCCGAGCCGCGGCTCACCCGGAGGGATCGCCCTACCTTGCGGAAGTGCCGAACTGCGCCGCGCCGAGCGTGGCGAGGTCCTCATAGACTGCATCCGCGCCGGCCGCCTGTAACTCGTCGGCGGTGTGCGTGCCGGTGGTGACGGCGAAACAGGGGAACCCCGCATTGTGCGCGGCCTGCACGTCCCACGGCGAGTCGCCGACGAGGCAGGTCGTGGCAGCATCGGCCTCCAAGGTTTTCAGGGCATGCGCGGTGAACGCGGGGTCCGGTTTGAGCCACGGGGTGTCCTTTGCTCCAAACACCTCGCGGAGGCGGGGCGTGAGGCCGAGTTGGGCGCAGACCGCGCGCGCGGACGGACCATGTTTGTTGGTAAACACGGCGCAAGTGACGCCACGGGCGTTCAGGTGTTCGAGCAGCGCGAGTGCGCCCGGCATGGGTTCGGCGCCCGAGAGCATGGTGGCGTCCCAGAACGGGCGATAGATCGCGAGGGCTTCGTCGAGACGCGCCTGGGGGACGAAGTTGAGCATGGCGTTTTCGAGGCCGCCCCCGATGGCGCGTTTGACCTGCTGGTAGGTCGGCGCGGGCAGTCCGAGCTGCGGCAGCGTGTGCGAGTAGCTACGGTGGATCGCGGGGAGGTGGTCCATCAAGGTACCATCCAAATCGAAGAGCACGGTGCGGAAGCGCATCCGGTCAGACTACGCAGCGGGCTTTCGGTCAAACGACATAAAATTTTCGTTCCTTCATGCCGTCCGCGCCCTCAGCGTAGCTCCGATGCCCGAGACGATCACCACCCCAGCCGAGACCCGTGTGCAACTGCGCACGGACGGAGGGTGCATGTTGATCGAGTTGCAAGGCGCCTGGCACATCACCGAGACGCGGCCGACCTGGCCGGCGGTGCTCGACGGTCCCGACCCAACACAGATCAAGCTCGTCTGGGGACGTCTGGCGGATTGGGACAGCGCGCTGCTGTTGTTCGTCTACGAGGTGCGCCAATGGTGTCGGACGAAAAACGTTCCGTGCGACCTGTCCGCCCTGCCGGATGCGATGCAGAAACTGTTGCACCAACTCGAGGTGGTGAACGAGACCCGGATCGTTTCCGACCACTCGCGCGATTTTCTCACGTTTGTCGGACTCGCCGTCCAGGATGTCTGGGGGAAGACCCGGGAGAGCTCCACGTTTCTCGGCGAGTGCGTGATCGGCGGGATCGCGCTGATTAAAAAGCCCCACAAGTTCAGGTGGCGCGACTGTGTCGACGAGATGCAGCAATGCGGTGCGATGGCCCTGCCGATCGTCGGTCTCATCAGCCTTTTGGTGGGTGTGATCATGGCTTACCAGTCCGCGGTGCTCATGCGGCAGTTCGGCGCGGATATTTATGTGGCCGATGCGGTCGGCCTCATGATGGTGCGCGAAATGGGCGCGATGATGACGGCGATTATTCTCGCGGGCCGGACGGGCGCGGCGTTCGCGGCGACGCTGGGCAATATGAAGGCGGGCGAGGAGATCGACGCCCTGCAAACGCTCGGTATCCGACCGGTGGAGTTCTTGGTGATGCCGCGTCTGGTTGCGCTCGGCGTGATGATGCCGCTGCTTGCACTCTACGCGAACGGTCTGGGCATTTTCGGCGGCATGATTGTCTCGCTTGGGTTGCTGGACATCCCGCCGACCGCCTACTGGGTGGAAACCCAGACCGCGATCGACATGTCGGACATCTCCACGGGTCTGATCAAAGCCGCGACCTTCGGCGTGCTGGTGGGGCTGGCGGGTTGTCATCGCGGTTTGCGCGCGGAGCGCAGCGCGGTCGGCGTGGGCCGGGCAACCACCTCGGCGGTGGTGATGGGCCTGTTGTTGATCATTGTGGCCGACGCCCTTTTTGCGGTGGCCTTTAACGTTCTTGGATGGTGAGCCCGCGCGCATGAACACAGCCGACCTGAATGCTCCCGCGATCGACGTCTCCGGCCTGGAGTGCGGCTACGATGGAAACGTGTTGCTCAAGAACGTCTCATTCCAAGTAAAGCGCGGGGAGATTTTCTTCATCATCGGCGGCTCCGGTTGCGGCAAGAGCACGCTGCTGCGCCATCTGGTTGGCCTGAACATGCCAACCGCCGGCGCGGTGAAGTTTTTCGGCGAATGTTTCAACTCGGCGACGGGCGAGCGTCAGCGCGAGATGCTCAAACGCATTGGTGTGCTGTATCAGGGCGGCGCGTTGTGGAGTTCCCTCAACCTGCTCGAAAACGTCATGCTGCCGCTGGAGGAATACACGCCGCTTAACGCCGCCGAACGCGCGGAACTCGCCTGTATGAAACTCACGCAGGTGGGCCTCTCGGGCTACGACGGGTATTATCCGGCCGAGATCAGCGGCGGCATGCGGAAACGCGCCGGCCTTGCCCGCGCATTGGCGCTTGATCCGACGATTGTCTTCTTTGACGAACCCTCCGCCGGCCTGGATCCGCTGACCTCGCGCCGTTTGGACGAGTTGATTGTCAACCTGCGCGATTTGCTCGGGATGACCTGCGTCGTCGTTTCGCACGAACTCGCCTCGATTTTTGCCATCGCCGACCGGGTCGTCATGCTCGACAAGCAGCAAAAGGGCATCATCGCCGAAGGCGACCCCCGCGTGCTCGTCACCGACAGCAAGGACGTGCGGGTGCGCGAATTCCTCGGTCGCGGCGAAGACGCCCGTCAAAAGGAGCCTTCCCCTTGACCACGCTCCCGCCTAACCCTCTTTTCTTGTGAAGACCAAAGTCAGTCCCGCCGTCGTCGGTTTGTTCGTTCTGGGAGCGCTTGTCCTCGGCCTCGTCGCGTTGTTTTCGTTCGGCGGCATCAACTTCTTTTCCAAGCCCGAGCGGTTTGTCGTGTATTTCGACGAGTCGATCCACGGCCTTGATTTGGGCTCGCCGGTGAAGTTGCGCGGCGTGCGTGTCGGCCGCGTGGTCAACATCAGCCTCCGCTATGTGCCGGCGAGCAACCAGTCGGTCGTCGCCGTCGCCTGCGAACTCAATCGCAACCTCATCACGGATGAAAAAGGCGAGGAGATCGACGTGACCGAGCCCGGGAAACTACAGGGCTTGGTCGACCGCGGCATGCGCGCGCAACTCGGGGTGATCGGTTACGCGACCGGGCTCTTGTATGTGGAGCTGGATTTTCTCGATCCCGCGACCTATCCGGCGACGTTGCGTGCGGATCTGATTTCAAAATACGTCGAGATGCCCGCCGTGCCTTCGAAGAGCGCCGAGTTTCTGCGCAACCTCGATGAAATTCTCACCGACATCAAGGGCATCGATTTCGTGGCCTTGTCCCGCGAGGTGAACGGTCTGCTGGTGGATGTCCGTAAAAAAGTGAACGCGGTCGACACCGCCGCGATTGCCGCGGAATGGACGAAGGCCGGCGCCTCCGTGCGCGAACTCGTTACCTCGCCCGAGTTGAAGGAAACGATGGTCAACCTGAACAACGCCTCTCAGAAGCTGGACGGCATCCTGGCCGAGTTCATCAAGAACGGCCCGAACGGCGAAAGTCTGACGAAGACGATCGAAGACATCCGCGAGACCGTCGTCGCGTTCAATACGACGGCGGCGACCGTGCAGAAATTTATCAACGCCCAGCAGCATCTCGGTGACGATGCGTCCCGGGCGCTCATCCAGTTGGGCGATGCCGCCACCGCGGTGCGGCAGCTGGCCGACTTTTTGGAGCGTAATCCGAGCGCGCTTATCACCGGTCGCAAGCAGCCGGAGAAGTGAGCGTGCGGCGGCGGGACTGAATGGGATTTATGGGAAGCATGGAACGAATGGGAGTTATGTTTATGAAAATGAATTTACGATATGCAGGGTGGTTGGGGGTCGTGGTGTTGCTCGCCGGGTGTTCGCTGGTGCCCAAGCCCCAGTCCGATCCGACGCGGTATTATGTGCTCACGGGCGATGCATCCGCCGGCGCTGTTGATGGCGGGGCTGCGGAGGCGGGCTCGCTGGTGCTCGGCCTGAAACGCATCGAGATCGCGCCGTATTTGGACGGCAAGGACATGGTCGTGCGCGAAGGGGGCAACGAGATCGCCTATCAGGATTTTGCGCGCTGGGCCGAGCCGCTCACGACCAGCATCGGCCGTGAGTTGGTCGGAAGCATTGCCCGCGCCGACAAGGTTGGCCGCGTGTATGCGCAACCCTTCCCGTTTGACGCCGAACGCGACTACGATGTGAGCATCCGCGTACTGCGGTGCGAAGGAGAGAAGAAGAAAGGCGGCAAAGCCGTCGCCAGTTTTTCCGCGCTGATCGAAGTGACCGAGGCGAAGCCGGGTGGCGCGCTGGTGTTGAGCAAAGAGTTCGTCGCCCCCGAGGCGGAGTGGGACGGTCGTGATTTCGGCGAACTCGCCACGGCGCTTAGCGCCGCCGTCGATGCGCTCGGCGCCGAGGTGGTCGCGGCGTTGCCGGCGGAGTGATTGGATTAGATCCTCCGCTCAAGGCGGCGTAAGAAACGACGGCGGCGCTGGTCGGTGAACTCAGCCGTAACAATTCAATTGAGAGGGCGGCATCCTGCCGCGTTGGATCGTGAGTAATCACTTGGCTCCGGAGCCGAGATTAAAGCGAGTGATCGCTTTCAGTTGCGCAGGAGTAAGGGCTGATGAGATCGCCGGTTCGAGGCTCGGGATTACGATGCGGCCTTCATTGTTTCGTGCGACAACCGGGAATTGAGCGAATACGGTCGGCGCGAGCAAAGCCCCGCGTGCATCCATCCGGGCCAGCTCGCGCAATGTCCCTTCATACTCCTTGGCCCATGTGGAAACGGAGAGCCGGTCGCCGTCGATTCCAATAATGTTCATCACATGGGACTCACTTTCCCCGAGTGTCATGTGTCCGAGAAGCAGTCCTTCGAGAAGTGATCCGAATAAGGCTTCCGAAAATTGCCGTGTTTTATTGGAGAACCGCCAGTTTTGATGGGAGTTGTTGATGTCGGCGAACTCCACGTAGGGCAGGGTGTCGGCACCGATCAGGAAATTGCGACAGAAGAAGCCGACGTTGTTGAGAAAGTCGCGGCTGCGAGCCCGAGCCATCCGAGTTCTCGCATCGAAGGCGACGGCGCTTTTCCCGTCACGGGTGGCAAACAGCTCGGGCAGCGAAGGGTTATCGTGGAGCAGAAAATTGAGGTATCCGCGCAGATTTTCCAGGCAGGGCAAAAGCAAGGCGCGATCGCCCAGATAATAAACGAGCCATTCGCGATAGTGGGATACGTAACATGTCCCGGTGTTGTCCTGGCCGAGGAGCGGGAAGTTCATCAGCTTGGCGGGAATGGTCAGGGTGCCGAGCTGGGTATATTTGACGTAGTGCTGGTCGAGCAGCTGATCGAGGGTGCGGGTTTTTACGGCGGTTTGGAACGATGGGTCGGTCATTGAAAACACCCGGTCGGCGGTCTTGATGCGGCCGCGAAACGTTACGGTGCCCGCCACGACGTCGATCTCCAGGCAGGGTCGGCGAGGGGCTTTGGAGAGTGGCCAAGGAAACTGTCCGGGGTTCGGGGCGGTGATTGCGAGCGGGGTGGGGGCGTGACTGATTGGCACGGGGGAGCGGGTTCCGGCGATGGGATTGATCATGGCCTTGATCCAGTCCCGGTCGGATTTGGAGAGTCGGTCGATTTGTATGGATTTCTGGATCCATTTGGCGTCGTGCCACAGTCCGAGCATGATCGAGTCACCCGATACCGTCGCCGACGAGGCAACCGCTTGATGTTTGTTTTTTCCGTCAAACGTCCACGTGCGCCAAGTAGCGGGGATTTGGCGGACGCCTGTGGTGGAGGCACCGTCAAGAGGGCCGCACCACTCGGGTTTTAATGGCAGGAATATCAACATGTCCGCGGCGGGCACGCCCATGCGCTGGCTGAAACCGATCGCGAACACCTCGCCGGCTTCATTGCAGATCGGCGCGCCGATCACCTGGCGTTGTTCGACGCGACGTGAGAGGGCCAGCCTGTCGGGATACTTCGCGTCGATGGTTGCCGCCAACTCAACGGCTTGACGGCGTTCCTTGTCCCACAGCCAGACTTTGACCGCAGTACCCGCTTGCGGCCGGCTGGATGCAATCGACAGAGGCTGAAGCCCGTCGGGTGGGGCCACCTTGTAGAGTGCAACCTTGCCAAAGGTGGCCGGGTGGGTGCCTTGCAGTGAGTTTGTGCTGAACCCCAGTCCTGAAGGCAGGCCGAGGGGATTTACGCGCAACAAGGTATTGGCTGTTGCCTGTGATGGTATGCATTTGGGAATAAAAAACTCCGCGCCGCATCGCACCACAAAGCCAAGTTCGGGGCGGGCGACGCCTGAGTGATATGCCTGGCTGGTTTCGAGGAGAAACCGCGGCGAGAACGACGCGTTCGGCTTCGGAGCGCTCTGGGCGAAGAGGGGGTAGCTCGAAATCGAGAGGACGATAGCGAGCAGCCGCGAAAAATACGGTAAACGCATGGGGCCAAAGTGTATGGTTTGTTGAAGCTGAAATGCCTATGCAAAAAAGCCCCGACGGGGTCGTCGGGGCTCCAGAGTAGATGCGGCATTTCACCGCGTTGACTTTGGATCCGCGCTTACGCCTTCAGCGCGGCGGCGATGCGGGCGAGGGCTTTTTCGACGTTCTCGCGGCTGTTGAAGGCGCTGATGCGGACGTGGCCTTCGCCGCACTTGCCGAAGCCGGCGCCCGGGGTGCAGACCACCTGGGCTTCGTTGAGGAGCTTGTCGAAGAACGCCCACGAGTCCGTTCCGGTGTTGATCCAGATGTAGGGCGCGTTGTCGCCGCCGATGCAGGAGAATCCGAGGTCGGTGACCGCCTTTCGGATGAGGGCCGCGTTGGCCAGGTAGTACGCGATTTTTTCCTTCACCTGCGCCTTGCCGGCCTCGGTGTAGATCGCGGCGGCGGCCTTCTGTACGGGATAGGAAACGCCGTTGAATTTGGTCGTGTGGCGACGGTTCCAAAGCGCGTGCACGGGGTGGGCGTTGCCGGCCACGTCGTAGGCAACGAGCTTCTTGGGGACCACGGTGTAGGCGCAGCGCGTGCCGGTGAAGCCGGCGGTCTTCGAGAAGCTGCGGAACTCGATGGCGACTTCGTCGGCGCCCGGGATCTCGTAAATGGAGTGGGGGATCGTCGGGTCGGTGATGTAGGCCTCGTAGGCGCTATCGAAGAGGATGATCGCCTTGTTGGCCTTCGCATAGGCGACCCAGGCGGCGAGCTGTTCCTTGGTGGCGACGGCGCCGGTCGGGTTGTTCGGGAAGCAGAGGTAGATGAGGTCCGTGGCAACAGCCGGGATGGCGGGCACGTACCCGTTGGCGGGCGTGGAATCGAGGTAGGTGATGCCGGCGTAGCGGCCGTCGAGGTTGGCGCCGGTGCGGCCGGCCATGACGTTGGTGTCGACGTAAACCGGATACACGGGATCCGGGATGGCGAGCTTCAGACCTTCGGTGGCGAAGATCTCCTGGATGTTGCCGCAGTCGCACTTGGAACCGTCGGAGACGAAGACCTCATCGGCCGCGATGGGGCAGCCACGGGCGGCGTAGTCGTTGGCGGCGATGGCTTCGCGGAGGAACGCGTAGCCCTGCTCGGGACCGTAGCCTTTGAAGGTGGCGCGATTGGCCATCTCATCGACACCGGCGTGGAACGCCTCGATGCACGCCTGGGGCAAAGGCTCGGTGACATCGCCGATGCCGAGGCGGATGACGGGCTTGTCGGGATTGGCCTGGGTGTAGGCCGTCACGCGTTTGGCGATGTCGGAGAAAAGGTAGGAAGCCTTCAGCTTCAGGTAGTTTTCGTTGATACGGATCATGGTAAGCGTTGTTTGAAAATGCGTCTAAACGGGTGAAAAACTTGAATAAGCGGAGGGCCGGAGTTTTGTTCAAGCCTCGCGTTTTCGCGCGAGCCCCTTCGTTTCATGCAAACAATCACATCGGTTTCCGAGATGCAGTCGCTGGCCGAGCGACTGCGCATCCAGGGTCAACGCATCGGCCTGGTGCCCACCATGGGCGCGTTGCACGAGGGCCACTTGAGCTTGGTCAAACTTGCGAAGGAAAAGTCGGATGTGGTTGTGGTTACGATTTTTGTAAACCCGACGCAGTTCGGGCCGAGCGAGGATTTCACCAAGTATCCGCGGGTGCTCGAAGCCGATCTGGCGGCCTGCGAGGCGGCGGGCGTGGACTACGTTTTTGCGCCGGAGGTGGAGGAAATCTATCCGAAAGGCTATTCGACCTTCGTCATCGAGGAGCACATCGCCAAACCGCTGGAAGGCGCATCGCGTCCGGCGCATTTCCGTGGCGTCACCACGGTGGTGGCGAAGTTGTTTAATATCGCCCGCCCGCATGTCGCAATCTTTGGGCAGAAGGATGCGCAGCAGGTCGCGGTGATCACCAAGATGGCGGCCGACCTGAATTTTGACGTGGAGATCGTCGTCGCGCCGACGCTTCGCGAGCCGGACGGTTTGGCGATGAGTTCGCGCAATCGTTACCTCACCAACACGCAGCGGGTCGAGGCGCTGGTGATCAACCGGGCGTTGCGCAAGGCCGTCGAGATGGTTGCGTCCGGGGAGTGTCGCGTGGACCGGCTTATCGCCGAGGCAACCCACCTCATCGGTCAGCACCGGCGTGTGCGCATCATTTATGTGTCCGTCGTTGATCGTCTCACGATGGAGGCGATCAAAGGCGAGATCACGCCGGGCAGGGCGGTCATGGCGATCGCCGTGTGGGTCGACGAGGTGCGGTTGATCGACAACGAGATCCTGTGAAGGCTGGCGCACGGCTCCTTCTCTTGGCGGGCATGATGGATCCGCATCGCTGCTCCGGGCTTCCGGGCAGGACGTGGCGGCGTTGGTCGCGCTAACTTAAAGCGATTTTTCCATGGGATACGAATTCGATGTCTTGGTGATCGGCAGCGGTATCGCGGGCCTGAGCTTTGCGCTCAAGGTGGCGCGGCTCGGGCATTCGGTCGCGATTCTCACCAAGAAGAACCAGGCCGATTCCAACACCAACTACGCGCAGGGCGGCATCGCGGTGGTCACGGCGCAGACCGATGATTTTGGCAAGCACGTGAAGGACACGCTCGTGGCCGGCGACGGCCTGTGCAACGAAAAGGTCGTGCGCGAGATCGTTCGCGACGGCCCTGCCCGGGTGCAGGAACTGGTGGACTTGGGACTCGAATTTTCTCGCGACAATGCCGGCGGCTACGACCTCGGCCGCGAGGGCGGGCATACCGAGCGACGCGTGCTTCATGTGAAGGACATCACCGGCAAGGCGATCGAGAGCGCATTGATCAAGGCGCTTTCGCGCGAGCCGCGCATCGCGATGTTCGAGCACATGTTCGCGATCGATGTGATCACGCGCCGCAAGGTCGCCGGCCCGACCTCGCGTGGTCCGGACCGCGTGCTCGGTGTCTACGCGTTCGACGTGCGCGATGGTCGCGTGCTCACGTTTCAGGCGCCCGTGGTGATGTTGTCCACGGGCGGTGCGGGACAGGCCTATCTTTATACGACCAATCCCGATATCGCCACCGGCGACGGCATCGCCATGGCATACCGCGCGGGTGTCGAGGTGCGCAACATGGAGTTTATCCAGTTCCATCCGACCGCCCTATACTCGATCACGGGCAAACGTTTCCTCATCAGCGAGGCGGTGCGTGGTGAAGGCGCCATCCTGCGGAATGCCGAGGGCGTTGCGTTCATGAAGGATTACCACCCGATGGCCGATCTCGCTCCGCGCGATATTGTGGCGCGAGCCATCGACACGGAGATGAAGAAGAGCGGTGCGCCGCACGTTTGGCTCGACATCACGCATCGCAACGCGGCCTTTTTGCGCACGCGCTTCCCGCAGATTTACAAGACCTGCAAGGAAATCGGGATCAACATCGCGACGGACATGATTCCCGTCGTGCCCGCCGCGCATTATACCTGCGGCGGCGTGGCCACGAATCTTTCGGCCGAGACCACGCTCTCGGGGCTCTACGCCTGCGGCGAAGTCGCCTGCACCGGGTTGCATGGAGCCAATCGACTCGCGTCGAATTCGCTGCTTGAGGCGGTGGTCATGGCGCATCGCGGGGCAATCTCGGTGGATGCCTATCTGAAGAAAGCGCGACGTCTGCCGGCTCCGAAGATCCCGGATTGGGTCGATCTCGGAGGCGGTGACATCGATGAGCGCGTGGTGATTGCGCACAATTGGGACGAGTTGCGCCGCACGATGTGGGATTACGTGAGCATCATGCGCACAACGCGCCGGCTGGAGCGTGCGCGTACCCGCATTGCCAACCTCACGAGGGAGATTCACGACTATTACTGGAATTTCTCCCTCGATGCGCATCTGCTTGAGCTGCGCAACCTCACCCAGGTCGCCGAGCTGATCGTGGCCTGCGCGCTGCAGCGCAAGGAAAGCCGGGGACTGCACGCCATCGCGGACTATCCGAAGACCCGGAAGGTGGCGCGAGACTCGCGCCTGCGGAAGAGCTGACGATCCCACGCCGATGGGCGGGGCCGTGGATGCGTGCGCTCGCGCCCGCGCTTGCCGCACGTGCCCCCGGGCGTTTTGGTGGGTGCCATGGCTGTTAAAAAACTTCTGCACACTCGCTACCGCGTAAACGACCTCGACCGCATGGTTAAGTTTTTCGAGGAGGCGCTCGAACTCACGGTGTCCCGCCGCCACACCTCGCCGCGTGGCGCGCAATTGGTGTTTCTCGCCACGCCCAACAGCGACGAGGAGATCGAACTCTGCCAAATGCCGGCGGGTGCGCCGCCCGTGCAGGTGCAACCCGACCTGACCCATCTTGCGTTCGAGGTGGAGAACCTCGCGGACTTCGCCGCCGGGTTGAAGAAGAAGGGCTATGAACTGAGTGACGGCCCCACGACCACGGGCAGCGGTTCGGTGATCGGGTTTATCGATGCGCCCGAAGGCTACGAGATCGAGTTGATTCAGCGCGCTTCCAAGTAATATCGGCGACCACTCTCCTATTTGGTCTTGTAGCAGCACCCGTGCCGGGCGCGCTTCGGGATTTGTCTCAAGTTTCGAACCACGCGGCCGACACGACCGCGGCTACAACTGTATCTGGAATGGTCCTTTTCAGGCCTCCGAGGAGAAGCGTGCGACTTGGGCGAGTTCGTCGGCGATCCGGCGGTCGCTGCGGCAGCGGGGCATCTTGTGCGGGTCGCCCCATTTGTCTTTGGCGCGCATCCAGTGTTCGAATACACCGGGCATGACGAGCTTCACGAGCGGGGCGTCGAGTCCGCCCTCCTTACGCTTGGCTTCGTAGACCTTGTTAAGGCGTTTGAGCTCGACGTCCAACTCGAGGGCAATGACCGGCCCGGTGGGAGTCTCGGCGGTATAGGGCTTGAGTTCGACCCACCACTCGTGGGAGCCGCGACGCAGGCCGGCGGTGCTGTCGTTCACGAAAGGGGCCGCATGGAAGTTGACGGTGGTCCAGCCATGGCGCTGGCACACGGCGACGAGGGCGTCGGTGAGCTCTTTTTCGATCACTCGCTCGCCAAAGGTGTTCAATTGAAGGGCGGTGCGGCCGAGGTAAACGAGGCGGGGAATATCGGTCGAGAGGAAGCGCACGACATCGCCGATCACATAACGGGTGAGCCCGGCCGGTGTGGTGAGCACCAAGGCATAGTCCACCCCGACTTGAACCCCTTCGAGGGTCACGGTGCGCTGGCCGAGTTGGGCAAGCTTGCCTTCATCGTGGACCTGCATGGGCAGGAATTCGAAAAACAGGCCGGCATCCGTCATCAGGCGCAGGCCAAAAACGGACTCGGTATCCTGCGTGGCGATGAAGCCTTCGGATGCGGGATAGACCTCGTGGAAGTTGACCTTGGGGCCGATGAGTGTGCGCAGTTCGTCGGCGTAGGGGCCGATGGGCACGCCGCCGTGCACAAAGCATTCCAAGTTGGGCCATACGCTTTGGAGGTTGGCGGGGACGGGGTGGCCGTGGGAGGCGCGGGCTTTGATCGCCTCGGCGAGCATGATCACCCACGTGGGCATCCCGGCAATCAGGGTGATGTCACTGTGCCAAGTACGCTCGGCGATGGCCGTGATGCGGGTGGACCAATCGGCAATCCGTGCGACTTCGGGTCCGGGTTCGTAGAGGTGTTTTTCGACCCATCCCGGCAGGTTGAGGGCGGTGATGCCGCTGATGGGTCCGGCATAGGCCGCGGCCTTGGATTCGCCGAGGCGGCTTAGGGTGGTGCAGCCACCAAGGAGGAGTTGTTTGCCGCGAAACACCCCGGCATGGCCCACACGGGCGGTATAATAGAGCAGGGACTCGCGGCCGGCATGACGGAAGTGCTCCAGCAGGTCGTCGGTGACGGGCAGGTATTTGGGGTGCGCGTCGTTGGTGCCCGAGGAGACCGCATAAAAATTGCAGCGTCCGGGCCAGAGCACATCCGTCTCCCCTTGTTGCATGCGCTCAATGAACGGAGCGAACCCCTCGTGGGTTTGCAGGGGGACACGCGCTTGAAATTGGGCGTAAGTGATATCCGGCGTGATACCGTGGGTGCGTCCGTAAGCGGTTTCGGCGAGTCGCGTGCACAGGCTGGTGAAGGTGCGTTTCTGCGCAGGCACGGCGTCGACTGCGCGGCGCAGTTTGCGAGCGGTGCGAGTGGTCAAAAAACTGGCGCCTACGGTGAGCAGGCTTCTCGTCGGTGAGAGCATACGGAACAGCTATCAGGGAGGCAGGTTTGACTGGGGGGGACTCGCAAGCGAATTCCTCCGCCGCGCAAAAGCTTACGCACTTTTAACCCACCATAAAAGCGGGTGATTGGCGGCAGCGGACGACCGCCGATAAAGACCGATAAACCCGACGTGGTTGCCGGTGAATTGGGTTGCGAAGGCAAGGCAACGGATCACCAGACGTTGTCGTGTGTATTGCCCTGATCGGGAACCAGCAGCTCGACAATCACACCTCGGCGGGCGGGCCCTACACTGTCACCGCCACCGACACCGGTTCCGGTCAGAACGGCATCGCCAGCGTAACCGTCAATAAAGCCACGGCTTCCGTCGTGCTCTCCGTTTGGCGGCCATCGCTTGACTTTGACGGGGTCGGTTCTTCGGCTCGCGGTCCGCATATCTTGCCATGTCCGATTTATTTTCATCCGTCGCTCCGACCGGCCCCGCCTCGCAACCGCTTTCCGCCGCCGAGCGGAGAGCCAACCTGTGGAAGGCGCTTGGGCCGGGGATTTTGGTTTCGTGCGCGGCGGTCGGCGGCTCGCATCTGGTGTGGTCGACGCGGGCGGGCGCGGACTTTGGCTGGAGCCTCGTCGGGCTGATCTTGCTGACCAATTTGTTCAAGTACCCGTTCTTCCTCTTCGGCCAGCGTTACACGGCGGCCACGGGTGAGAGTTTGCTGGCCGGTTATCGGCGGCATGGACGGAGGTACGTGTGGATTTTCCTGCTGATCAATATTCTCACCGGCACGATCAACATCGCGGGCGTGGGCATGTTGAGCGGAGCGCTTCTCGCGGGTTACGGATTGACCGGGCTGTCGATCGCGCATCTGACGGTCGGGCTGATCGGGGGGTGTGCGGCGCTGTTGTTGCTGGGGCACTACAAACTGCTCGATGGCATGGCCAAGGTGGTGATCATCGCGCTGGCCGTGAGCACGGCGGTGGCGGTGGCGCTGGCGGTGCCGAACCGGCCGGAGATCGCGGCGGACTTCGTGGCGCCGAGTCCGTGGACCTGGGCGTCGTTCGCATTTTTGATCAGTCTGATGGGATGGATGCCGGCGCCGGTGGATTTGTCGGCGTGGTCGTCGTTGTGGATGTTCAGTCGCAAGGAGCAAACCGGGCACATGGCCACGGTGCGGGAGACCTCGATCGATTTTTATCTGGGCTACGTCGCGGCGGTGGTGCTGGCGGTGTTGTTTGTGGCGCTGGGCGCGTTGGTGATGTTTGGTTCGGGCCAGGCATTTTCGGAGAGCGGCATCGGATTCTCGAATCAACTGGTGACGCTCTACACGGCGACGATCGGCGAATGGTCGCGGCCGCTGATTTTGTCCGCGGCGTTCATCACGATGTTCAGCACTACGTTGACCTGCGTGGACGGTTATCCGCGCTCGCTGGCGGCGTGCTGCGTGCTGTTGAAGGTGTTGCCGGAGGACCGGTTCAAGATGATGCACCGGGTGTGGATGGTCGTGGCGACGGTGTCGGCGGCGGTGGTCGTGCTGTTCTTCGTGAAGAATCTGCTGGAACTGTTGACGTTCGCGGCGGTGGTATCGTTCCTGACTTCGCCGGTGCTGGCGTGGATCAACTACAAGGTGATGACGGGCGACAACGTGCCGGCGGGCGACCAGCCGGGGTGGATGATGCGGGTGTTGAGCTGGTCGGGGTTGATCTTCTTCGCGCTGATGACGGCGGGGTATGTTTACGTGTTGGTGGGGAGGTAGGGGCGGAGTTAGGTTTCCGGGCTGAAGTGCGAGTATTTCATCGCGCGAGGTTCATCGATCCGGTTTGCATTCCGGGATCATGAGTACCGCTCCCACTCTCCTTATTTTGGCCGCCGGCATGGGTTCCCGCTATGGCGGACTGAAGCAGGTCGACCCGGTTGGTCCTTCGGGTGAAACGATTTTGGATTATGCGGTGTTCGACGCGATCCGCGAAGGGTTCGGCCGCGTGGTGTTTGTTATCCGGAAAGAGTTCGAGGAGGCGTTTCGGACGCAGGTTGCCGCGAAGTATGCGGACAAGGTGAAGGTGGATTTCGTGTTCCAGTCGCTCGACGCATTGCCGCCGGGTTTCGCGGTGTCGGCGGGTCGTGAAAAACCCTGGGGGACGGGGCACGCGGTGTGGTGTGCGCGCGATGCGATCATGGAACCCTTCGCGGTGATCGGAGCGGATGACTTTTTCGGGCGTGACGCATTCCGGCAGCTTGCGGCGTTTTTGCGGGAGGAAGCGGCGGGTCGAACGGACGAGGATATCGCGCCGAACTTCGCGATGATTGGGTATCGGCTTTCGAATACGCTTTCGGAAAACGGCGCGGTGTCGCGCGGCGTCTGCGCCACGGGCGGGGATGGCTGCCTGGAGAAGGTGGTCGAGCACACGGGCATTCGTCGGGAGGAGGTCGGTCCGGAGGCGGGGAAAAAGTATACGGGCGAGGAAACCGTCTCGATGAACTGCTGGGCGTTTACGCCGGTGTTTTTCACGGGGCTGAACGAGCAGTTCGAAAGCTTTCTTGAGGCGCGCGGCGGGGAGTTGAAGTCGGAGTTTTATCTGCCCGAGGCGGTATCGGAACAAGTTGCGCAAGGGCTGGTGACGGTCGAGGTGCGCCCGACGAGTGCGAACTGGTTCGGCGTGACGTATCGCGAGGACAAGCCCCGCGTGCAGGCGGCGCTGGCGGAGTTGGTGGCGCGCGGAGAGTATCCCGAGCGATTGTTTTGAGGCGTGAGGAACGGTTGATGTCGGCACGTTGCCCCCGACGTGGGGAGCAGCCGTCGCATTTTCGGGGTTGCGAGAACGGCCCGGCGGAGACAACGGTGACGGCATGACGTCCCGCCCGCAGTCCTTGTTGACCCCACTTGCCCGCTTGGGTGCGTGGTGGCGGAGCGCGGGTGGGCGATGGTGACGCGCGCGTTTGTTCGCCCGCATCGTTTTCCAACCCGCCGAACCCGACTCAATCGAGCCGGGTTTTTTCATGCCTTTTGGCGTGTATCCACAACTCCATCACCACTTCGTCATGAACTCTTTTTCGAATCCCTCATCCGTTTCTTCTTCGGTTTTTACCTCCGCCGCGTCCGGCGTTTTGTCTTCGTTTGAATTATCCTCCGTCGCATTTTTTGGCCGTTCGCTGGCCGAGTATACACAGTTTTTCCCGCTCGATCTTGAAGCGTTGCCCGGGCGCTCGGTGCTTGATGTGGCGGCGGGACCATCGTCCTTCACGTCGGCGGCCACGCGGCTGGGCATCCGGGCGACCGCGGTTGATCCGCTTTATGGATGTCGGGCGGAAACCTTGGCGGCGTATGTGCGGCTTGATTATGTGCGGACGGTGGCGCAGATGCGGGCGAAGCCGGAGATCTTTCGGCTGAAGTCGTTCAGTTCGATTGACGAAGCCGAGCGCGATCGACGTGCTGCGGCGGAGGAGTTTTTAGCGGACTATGAGGCGGGGTTTTTGGACAACCGTTATGTGGGCGGTGCGTTGCCGCGGCTTCCATTTGCCGATGGGAGTTTCGACGTGGTGCTGTGTGCGCACCTGCTCTTCATTTACGAACGGCTGTTTGATTATGCGTTTCACCTCGCGGCGTGTCGCGAACTGGTGCGGGTGAGCCGGGACGAGGTGCGGATCCATCCGGTATGCGGACCGGATGGGCGACCGTACGCGGAACTCGAACGTCTGCGCACCGACCTCGCGGCAGCCGGCATTCGTTCGCAAGTGGTGGCGGTCAACTACGAGTTCTTCAGAGGCAGCGACACGACGCTGGTTTTGGAGAGGCGGGTGAAACAAGCCGATTTTGTCACTTATTAAGTGACAAACCTGCTTGGGCGCTCCGTCTCGTTGCGACGTCATTTTGTAACTTAATAAGTGACAAGTTGGGTTGTGGGACCTGCAGGATCGGGGCGTGGGGGCTTAAGGATTTGCGATTTGGAGTCGCACAAACGCCGGTTCGGAACTCAGCGGGATGCGCACGACCACGGTTTCGGTGAGACCGTCGGGGTTGGGCGTGACGGAGAGTTCTTCCGGCGTGGGAACGGGCGCGGTCCATGTGGTCAAGTTGGATGAAATCAGCAGGCTGTAGGTGAGCGTGCCCGGATGAATGAGGCGGCGGTAGGTGAACCCGAGCGCGAGGTGGCCGCTGTCGGGATCCTCGACGGTTTGGGTGGAGTAGGGCGGCGTGGCGTCGGGCTGCGAAGGATTCAGATTGAAGGCGTATTCGAGAAGATTGGGTAAGCCGTCTTTGTCGGGGTCGCCCAGGCTTCCGTTGATGCTGGCGGGGGATTCCGGATCCAGGCCGTGCGCAACTTCCCAGGCATCGGGCATGCCGTCGGTATCGACGTCGGGAGGTGTGTAGGTGACGGTGAAGGGCGTGGTGATGGTGTTGGCGGGAGCGGCCGGATCGGAGGCAACGAGCGAGAATTCATTGGCTCCAGGATGCAGGGTCACGGCCTGGTTCCATGTTACGTAACCGTCGGCGGTGGTGGCGGTGAGTCCGTTGATGGACACGGAGACAATGCCGTTGGCATCCGCGGCTGTACCGGTGAGCGTGTAGGCGGCGGTGGTGGTGTTGGCGGAGGAGGTGACCGCAAGCGCCGGTGCGGTGGCGTCTTGGAGCGAGGTGAGGATGGTGCTCCATGCACTGTCGTAAATGGCGGGGCTTTGCGGGGTGATCCAGCCGAGAGTCCAAGCGCGCAGGCTCGGTGTCAGGAATGGGCTGGTCGTTTGCAGATTGGCGCGGAGCTTCAGGTTTATTTGGCCGCTGACGCCGGGCAACTGGTTGAGATCGATGTCTGAACTCACGTCCGCTGCGAGGAGGTTGCCGATGCCGTCGAGCACATCGATGGTGAGGGTGGTGCCGTTAGGGGTGGAGATGTCGTAGGCGAGTTTGCCCCAGCTTTGGCGATTGGCGGGCTGGATAAGCGGAGAAGTAATGGATCCCGTCGTGAAATAGGTGGAGCCGTTGAGCGCGAGGACGACGTTGCCGGGGCTCGTTTGCACGGAGGTCTGCGAGAGCGTGCCGGTGGAGAAGTCTGCCAGGCTGGTTTGCTCCCATGTGTCCGTGAAGGGCACGGTCAGCCGGGTGCGGGCGCGGTAGTGCCAGGTGGTCTCGGTCAAGGGAGAGACGGTGTGGGTGGTTGCGTCGAGCCAAGGGCTGGTGACGGGGGCTGCGAAGGTGTCTTCCGGGGAGGCTTGCACCTGAGTGGTTGCGGTGCCGGTGATAAACGAGGGCGGAGTCCACGCGAGGGTATTGGCGGTGCCGCCGGTGATGGCAGGCTCAGGGGCGAGCACGGGGGCCGCGAGTTGGATATCGAGTGTGTTGGAGTTCCCAGCGATGACGCCCGACGTGGCCAGAATGGAAACGCCGACGCCCGGTTGCAGGAAGGTGACGGGGCCGGTCCACGCGCCGGCGGTGAAGGCGCCCGTGTTGCCCGGAGTGACGACGCCGCCAACCGGTTGTGTGCGGAAACGAAGGTTCGGACGCACGGTGCTGAGTTCATAGGACGGGGAGGCACCGTTCCAATTCAGGGGGTCGCCGTAGGCGCCATCGGCATAACCGTGCATAACACGATAGTCGGCCGAGGTCGTTGCCTCGACCATCCCGTAGGTGCTGGGGTGTCCGGAGTTCTTGATGCTGAAATCGACCAGCAGGTTGTCGGTGCCGTTGTAGTCGTAGGGCGTTGCGAACGGGAACTCGATCCAGCCGGGACTTGAAGGCAGCGGTGTGCCTTGATGGACGATGGTCCAGCCCGATCCTTGCCAGGAGGCGGAGGTGGCGTAGCTGGCGGCAGCGGTGGGCTTGATGCGGATCGTCCAATTGTTCAGCGCGACATTGAGCGGCGCGGTCACCTTGAGCGCGACGCCCGTCAGCTTGGCGGCTCCTCCGAGTTCGGACGCGAGGTAGATGATCTGGGTGCGATCCTCGTCGTGGTAGGGGTGGAGCGGATACTTGGATGATTGGGTACCCGAGCCTGCCTGGCGGAACGCGCCGCCGATGCTCAGCGAGGCCGAGCCGGTAAACGAAGTAACGGTGTTGCCGTAGGCGTCCTGCGCGGTGAGAGCGAGGGTCGTCGGTTGTGCCGTGATCTGGGTTGCCGGGATGGTTCCAACCTGAAGAGCCGCAACGGGGCCTGGGTTTACCTTGAAGAGATTGCTGTCAACCGCGGCAAAGTTGACGGGCTGGGCACGCAACCGGGTGTCGGTTCCGGCGGTGAGCACGGTGTAGCTGGCGGTGCTGACGCCACCTGAAACATAGACATTGATGGGGGCATTTTTCAGCGTGGCGGCGCCGTCGGCATTCAGAGCGGTGACGGGCACGTTGCCGTTGTAGCCCGTGGCGGTTTGTCCATCGATCGTCTTAAAAGTGAGCGTGGCGTTGAACGCGGTGCCGGCGGTTTGAGAGCCGATGATCGTGGACCAGGATGCGGTGGCGGCATCGTTATCGGTGATGGAGATGGTGGCGCTGCCACTGGTGAAGCCCGGTGAGGAAGCGGTGAGCGTGACGGTTTGTGCACCGTCGGTGAGAGTATCATTCACGCCGCCGACGTAGAAGCTGCCGGAGCTTTGCCCGGCGGGAATGGTGCCGGTGGCGTTTCCGAGTTCGGTGGTGTCACTGGAACTGAGAGTCACGGTGACGGGCGAGACGGCTTTGCCAGGCAGAGTGACATTCGCGTAGACGTAAGATCCCTCCGTGGCCGACACCGGCAGGGTGAGCGTGATCGTGGTTCCCTCATTATCCAGCACCTGGGCCTCGATGACGGCGGCTGTGTAGCCTGGAACGGCGGCGGTGATCGTGGCGGCTTGGGGACCGTCCAGCAGATCGTCATCGGGCAACGTGACGGCGAACGTGACGGACGTTTCTCCGGCGGGCAGGATGACCGTGGCTGGCACCTGCACCTCGGTGGTATCGGAGGAGGAGAGGGCGATGGACACGGGTGCGATGGGAGCCGCGGAAAGCGTGAGGGTGGCGATGTCGCCGATTACGCCGGAGCCTTCGAGCAAGATGTCGGGAAGCGAGAGGGAGAGCGTGCCGGTCTCGTCATCGTCGACCTCCACGGTGGCTGGTTTCGGCGTATAGGTGGCGGTGGTCGCGGGCGTGATGACCACGGAGCGCGTGCCGTTGAGGCCGGCGTTGTCGGTCACGGTGACGTCGAAGGTTACCGAGGTTTGGCCGGCGGGGATGATGAGGTTACGGGTGACATCAAGCACGTCGGGGGCCGACGTGGTAAGCTGGAAGCTGATGTCGGTGTCGGAAGGTCGGAGAATTTCCACCTGGCCAACACCGGGGACGGTTCCGACACCTTCAGTCAGGCGGGCCGGCAGGACGACGCGGAGCGGAGGAGGAGGGACAACCGAGGGAGCATCGAGCACGTAAAGCTGTCCGGTGCTGGTGGTGAAGGCGAGATGGCGGCCGCCGCAGCGGACGAGGTTGGTGGGTGTGCCATCGAGGGTGCCGAGCGCGAGGGTGCCGAGGGGCTGGCGGGTGACGAGGTCGTAGGCGCGAAGGGTGGAGCCTTCGAGGATGTAGAAGACATCGTCGTCGAAGGAGGGCTCTACCGGGCCGGAGATGGCCAAGTTGGCGACGAGTGTGAGAGCTTCGGGATCGATGATGCGGCCGTTGTTCGTATAGATGAGATTTCCGGCGCGTTTTAGCCGGTTGACGCTAAACGACTCGATAAGGTCCTGTTTCGTGGCTCCCGTGCTTACGCCATTGGCGAGCACGTTGAGCTGATAAAAATCGAAGCCGGTATTGTTGGAATTATAGCCATATATACGCTGGGCAGTGGGACTATCGACCAGCACGGATGTTGCGTTGTAGTAGGCTGTTGATGTGCTTAATTGAATCCCGTTTTCATAGATGGCCACGGTGCCGGACGCTTGGTCGCGAGCCACGGCCAAGGCTTCGGGACGTCCGTTTACGGGGACGATATCGTATGCTTGCATCAGCCCATAGGTCGATCCCGTGTGACCGACGGGGAAATTGAGGAAAGGGGACGTGCCGGCCACGATGGGGGCGCGGGCCAGACCGAATGTGCCGTTCAGGATGGCATAGGCATATTGTCCGTCGTTGGTGAGTTTGAGTCGGCCCGGATTGTCGCCGAGATAATCGGCCGAATACGGGGCGAGTGTGACCGGGTCGATGCGGAGCAGTGAGTTGGGCGTCGAAGCGGTGTTGCTCGTCGTCACCATCAGGCGATCCGTGATGTTGTCATAGGCGATGTCACGTGCCCCGATGGACAGCCGTCGCAGGGAGAGTGTGCCGGGGGCGGAGGCGGTGAGGGTGGAGACCGACTGGTTGTTGGACGTGTCGGGATCGCCGGTGGTGGCGGTTGCGATGGCGGTGTGGGTGACGGTCCCGGGGGACGCGAGGCTGAGTCGCAGGCGCAGGGTGGCTTCCTCGCCGGCCGCAATCGTGCCGATGTTGGCGCTGACCTGTCCGCTAACGGAGGAATCAACCGAGCCCTGGCTGGCAACGGCTTCGACCAACGTTGATCCTGCGGGAAGGGTGTCGGTGAGCACCACGGAAACGGCATCACCGCCTCCGAGATTGCGTACGGAGACCAGATAATTGATCGGCGCTCCGACCACGGGAGATGTTGGGGTGGCGAGTTGGGTGACTTGAAGGTTGGCGGAGTCGGCTGTGGGGACGACGACGGTGTTGAGAATGAAAATTTGGGTGGGGGTGCGGAAGGCCAGTCCGGCTTCGCCCCAGCGGACCAAGGTGCCGGGCGTGCCCGAGACTCCGGAGACGTTGATTGATCCGATTTCGGCGAAACGGTCGGTATCGTAGGAACGCAACCGGCGCACACCGCCGCCTTGGTCGGAGAGCAGGTAGATGCGCTTGGCGGTGGCGTCGGGGCGGACGAGTCCGGAATAGGGGAGCGACGCGAGGATACGATAGGATTCACCATCGTAGATACGGCCGCTGCTGGCTGCGACGATATCGTCGCTTGCGTGGATGGTTATACCGAAGCCAGTCGCGATTTCCGATCTGACATCGAGATTGGTGATGCCGGTTTCCGACACCTGAAGGCGTCGGGATCCGAACTCCGTGCTCTCGTTGTTATAACCGAAAATCCGGCCTGGAGCGGAGCCAGGTTCGATGGAGTTGCTGCCGGTATGATTGGGGGTCGATGAGGTGAGTCGACTACCGTTAACGTAAACGCTGACGCCATCGTGGCGGGGGGAGACGCCAGAGCGGTAGCGGGCAACAGCCAGGCTGTCGGGACTGCCGGGGAGAGCGACGATGTCTTCGGCTCGAGTCTGGCCGTAGCTTCCCGTGCCGAGGTTGAAACTCGCGCCCACCGTCAGATCAGGAAGGGAAACCGGAATGATTTGCGCGTTGGCATCGTGCGCGACCCAGAGGCGGCTGCCGTCGGTGGCGCGGGCGAGCAGGGTGGCGGGGGTGGTGGCGATGGTGATGGCCGGATCGAGGGCGCCCGTCGCCGGGTCGATCGGCACGATGGTGCCGGAAGGCGTGCTGGCGTAGAGGCGATTCGTGCCGGCGTCGTAGACGATGTCGTTGTTGGCCAGGTTGACGATTTGCACCACGGGCACGCGCACGGTGAACGCGTTGGATGCACCGGAGACCGAGCCGTAGGTGGCCTGTAACGTCCAGTTTTCACCCGCGGCCAGAGTCGTGATGGCACCGGTCCATTCGCCTGCGACGAACGCGTTGGTCTGCGAAGGTTGCAGCGACGATGGCGTGGCGTCGATCGTGCCGCTGAGGTTGGCCGCACCGGTGAACCCGAGGGCGGGTGCGCCGTTGATATCAAGAGCAACGATCCGCGCCGAGAATGCTTGGTTCACGTATTGCGGCGAAGGGATCGTGTCGAAGGCAAACGAGGCGGGATCGTTGTCCGCCACTGACGCGGTGGTCTCTCCGGATGCAAAAGTGGCTTCCGAGGCGGTGAGTGTGACTGTCTGGGCTCCATCCAGATTCGCGTCGTCGGGCAGGGAAATCGGGAACTTGACGGAGGTCGCGCCGGCGGGAACGACCACCGAGGCCGCGACAGAGAGTTGGTCCGGAGCAGAGCTGACCAGAGTGACGGTAAGGGGCGTGGTTAACGTGCCGCTGAGCGCCAGCGTGCCGCCATCGGTCACCGTGCCGCGGCCTTCGGCGAGAACACCAACGAGGCTGAGGGAAAGTGCGCGAAGGTCATTGTCGGCGACCGACACGGTTTCTTGTGCGCCGATCCAGCCGGTGACGCTGGCGTCGATCGTGGCGTCGCGAGAGTTCTCGATCCTCGTGTTGTCGGGGAAAGAGAGGGTGAAATCGGCACTCGTGGCGCCGGTTGGGATGGTGACGGTCGGAGGGACGGTGGCTGCGTCGGCAAGATCCGATGTCAATGTCACCGTGATCGGGCCCGTCGGCGCGGTGTCGACGGACACGCGTCCGACGGCGGTGGAGCCTTCGGTCGCTACCGCAGGCAATTCAAGTGTCAGTGTGGCGGTCTCGTTATCGTGGATCGTAAGCGACAGGGGTGCGGCGCTGTAACCCGGAGCGGACGGAGAGATCAGAACGGTACGGGTGCCATCGAGCGCCGTGTTGTCGAGAATGGAGAGGGGGACGACAACGGAGGAGACTCCGGCGGGAACGATGATCGACGCGGGGGAAGCGACGGTGGCCGGCGTTCCGCTGGTGAACTGGATGGTGAGCGGCTCGGCCGGTGCGGGTTTGATATTGAGCGTGGCACTCGATGAACCGGCTCCCTCGTTGAGCGGTCCGACCGCATCGAAGCGGAGGGTTTGGGGCGGGGCGCCCAAAATAACAATGTCGTCGATGTTCCACCCGGAAAGCGGCCAGGCGCCGCCGTTGATCGTGTAAGACCAGCGGATCGAAACCGACGGCTTGTTGTCCGCGTAAGCCGCCAAATCGATGTCTTGAAGACTCCAGGCGGACTCGGTGACGAACGTTGATCCATTGGCCCAAAGGGTCTGCCAAGTGGTGCCGTTGGTGGAGAGTTCAACTTTGGCCGATACGTAGGGCTCATAATCGCTATTGAGCCAGCGACGGAATTGGAGACGGGTCGCTGCGTATCCGGTGAAATTAAAGGGGCCGGCCGTCAAGGTGTGGGGGCCGCCGGGCGTGGTAGAGTAATTGCCCATCAGGTTTACCCCGAGGACGTTATTCCCTGTGTATCCCGACGCGGGATCGGGATTGCCATAAGCACCACCACCCAACCCGGAGGGCTTGCCGAATGCCCATTGACCGGTTCGTGTCCAACCTGGATCGGAGGACAGATCGAAGGTGAAGACTGCCGGAGGCGTGATATTCAGAGAGAGCGGACGGACGTGGATAAGTCCGCTGGCAACATCGGTGATTCGCAATTTACCGGAATGGGTGCCTGTCGGCAGGTTCTGCACAGCGGCCGCATTAAGGGAAACGGTGGTGGTGGCGGTGCCATTGGGCTGGACCACCCCTGAGGCGACGGTCAGCTGCGCCCAAGGCACATCGACCGTGGCGGTCCATGCGAGGGCCGAGTCAGACAGATTCCGTAGCGTGTAAGCAGCGCCGGTCGAGGGAATGGGGCCTTCCGATGGAACGGAGACCGACCAGCCGGAGTTGGGAGAAACGAGGAGATTTTCCAAGGAAAGGAGAGCGGAGTGGACGTTGAGCCGTCCCCCCGAGACCGTTTTGGTCAAGAGGTGGGCTTTTGTGTCCACCGAAACCAGCAGGGCCGATTTGATGTCGGTTGCGGTCAAAGACGGGCGGTGGGCCCAAAGGAGGGCGGCGGCTCCGGCCACATGTGGGGTCGCCATGGAAGTGCCGCTGAGGCTCTGGTAAGTTCCCCCGGGTGTCGTGCTGAGCGTGTTAACGCCAGGAGCGGCCAGATCGACCGTCGATGCTCCATAGTTTGAAAAGTAGGCGAGTTGATCGGCGTGATCGGTCGCCGCGACCGCAATGATGTTCGGGAGGTTGTAGCCGGACGGGTAATTGGGCGATGTGTCGGTGTTGCGGGAGGAGTTCCCGGCGGCGGCGATGAAGAGGCGACCGGCGGTGTTGGCGTCAGCGATGGCGTCGTAAAGGGCTTGGGAGTAGCCTCCGCCGCCCCAGGAATTGGAGGTGAGTTCGAGGCCGAGCGTAGTGGCGTAGGCGACGGCTTCCACCGCATCGGAGTGGGTTCCGGAGCCGCTTCCGGAGAGGAACTTGAGTCCAACGAGACTGACCTGCCAGTTCACCCCGACGACCCCAAGCGAATTGCCTCCAACGCCTCCGATGGTTCCGGCGACGTGGGTGCCATGGCGGTTGTCGTCCATGGGATTATTGTCGTCGTTCACAAAGTCCCATCCGCGCACGTCGTCCACATAACCGTTGCCGTCGTCATCGATGTTGTTGCCGGCGATTTCGCCGGGATTGGTCCACATGTTGGCCGCGAGATCGGGATGGGTGTGATCGATGCCCGTGTCGATTACGCCCACGCGAACGGTGCGGGAGCCGGTGGTGATCGCCCACGCTTCGGGCGCATTGATGTCCGCATCGGCGACGCCGCCGGTTTGGCCGGTGTTATGAAGGCCGTAAAGCTGGGTGAAAGACGGATCGTTTGGCGTGGCGATCGCGTGGGCAATGTAGTCGGGCTCCGCGAGGGCGACGACCCCGGTTTCCGATTTCAGGGCCTCGATCGCGGCGGGTAAACCATCGAGATCAAGCGGGTTTGAAAAGGTGACCAGGTAGAGCTTGGAGGCGGGTTTGATGGACCGAATGGCGCCGCCGTTGGCGCTGACGACTCCGGCCAGAACACGTGCGTCCACTCCGGAGGAGATTTTGACGAGCACATGGTCCGCGACCATCGCGGTTTGAGCCACGAGGGTCTCGGTGCCGGACTGCGGGTCGGTGTGGACGGTTTCCTCCAGCCGGAGGAGTGGATATTTAAAATCCGCGCGAACGATTCGTACGCGGTGGCTGTGGTCGGGACTTGTCGGGACGCGATTACTGGCCGAATTCAGGGTTTCGGCGTCGGGCCAGCGGTCTTCGACGGCGGAAGTGGCCTGGGGCCGAGAGGAAGCGGGGCCGACAAGGCGGGGAGCCGGCGATGACGCCGGGGCGACGTTCGCAGAAGGCACGCCCATAGGAGCGGCGGCGGGCAATCCCACTTGCGCGGGGGCGGTGGCCGGTTGGGCTTGGGCGAAGAGATTGGAGTGTGACCTGTTATTCCAGCGCCAGACGCCCACGGCGCCGGCCATGACGAGAAGAATAATTGCTAATCGCAGAACGACGCGTCGAGGCTGGGCCATGGTGAGGAACTTTAGGTAAACGGAATGGGGTACGCGTTTTCATTACCGTTGATGCGCCCTGCCGAAAGGAGGGGTGCATGCGGGTCGTGCAAAAACGCAAGTCGGGTGCCTGAAGCTCGGGTGGGCCACAGCGGAGGCAATTCGAAAATGCTGGGACAGAGCCTTTTGATGGCGATATTATCGACTGAGATAAACCGGCTTATGGGGCTCGACGTAGACGCTGGCCGTCCGCGCTTTTGCGGAGGTGGTGACTCGCCGGAAACGCCCAGCCTTGCCGCGGCTTACGCCTGCTCCATCTCGGAGAGCTTATCGACGGCTTTTTCCCACTCTTCGGTGGCGGCCGTGATGAGATCGGTCATTGCGCTCAGCTCGCGGTTGAGGTGCTGGAATTTGCCTTTGTCGGCATAGGTCTCGGGCGCCTCCAGTGCCGAGGTGATCTCGGACTGCTTCGCCTCCAGTTCGACGACTTTCTTCTCCAACACGCCCACGTGTTCGCGGAACTTGCGGATTTCGTTGGCGCCGGGCTTCGCCTTGGCCGGTCCCGAGGCGACGGGGGCGGATTTCTTCGCCTCCGCTTTTTGCGTGGGGCGGCCGTCGGTGAAGCCCGCGGTGATCGCGGCACGGGCGTCGCTCAGCTTGGATTTCTCCAAGTAGTAGTCGTAGTTGCCGGCGTAGGGCGTGAGGCGGCCGCTGTGGACGTGGAGAACGTTCTCGGCGAGCGAGCGGATGAAGTGCACGTCGTGCGAGATGAAGATGAGCGTGCCTTCGTAATTTTTGAGCGCCATGACCAGCGCGTCGATCGACTGGATGTCGAGATGCGTGGTGGGCTCGTCCATGAGCAGGAGGTTGGGTGGGCGAACGAGGATGCGGGCGAGGGCGAGGCGGGTTTTTTCGCCGCCGGAGAGCACGGAGACCGGTTTGTGCACGTCGTCCTTGCGGAAAAGGAACGCACCGAGGATGGCGCGGGCCTGTTGTTCGGTGAGCTGGTTTTCGTTGGTGCGCAGCTCCATCACGTTTTCGAAGACCGTCGCGTCGGGGTTCAGGTTATCGAGACGGTTCTGGGCAAAATAGCCGGGCACCACGTTGCTGCCGAGTTCACGGGAGCCGCCCTGGATCGGAATCACGTCGGCGAGGATTTTGAGGAGCGTGGACTTGCCGGCGCCGTTGGGTCCGATCAGCACGATGCGCTGGCCACGCTCCGCGATGAAGTTGAGGTCTTGGTAGACCACGTGATCGCCGTAGGCCTGGCGAACGTGCTCGAGTTCTACGACCTTCAGTCCGGAGCGCGGGGGCTGCGGGAACTTGAAGTTCATCTTGCGCAGTTCCTCGGTCGGCTCCTCGACGGCGACCTCCTTGAGGCGTTCGATTTGTTTCTCCTTGGACTTCGCGCGGGAGGCCATCGAGGCCTTGGCGCCGAAACGGTTCACGAACGTTTGCAGGTGGGCGATTTCGCGTTGCTGGTTCTTGAAGGCGGCGGCCTGCTGGGCCTTGCGGGCCTCTTTCTCGACGAGGAAATTGTCGTAGTTGCCGTGGTAGTAATGGAGCGTGCCGGCGCGCAGTTCGAGCATGCCGGTGCAGAGCGCGTTGAGGAATGCGCGGTCGTGCGAGATGACCACGAGGCCGCCGGGGTAACGCGTGAGGTAGTCCTGAAACCAGAGAAGCGCTTCGAGATCGAGATGGTTGGTCGGCTCGTCAAGGAGGAGCAGGGCGGGTTCGGCGACGAGCAGGCGGGCGAGGTGGGCACGCATGACCCAGCCGCCGGAGAAGCTGTTGGCGAGCTTGTCGGCGTCGCCTTCCTTGAAGCCGAGTCCCGCCAAAATCTTCCGGGCGCGGGGTTCGAGCGTGTAGTCGATGTCGTAGTTGTCTTCGGTGGGCTCGAGTTGTTTGCCGCTGGTGGCGATGTGCAGGATGGTTTCCTCGCCGGCGGGGGCGCTTTCCTGGGGCAGATAACCGAAGTCGGCGCCGCGCTCCCACTCGATGGTGCCGGTGTCGGGTTTTTCTTCGCCTAAGATGAGTCCGAAAAGAGTGGATTTGCCTGCGCCGTTGGGGCCGATCAGGCCGAGTCGATCGGTGCGCGCGATGAACAGCGAGACGTCGGAAAACAGTTCGCGGGTACCGTAGGACTTAGAAACATCTGCAATAGTCAGCATGAGAACGGGACACCCAAACCGCCTGCGGTGGCGGGGTCAACCTCTCGCACCGGGGTGTTTAAATTGCACCGGGCTCTCGTGCGCATGTGTTGCCGGCACGAGGGGCCCGAGAAGGTGAATGACTCGCCGGGCAACGATATGAGAGCGGGGCGTTTATCTCCATTGCGAGGCCGTGCATGCCTTCATCGCGTGCGCGTGCGTGACGACGACTCCGACCGGGCTGTTTTCAGGCGGTCGCCTTCGGGCCGGTAAACGTGGCCGTCGTGCTCAAAAACCCGGTTTGTCACTTAATAAGTGACAAACCGGGTTT
>JANJTQ010000129.1 GCA_024711005.1 Opitutaceae bacterium | reverse complement strand
AGCGTGCGGACATAAAAAAGCCGGATCCCCCACGAGGAGGATCCGGCTTTTTAATTAGCCAATCGGCCAATCACTTACGATCTGCGGAGCGGCGACTCCGTCCGATGGGTGGGGCGTATTCACCCACCCCCTCATCCGCCGGAGAGAGCGATCAGACGTTGGTCTCGGGAATAACCGTTTGAATATGCAGCTCTTTGAGCTGCTTCGCGGTGACCGGAGTCGGGCTTTGGGCCATGAGGTCCTGACCTTTCTGGGTCTTCGGGAAGGCGATCACATCACGAATGCTGGTCGTGCCGCAGAGCAGCGCCACCATGCGGTCGAGACCGAAGGCAATGCCACCGTGGGGAGGCGCACCGTAGGTAAAGGCCTTGAGCATGTAGCCGAAACGGCTCTCCACGACGTCGGCGGGAATCTTGAGCACGTCTTCAAATACTTTCTTCTGGAGCGCCGGCTGGTGAATACGGATCGAACCACCACCGAGCTCCATGCCGTTCAAGACAAGGTCGTAGTGCTGACCGCGTACGCGTTTCGGATCGGTGTCGAGGTAAGCCACGTCCTCCGGCACCGGCGCGGTGAACGGATGGTGCGTCGCCGCATAGCCGCCGCGCTCCTCGTCGTAGGACATGAGCGGGAAGTCGATCACCCAAAGGAACTTCCAGTCGTCGGCGCGGATGGTGAGTTTGCCACGCTTCACGAGAAGCTGGGCGGCTTCAAGCCGGATGCGGCCGAGAATCGCGCAGGCCTTTTCCCACGGAGCCGCGGCGAAGAACACCATGTCGCCGTCCTCGATCCCGAGTTGCTGCGTGAGCGCGGCTTTCTCGGCTTCCGAGAAAAACTTCACAATCGGCGACTTCCATTCGCCTTTTTCGGCCTTGATGAAAGCGAGTCCCTTTGCACCGAGTGATTTCGCGATGTCTTCAAGCGCCTTGAGTTCGCCTTGGGTAAGGTCGGCGAGTCCTTTGGCGTTGAACGCCTTGATGACACCGCCGCCGGCGACCGTGGCTTGGAAGACCTTGAAAGCGGACTCCTTGAACGTCTCGGAGAGATCGGTGAGCTCCATCCCGAAGCGCATGTCGGGTTTGTCGACACCGAAACGGTTCATCGCATCGACGAACGGCATGCGGAGGAAGGGCGCGGAAATCTCCACATCCAGGACATCCTTCCACAGCTTGGTGATCATCCCCTCGAAAATGCGGTAGACATCCTCGCGCGTGATGAACGAGGCCTCGACGTCCACTTGGGTGAACTCCATCTGGCGATCCGAGCGCAGATCCTCGTCACGGAAGCAACGGGCGATCTGGAAATACCGCTCCACTCCGGCCACCATGAGGATCTGCTTGAACTGCTGGGGCGACTGCGAGAGCGCGTAGAATTCGCCGGGATGAATGCGCGAAGGCACGAGATATTCGCGGGCGCCTTCGGGCGTGGATTTGAAGAGCGCGGGTGTCTCGACCTCGATGAATTCCTGGGAATCGAAGTAGTCGCGAATGGACTTGGCCGCACGGTGGCGCACTTGGAGGTTTTTGCGCATCTTCGGACGGCGCAGGTCGAGGTAACGATAAGTGAGGCGCAGGTCCTCGTTGACCTTGTCTCCACCGATGTCGTCGAGCGGGAACGGAGGCGTGTCGGAAAGATTATGGATCGTGAGCGCACTTGCATCGACCTCGATGGCACCCGTGGGCAACGACGCGTTGACCGTGCCCTCGGGACGAGCGACGACCTTGCCGTCCACGCCGATGACGGACTCGGGCTTGATGTGCGCCGCTTGGGCTGCGAGTTCCTTGTTCTCCTGCGGGTCAAACTTGACCTGCGTGATGCCTTTGCGGTCGCGCAAGTCGATAAAGAGGATGCCTCCGTGGTCGCGGATGGAGTCCACCCAGCCGAGGAGCGAGACGTTCGCGTTGAGTTCGGCCAGGGTGAGCTGGGCACAATGATGGGTGCGCTTCATGGTAAGTCGAAAGTCGTCCACCTAAGCGCACGCGGACCGATGACGGCAAATCTAAAGTCCGCGCCGACCGGAACCGTTGTGGAAAACCGGGGTGTTTACCTGACCCGAACGGGAGAAAATCCCCGATGGGTGAAATGTCTCCCTGCGGGCACGATAGACCGCATCAGCTCGACCACCACCCCACCCATGACGACCACCCTCCACGCTTTTCGCAGTCAAGTCATCCTGTCGGTCAAGGTGCGGCGTACGTCCAAATCGACGATCTTTCTGGTGACCGAAGATCCGACCTTGATGGACTTGGTGCGCGAGCTCCTCGTCCAGATGAAGGATGCGGCGGTTTCAATCGTCTGGCTGACCTCGGTCGAAAGCGCCTGCCGTCGCCTGAAATGGGGTGAAACTGGCACGGTGGTGGTCGACGGAACTCACGCGAACGACAATGCCTTGGAGGCGTTGCATACCGCCGCTCCCGACACCCGGGTGCTGGTACTGAGCGACGAAGCGGCTCCGCGTAAATTTATCTGAGCCTCGGGAACGCTCGCCGTATTGAAATAGAGCCTGCTTGCAGGCGGTCCGGTCACAGGTACAAAAAAGCGGACGAACGCGCCACGAATAGCGCGCCCGTCCGCCGGATTTAGGTTCAGCGCAGGATCAAGCTTTCGCCGGTCATTTCGGCCGGTTTGGGCAGGCCCATCAAATCGAGGACCGTCGGCGCGATATCGGCCAGACGACCGCCTGTACGCATCCGGGTGCCGCTCTTGGTCAGCCCCTCGCCGACCACGAACACCTCGACAAGATTCAGCGTGTGCGCGGTGTGCGGGCCTTGAAGGGCTTCGTCCCACATCTGCTCGGCATTGCCGTGATCGGCGCAAACAATCGCCTTGCCGCCGACCTGCTTGATCGCGGCGAGCAACTCTCCCACCCCGGCGTCGGTCGCCTCGCAGGCCTTGATCGTGGCGGGTAGCGAACCAGTGTGACCGACCATGTCGGGGTTGGCGTAGTTGACGGCGATGAAACCGTATTGGCCGGAGAGGATCGCCTCCTTCGACAAGGCGGTCACCTCGGCCGCACTCATCTCGGGCTTCATGTCGTAGGTCGGCACCTTGGGGCTGGCCGGACAGGCGTTGACCTGGCCGGGGAACGGGTCCTTGCGATAATTATTGAAGAAGAAGGTCACGTGCGGGTTCTTCTCGGTCTCGGCGCAGCGGAACTGCGGTATCCCGGCAGCGGATACCACCTCGCCGAGGATGTTCTTCAGCTTCTCAGGCTTGGGCGAGATGACCTTCACCGGAAGGCCGGCCTCGTATTCGGTCATCGTGGCGTAGTAGAGATCGAGCTTCGGGCCGCGGTCGAAGCCGTCGAATTGATCGAGGACAAACGCCCGGGTGATCTCGCGCGGACGATCGCCGCGGTAGTTGTAGAACACCACGGCGTCGCCGTCCTGGAACGTCGCGAGAGGCTTGCCCGCGGAGTCGACGATCGCGGTGGCGGGAACAAACTCGTCGCCCTTCTGCGTCTCGCTGAGCGGCTTGTCGTAGTAGTTCTGGATGGCGGCTTCCGCGGAGGGGGCGGTGGCGGCGAATGCGCGGCCGGTGAGGGCGTCATAGGCTTTCTGCACGCGCTCCCAACGGTTGTCGCGATCCATCGCCCAGAAGCGGCCGGTGATCGAGGCAATGCGACCGTAGCCGAGTTCCTTGATCTTCGCCTCGACCTGACGCACGTAACCGACGCCGCCGGTGGGAGGCGTGTCGCGACCGTCGGTGAAGCCGTGAATGAACACACGGTCACCCGGAATGCCGTCGAGTTTGGCTTGCGCGAGCAGACCATAAAGGTGCTCGAGCATACCGTGGACACCGCCATCGGAGACGATACCCATGAGGTGAAGTTTTGCCGTGGGCGAGGACTTGATGCGTGCAACCACGCCATGCCAGGTGGCGTTGTTGGCGAGTTGTTTGTCGGTGAAGAGCTTGTTCAGGCGAACGAGCTCCTGGTCGACGATCCGGCCAGCGCCGATGTTTTCATGGCCGACCTCGGAGTTGCCCATCTGGCCGTCGGGCAGGCCCACATCAAGACCGCTGGCCGACACATGGGCGACGGGGGCGGTCGCCTGAAGTTCGTCATCGGCCGGCTTTTTGGCGAGAGCCACGGCGTTGGTGGACGCCTGCCCGGGATGCGGATTGCAGCCCCAGCCGTCGCGGATGATCAGGAGAACAGGTTTACGCGGAGTGCTCATAAATAAAAGCCTTCACGCATGAGGGCAGATGCGGCCGGATAAAAGGCTAAACTCGCCGCGCATTTTGCCGAAGCCGTCCTTAATCTTGCCCCGGCTTGCATCGACGCGGTCGACGATCATCCTAGGCCCACCTCCCGATGAACCTCATCATCCGAGACCAGTTGATCAATCCCCCGACGTGGTTCGCGTCGTTCCGGGACCTCACTCTTTACTGCAACATTTTCCTCCACGACCACATCGTGATCGAGTCGGAGGACCCGGATGCGTATTACCACTGGATCAAGCCCCGCGGCGGCATGGACTTCGTGGAGGACTTTGTTCGCCCCGGAAGCGAGGATGGTTTGCACCTGGATATTGAGCATAATTATCCGCGCACGGTGATCACCGATCGCATCGCCCCGGAAAACGTCCACCGGTTGATCGCCCTCATCAGCAGCCTCCGCACGACCACCCAAACGTAAGCAGAGCAGCGTTTGACATTGGCGGATAAAAAAACGACCAATCCGCCCGCATGTCCAAGCGCGCCGTCCTCCTCGTCAATCTCGGGTCACCCGACTCCACATCCGTTCCCGATGTGCGTCGTTATCTCAACGAGTTTCTCGGTGACGAGCGCGTCATCGACAAGCCCCGCTCGAAGTTCCTGCGGACCCTGCTCGTCAAGGGCATCATCACCCGTTTCCGTGCACCCAAATCGGCCAAGGCCTATCAGGAGATCTGGACCGCCGAGGGATCCCCGCTGGTCGTCATTTCAAAGAGCGTCCGGGAAAAACTCGCCGCCGAAATGGGCGCCTCCACGCCGATCTACCTGGCGATGCGCTATGGGAATCCTTCCATCGCGTCCGTGCTCGCGCAGATGGTGGCCGATGGCGTGACGGACATCCTCCTCTTTCCCCAGTATCCGCATTACGCGATGTCCTCATGGGAAACCGTGGTGGTCAAAGTCCAGGAAGAGGCCGCCCGCCTCGCAAATCCCGTTCACATCGACACGGTCCAGCCGTTCTACGAGGACTCCGATTATATCGAGGCGCTTTATCAGGTATCCGCGCCTTATCTCGCCCAACCCCACGATCTGCTGCTGGTGAGCTATCACGGCATCCCGCAGCGCCATCTGCGCGAGGCCGATTCTTCCCATGCGCACTGCACATTGGTGAAGGACTGCTGCAATACCTGCAGTCCGGTCCACTCCACCTGCTACCGCGCCCAGGTCATCAAAACCACCCAGGCGTTCGTCAAACGCGCCGGCATCAGCGCCGAGAAACACGCCGTTTCGTTTCAATCCCGCCTCGTCGGAGAACCCTGGCTCACACCTTACACCGATCAGGAACTCGAGCGCCTGCCCAAGGAAGGCAAGAAGCGCCTGCTGGTGATGACGCCCGCCTTCGTCGTCGATTGCCTGGAGACGCTTGAGGAGATCGCCGGTGAAGGGAAAGAACAGTTCCTCCACGCCGGCGGAGACTCGTTCCAACACATCCCCTGCCTCAACGACCAGCAGCCCTACATCGATTTCCTCGCCGGTCGCGTGCGCGCCTGGCTCGGCGGTCGCAAACCCGTCGAGGTCCAGGCCGGCCAGCGGGCGCAGACTTTGGCGGCGGTCGAATAAGTTTGTCGCGGCCCCGCGTCGAAAAAACAGTCGCGACAACCCTTGCATGGCCTGCAATTGTTAAGAATCGCAGAGTGAATCCACCCGCCACGAATCCGCCCTTTCCTGAAGCAGCCCTGCTGGTGCTCGACACAGCCGGCGTCGTACGTTCGGCCAACGACGCCGCCGGCCGGCTTTGGCAGACGGCCGCCGCCGATCTCGTCGGGCAACTCGTGGTCAGCCTGTTCGCCTTCGAAGTCACCTCCGCCGACCCGGACTGGAGGGAATCCCAATGGGAGGTCCTGATCGCCACTTCCCTCGGCCGGCCGCTCAAGCTCCAAGCCCAGCCCTTCGAACCCGTCCCGGCGGTGGACGTTCGCATCGAGCTGCAAGCCGCCCAAGGCTCCGACGCCGCCTTCTTCGCCCGCGTCGAACCCGTCCGCGCGGAGACCGCTCCGACTTCGGAAGCCCCCGCCCCGGCTGCCGTTTTGCCACCCTCGGTCACGCCGACAAGTGACGGCCCCTCGCTCCTCGTCGCCCGCGGCCCACTCGGTTTCTTCGATCTCGATATCGCCACCGGCCGGGTCGTCACCTCCCCTGCGTGGAAGCGCATGCTCGGCTACACCGACGAGGATTTGCCGGACACCCATGAAGCTTGGCGGGGGCTGATTCATCCCGACGACACCGCGGCCCTGCCCGATCGCACCGGCAAACCCCCGCTCTCCGGCTGCCGCGATTTTTCGGTCGAGATCCGCCTGCGCCATCACTCCGGCCATTACGTCTGGGTACAATCCTCCGGCGTCCAGCTCTTCGGACCGGATCGCGCCTTGCAACGCGTACTCGGCGTCAACCTCGACATCACCGAACGCAAGGAGGCCGAAGACCTCGGCTTCGCCTGCGAGGACCGCCTCGAACGCCTTTCCGACTCCGGTCGGCTCGCGGTGTTCGATCTCGATTTCACCACCGCGGAGCACTGGTTCTCCGGTGCATGGACCGAACTCACGGGCGAAGATTCTCCCGACGCATCCTTGGAAACATTCTTGAGCGTCCTCCCCGAAGCGGTCGCGGACGAAGGCATCGTTCCTTTCCTGTCGGCCACCGCGCCCGATGACGCTTTTTTCATCCAGGCACTCACGTTGCGCGCCGCCGATGGACGCGATCTGCCCGCCCTCCTCGGAGCCCACCGACAATGGTCGCGCAAACACGAGCTTCTCCGTGTCGTGGGCTTCGTGTTGCCGCTTCCCCCCGGCACCGGAGCGGGTCCAGTCCCGCCGGCGTTGGTTTCCGGCATGCTCGATACACTGGGCGAGGCCGTGATCGTCACCGACGCACGCGCGCAGGTCATTTATCTCAACGAAAAGGCGGCTCGCCTCACCGGTCGGCCGCTCTCCGAGGCACGGAAGCTCAAGCTGTCGGAGGTGTTCAATCTCGTGCGCCGCGAGGAGGGACATCCCGACAGCGCCGCCGTGGATCTCGTCCTTGCGGCCGAAGAGCAACCCCGCCTCTACGCCGAGCACTCACTTGTATCCAACTCCGGTGACACTCCGCCGGTTCCGATCGTCTGGACCACCCGTCAGCTCCGGACCTCCGACGAGGGCGGACCGACCGGCATCGTGGTTGTTTTCCGCGATCCGAAGGAGATGACCCTCACCCCCGAAGAGATCATTCGCGCAAACCGCTTCGATTCGCTCGGCCAGCTGGCCGGCGGAATCGCGCACGACTTCAACAATCTTCTGACCACCATTCTCGGCGGCATCTCCACCGCCAAGGATAACCGCGATTACACGAAACTGGAGGACGCCGAAAGCGCCTGCCTCGCCGCCAAATCGCTCACCCGCCAGTTGCTCACCTTCGCCAAGGGCGGCACCTCCACATCCCAGCAGGTCGTCGTCACGGGCGATATTCTCCACGACGCCGTCCGCATCGCCGCCGCCGGGACCACCGCGGTGGTGACGGTGGATGCGCCCGACACCACTTTCCCGATCCTGGCCGATCGGGGGCAGATCATTCAGGTTTTCCAAAACCTCATCATCAACGCTCTGCAGGCCATGCCCGACATCAATAAAGGTCGGGTGCAACTCCGCGCCACCAATGTCAGACTCGCCGAGAACGACGTCCAGCCCCTGCCAGCCGGCGACTACGTGCAGATCGAGGTGCAGGACAACGGCACCGGCATCGACCCCAAGCACATCGATAAAATTTTCGACGCGTTCTATACCACCAAGAAGCAGGGCACCGGACTCGGACTGGCGACGGTGCTCTCCATCGTTCGCCAGCACGGAGGCCAGATCGGCGTCGATTCCACCGTCGGCACCGGCACCGTCTTCACGTTGTTCTTCCCCAAGGCCGACCGGCCCGTGGAAACCGTCGCGCGCACCGCGCCCGCCCTGCGTTTCGGCACCGGCCGCATCCTGTTCCTCGACGACGATCCCAAGATTTGCGAGCTCACGGCCGGCATGCTCACCGCCCTCGAATATACCCACGACGTCGTCCGCACGGGCGAGGATGCGATCACGTTCTACCGTCGTTATCTCAACGTGGGACGCCCCTACGACGTCGTCATCCTTGATCTCAACATCGTCGGAGGCATGGGCGGCGAGGAGTGTTTCAAACGTCTCCGCGACCTCCACCCCGAGGTGCGCGCCATCGTCAACAGCGGCTACGACAGCGAGGAGATGGCCCGCCGTTACCTCGACATGGGATTTGTGGGGTATCTCACCAAACCCTACCGCGTCGGCGACCTCGGCCGCGTCATCAAAGCCGCCCTCGGGAAAAGCTGATCATCGGCAGGCTGACTCGTAGCAGCCGACGTAAGGAGGCTGGTTGGATGGCGCGCACGATAGTCGGGGCCCTACCATCAGAACCATCCCGGCACCGATTCGACCTCACTCGCGCCACGTGAACGCGTGACACAATGCCACGCCGGCCGCATCGGCTTCGTCGCTCGCCAACACGCTGCCGTGACCCAGCATCGACATCACCGTGCGCGCCATCTGCTCCTTGCTCGCCCGACCCGCGCCCGTCACCGCCTGCTTCACCCGGAGAGGCGCGTATTCAAAAATCTCCATCCCGCCCAGCGCCGCCGCCGAGATCGCCGCCCCTCGCGCCGCTCCAAGGATCTGCGCCGTTTGAAAATTCTGCACGAAGATCGTCTGCTCGAGCGCCACGTGCCGCACCGTGTAGTCGGCCAAGAACGCCGCCACCGCGCGATGAATTTCCCCCAACGCATACGACATCGGCCGGCTCGCCGGAATCTTCACAGTCCGGCATTTCAACAACACCGGCTGCCGCGCCTGTGAGAACTCGATCAACGCAAGGCCCGTCCCGCGCAACGACGGATCGATCCCCAACACGGCACCGGCAAAGGGCGTGCGTTGCAGTGAAAACGCCGCCTGCAAGCCCGCGCCCGCCGTACGCGATGGCATCGCTTTCGGCGCGGACACCGGTCCGCCCGCCAGCTTCGCCGCCCACATCTGCCTTACGTTCATCCGCGCCATAAAAAATCGTTCTCGTTCTTCGTTCTCTTTCTCGTTCTCTCCGCCTGTCTTTAGAACAACAACCTTATGCCCGCCACCCCGCTCAGGCCAAGCGCGAGGTTTTCAAACAGCTTCTGGTTGATCTTCGGCAGCAACCTCCGCCCCAGGAGCGCGCCAAGGAACACCGCCGGCGCCAGCATCAGGTTAAGCCCAAAGCTGTCGATCGTGATCAATCCCAGGTTCACCATGAACGGAACCTTGAATACATTGAGCAGTAGAAAAAACACCGCCGCCGTGCCCACGTATTCCATCTTCGGCAGTCGCATCGCCAGCAGATAAATCGCCATTAGCGGACCCGCCGCGTTGGCCACCAGCGTGGTGAAGCCCGCCAACACACCCACCGTCGGCGCGAACCACGCTCCATGGTCGCCCAGCTCACCCGGCTTGGCCCGCATCCGCCGCCAGACTTGGATGGACACCATCACAAGAATGATGACACCGATCAGCACCCGCGCCTGACGGTCGTCGATCCAGTCCATCGCAACATAGCCCAGCAACACACCCGCCGCCGTCCACGGCATCAGCCGTACAACATGCGCCCATTTGGCATGGGCGCGATACAACCACACGGCCACCACGTCGCCGAAGATCAGCATCGGCAGCACAAACCCGCTCGCCTGCTTGGCCGGGAGCACGTTGGCAAAAATCACGATGAACAACATGCCGAGACCGGCGATGCCCGTCTTGGAAACGCCAATGAGAAGCGCACCGCCAAAGGCCAGTGCAAGCTGCCAGGGTTCGAGGTTCATGCGCGAGGCCTCCGGAAGATTGGGTTCGTTCCTCTTTCTCTTAATCGTTCTCGTTCGTCAGGAGTCATGCGTTTCGAAGAGGGAGAAAGATTAAGATAACGAGGAACGAGAAAGAATTTCCAAACATCATCCGCGCTCCTCACACACCCTCCTTCGCAAACGTTCCGCCGTCCACGCGAAACACTTCCCACGCCCCAAGCTCCGCATCCGGCAACGTCGTGCCCGTCGCGATGACTTGCCGCCCCTCGCCCAGCGTCGCCCAGAACCGGCGGCGGCGCTGCGGATCCAGTTCGCCCAGCACGTCGTCGGCCAGCAACAGGGGCTCCACGCCCGACCGCGCGCGAAAGAAACTCACCTGCGCCAGTTGCAGCGCCAGCACCAGACTGCGCTGCTGTCCTTCCGAACCAAATTCCTTCGCCGCTCGCTCCTTCAACGTGAACTGCAAATCATCCCGGTGCGGCCCCGCGAGCGTCGTGCGAAACTGCTGGTCGCGCGCCCGTCCGCGCTCGAACACCCCGAGCCACCCGTGCGCGTTCTCCGCCGTGACGTCCGGGGCATAACGCAGTCCCGCGCGTTCCGCCGAGTCTGCTATCTGCGCATAAGCCGCGGCCACGTGTTCCGCCAGTTCGGCCACGCCGGTTTCCCGCTTCGCCTGCAACTCCGCGGCCGCGGTCGCCAGGGGTTTTTCAAACGCGCTCAATTCCCCGCCGGCCGAACCTCGCTTCAGCAGCGCGTTTCGCTCGACCAGCGCCTTGTGATACGACTGCAACGCACGCAAATAGCCCGTGTCCATCGCCGCCAGCGTAAAATCCAGCCAGCGCCGCCGTAGCCCGGGTGAACCGCGCACGAGCTGTTGGTCCTGCGACGAAAACACCACCGTGGGAAAACGGCCGAGGTAATCGCCCAGTCGCGTGACTTTCTCGCCGTCGCACCAGACTTCCTTGCCGCCCGGGCGCAGCTTGATGAGGAGCTTGGTCATCCCGAATTTTTCATGCTCAAACTCGCAGGCCAGCGCCGCCTCCGACTGTCCCTGCATGATCAGCACGCGTGCATCCGCCGTGCGAAACGACCGCAACGCGCTCACGAATCCGACCGCCTCCAGCAAATTCGTTTTTCCCTGACCATTCGCCCCGACGAAAAACTGCTGCCGTCCGTCAAACGCGAGTTCCGCGAAGGCGATATTGCGAAAATGCTGCAGCGTGATCCGACGAAGGCGCATAGAGAGGGTCGGCGCATTACGCAGACAACCCCCGTCCACCGGAATCAAAATCCACCGCGAAAACCGCGTTGGTCGCAGACGAACGATACCGGACAAGCGAATGATACGCGGCAATTCGACGTAGCAGCCGGGGTAACGAGGCTGGTTTGAGGGTGGCCAAAGCCCGTGTCCACTACCAGTCGAAGGTGGGGCGAGGCGTCCCCGCCGAGCCGCTTCCGAGCTACGGCTCGGCCGGAGGTTCGGCAGCCACCCAAACCCGAACGGTTTACCCGCATCGACACGGCAAAGGAGAAACTTTGAAAAGGGTATGAATCTGCTCGCTGCCGCCTCACCAGCATCGCACCGACGGCACCTCCCCATCTTGATGACCCCGCTCGTCTTCGGCTCCGACGCGCTCCCGGTATTTTATTGTCGTGCTTCGCATCCCCCGCGCAAAACCCTCTTCCAAAAAATAGCCTTCATCGTCGTTCATGATTCCATCCGCCCTCCTCCAATCGCTTCGAGAGAGCCAGTCCCGTTCCGCGGAGGAGCAACGCCTGCTCTCCGGCCGCGGATGGCTGATGATTGCCGGAATCGGTCAGTTGCTCACCGCGCTCAACCCGCTGAACCAATACGCCCTCGCACACGTCCTCGACGACACGGCTCCGATCTTCCCGTACTATCCGTGGCTGTTCGGAGGCATGATCGGGCTCGGGATTTCCTTTGCCCTTCTCTGGTGGTGGGCGGCCTGCGCACCTTTCCGAGCGGCCCTCACCGCATTGGTTTTATACCTGGTTTTTTATGCAACCGTCGCCTTGGGACTGCCGCAGCTCGCACTCGACAGCATCACCTCTAAAATTCTCGTCCTCATCGGACTTCTCCTCGCCGTTCGCGCCGGCTGGCTCCGGCAGCGCGTCTCGTAACATGCCCCCCGATCCTCTCCACGCCACACCCGAGGACCCCACGCCCGATTCCGGTCCGCTCCGACAGGGCGGAACGCTCGTCCTCTTCGCCGCGCTTGTCGCGACATTCTGCGCGCTCTTCGGAGCGGGCATCGCCCTCCAGGCCGGCCGACCCGTTCTGATCGTCCCCGCATTGCTCGTCTTCTGCCCGCCCGCCGTGTGGTGGTGGCGGTGCGTCTGGATTCGTTGGCGGGATCGCACACCGCTGCCGCACTCGCACTCCGTCCTGACCGGCACCCTCGGCTTCGACCTCGTTTGCACCTGTCGCGGCGTCGCGCCCACCGCCTTCTTCCATCCCGACCGCGGGGTGCCCGGCGACGACCCGGACTTGTTTGTATTCTTGGAAAACTACACATCCCGCCAGCGTGCCGTCGAGGTCCGGGTCGGTCCGCATCCGGGGCTAGGACTTCCGCATCCGCACACCGCACACCTCCATCTCGCCGCCGGACAAGCCGCGGTGTATCGGCTGACCGTCCGACCGGCCCCGTCCCTTGCCCCCGGCCGCCACGATCTGCCCGTGGTGCTCCGTGTACAAGGTCGGCAAGGCGCGGGCCGATGGCTTCCTGGAACGCGCCGCCATCTCTATGATAGCTGGCATACCCGATTCGCGGCAGCCTTCACGCTCGAACCGACCGGAAGTGCGTCGAGGCCATCCGTAACAACTCACGAAGTCGCCCCGCCTGCTTACGTTTCCCTCGCCTCCGTCAGCGAGCCCCGGTCCGACCTGCACGGACTGCAAGGTCTCGCCGTGCCCGCCTGGCTGAAATCCGAACGCAGAAAAGCCCAGCCGCCGCAGCCACGTTCCGCGTGCTGAAACACTCCGTTTCGACTGCTCCCACGCGGCCGGACGCCTCGCCGATCAGGCACCGCGTTTCCAAGCCGTAAAGATTCAGTCGAAGGCGGAGTAGCGGAGTAAGATGGCGAGCAGATTTCAAAGGAGGAATCCCGAGGAATACCCGTGGGTATTTCGAGTGGATGACGCACTCTGAAAGGTGCCGTCAGATTACCTCGATACGACCCTCTAGACTGAATCTTTACGGCTTCGGCTGCACCACCGTGAGCGCAAGCACACCGAGCGTTGTCGCCACCGACGGGTCGACCCGGATCTCCACGTGCCGGATCGGCACTTCCGGAGTCGGATTGATCCATTCCAACGTGTAGAGAAACACGTGGCGGCGCACCTGACTCGACTCGTCGCGATCCGGCAACGGCGCCATCCGCGCATGAGGGAAATCCAAGTGCGGAAAATCCGACCACCAATCCTGGATGTTGGCCTGGGTCGCGCCGAGTTTCCCTTCGGACAACGACGCGTCGCCACCCGGGGGCGGCGACCCGAGGCTGACAAGCGGAACCGAGCCCAGCTCGCCGGCCTTGCCGTGGAAATGATAACTGGCAAATGGCTGCATGAACTTGGCGTAACCGCAGCCGTGCAGAACATAGATCGCCTCCGCCCGCATGCCGACCGGGATGAGCAGTCGCTCGGGCAACGTATTCGCATAGCCCGTCGTGTTGACCGCCGAACGAAACACGATCGCCCCGCGGTCCGCCCGGCGCGTCCCTCCGAGAATGTGAAACGGCACGCCGTGGATCTCGTGCGTACCGGGCGCGAAACACCGCAGCGGCAGGTCGCCCAGCCAGCCGCGCCGGAAATTCAGGGGGCGATTCACACAGGGCCCGAGATCCAACGGATGAAAGCGCGACTGCTCCGACAGCGAAGCCCGCGCCGCGATCGAGTACGGTTGTTTCACCGCCTTCGCCAAGGCCTCGTCCGTCATCGCCGGATCTTGCCTCAGCTTCGCCGCGGGCTCGGTCCGGCGACTATCCGGCATGGATGTTTTCTTTCGTCCCCCGATGAGCGCGGCGGTGGAATTGCGGACAGTCAGCCGCGGCATTACCTGAATAATGGAGGGCACCGGCACGCCGGGGGCCTTGCGTTTGCGCACTTCGCGGATCACGAGGTCAAAGGCCATCTCGTGCCACAAAGCCATGTCGATGGTGGCGGCCGTGATCCGCGGAGTCGCCGTGAGCAGCGTTCGGGCGTTGCCCAAAACGACGAGCGAGAGCGACTCCGGCACGCGCCGTCCGCGCCGCGCCAATTCGGCGAGCAGCGCCTGGATCGCGCAGTCGTGGGTGACCCGCAGCACGAGACCCGTGATATTTTTCCACGGACCCGCGAGCAGTTCGGCGAGCGCGGCGATGTCGTCGCGGTTGCGCAATGAAGAGGTCTGAAAATGAATGCGTTCCGCGGAAGCCGCCCAGCCACCGCGCATACACAGGTTTCTCCAGCGATCGAGCATGTCGACGCCGCTCGCGCCGACGGCCGGGGCCGTCACCAACCCAATCTCCTCGTGCCCCAGTTGGCCCAGGTGCGTGATGGCGAGTTCCACACCGCGCGCAAAACTCACGGACACGGAGGACAACTCGTCCGTCGACCAGCCGAGGCTCACCACCGGAATTCCATGACGGGTCAATTGCAGCGCGGCCGCCGTCCAGGCGGCCCGTCCGAAATCCGCCGGCGGATCGCAAATCACCCCGGAGGTATCCGGTGAATCCAACCGCTGCAGGATCGTCTCCACCTCTTCGGCCGCGTCCCAACCGTGCACCACGAGTTCAACGTCCAGTTCGCGGGCGATTCGCCGGTAGCTCGGCAGATGCTCGGAACGACGTGCGATCACCAGATGGCACACCTGCCGGTCCGGAGTGCGCGGGCCGGCTGCCGCGAGCAATTTGTATCCTTGTCGTTCCACCCGCCCCTCGGCGATCAGCCGCGCCATCGCACGATTCAACGCGTAATGCCCCACCCCGAGTTCCTCGGCCAATGCGCGTTCCACCGGCAGGCGATCACCCGGCTTGGGCTTTCGTTCCGCCAGCCAGACGCGCAGCCGTTTCTCCGCCTCGTTTACCAACTTGCCGGTGGCCATGCCGATTTGTTTGAGCAGAAGGCCGCCCGGCGCAAGCACCGGTCTCCGTCTCCTCAGCAAAAACGCAGCCCGGACACGTTCCGCAGATGCAGATCAAGCTGGTCGGCATTCGTCACCTTGTCCTCCCCGATGTAGAAATCCTCGATCAACACGCCTTCGACGGGCATGGCTTCGGTGTGACCGCTGATCAACGAGGCCGAACAGCCCGCATTGAAGAGCGCACGGGTGACCCGGATGTTCTTCAAGTGCACGTTCCGGATGCGACCGCGTTGTTTGTCGTGGTTGTAGCACGAATACACCACGCGGAAATCCAGCAGCTTGTCCCAGTAGTGTTCCACCCGGATGTTTTCCCAACGCACGTTCTCGACCAGCGCCCGGTCGCCGTTGTGGATGGAAAACACCGCTCCTTCACCGTGGGCGTAAAGCACATCGATGTCCTCAAAGACGATGTTGCGCACGGTGTCGGCCCGCAGTTCATAACCGATTTCCATCACGTTTCCGGGAGGGCCGTTCAAAAACGTACAATGCCGCACCAGCACGTCCTCGACGTTGCCGGACCAGTCCGGACCTCCAGGCACCGCGACCGATTTGATCGCGATGTTGTCGTCCT
>JANJTQ010000292.1 GCA_024711005.1 Opitutaceae bacterium | reverse complement strand
GGCACTCCCGCCTACATGGCGCCGGAACAACGCACGACGCCGGACGCCGTCGACCACCGCGCCGACCTCTACGCCCTCGGCGTCGTGTTTTATCAGATGCTCACCGGCGAACTCCCCGCCGCCGATCAACTCCGTCCGCCTTCGACACGCGTGCAAATCGACGTGCGCCTCGAAGCGATCGTCCTGCGCGCCCTGGAACGCGACCCCGCCCGCCGCTACGCCGCCGCGAGCGAGTTCAAGACCGAGGTGGAAACCGTCACCAGCGGAGGACCTCCAGCTCAAGAAAAGCCTGCCGCCACCACCGCGACACGACGCATGACGGCTTCGCCATGGGTTAGGTCATTGATACCCGCGACGCTGATCGTGGCACTTGCGGTCCTGATCTTCACGCGAGAGTCCGCCACGGCTTCAAAAAATACGGCATGGAATCTCGACGTCATCGCCACCGACCGGACCGTCTGGCCATCGAAAACCATCACGGCTGAACGCACCCTCCCCGTCGCCGCCGCCGCGCTCGCCCTCCTCGGTTCCTGCGAAACCCGAGAACCCGCGTCCCCCACCGACTGGCGCGACGCCGAAGCGACACCCCACCTCCGCCTCGACTACCCGCGTGCCGCCGAAGGAAACATGCCGGACGCGATCGTGATCCCGATCCCCATCGACTCGGGACCGATCTGGTCGCGCAAGGCCGGCCAGGTCACGCGTCATTCCAAATTCTCGACCGCACGGGCCGAACAATTCACCCGGACCTTCGCCATGCCGCCCGCGCCTCCGTCCGGCTTCCGCTTCGGTCCCGCACGTGAAATTACGCTGCGGCGCTCGCACCCGGTCGCCTACGATTTCGACCACGGAGCCTTCGTCGACTACACTCCCACCCCGCAATCCCCCCACGGCTTGGAGGCCTCGCAACAATGGCACGCCGAGCACGGTACGGATGTCTTCGCCGATCCCCGTTCCCATTTGCCCGGCGTGCTTTTTCTCGGAACCGATCTCGCCGAAGCTCCTCCGGAAACCTGGGACGCCACCGCCAACGCGGCCGAGGTTTTCTTGGGTCAACCTGGTCGCGGCCTGATGACCTTCCTCGCCGCCCCCTCCGCCGGCCAGCCTCCCGCCACCCGCGTCTATCGCACTCCGCAAGCCGGGATCATTCTCGTCCAGCTCCTCGGAGCCACCGATGTCGGCGACGTCCGCCTGCGCTACAAGGCCATCCTGCCCCGCGTGAGCACACCGGCCCAACCTCGCCCTTCAATTCGACACTCCCCTTGAATACAAAGGCGTCGCCGTCGAACGGTGACCCTTTAACGCATAACCAACGGCGTCTGGCATGCCTGATCATTTCATCACATGAGCGCCTCCTTCCACACCACTCATTGGACCCTTGTCCTGGACGCCGCGCGTCATGGAGAAACGGATACCACTTCTACCCGTCGCGCACTCTCCTCACTTTGCCAAACCTACCGGCCGCCGCTCTACGCCCATGCCCGCCGTCGCGGGCTCTCCCCCGCCGACGCCGAAGACGCAGTCCAAGGCTTTTTCGCCCGCCTGCTCCGGCTCGAATCACTCGCCGACGCCAAACGCGAACGCGGACGCTTTCGCGCATTCCTGCTCGGCGCCTTCAACCATTATCTCGCCGACGTCCGCGACCACGCCCGCGCCGAGAAACGCGGCGCACATCTGCTCCCTCCGCTTGATCTCGCCGCGACCGAAGCCGCGCTCGATGCGGCGAAATCCGCCGGCCTCCCGCCCGATCAGGCCTTCGATCATGCGTGGGCACTCACCGTGCTCGAAACCGTCACGGCCCGCCTGCGCCGCGAATACGCGCGCACCCACCGGGAGCACCACCTTGATGCGCTGCTCCCGTGCCTCGGCGGGCGCACCGCCGACTCTCCGCACGTCGCCATCGCCCAAAAACTGGGTCTGAGCGAACCCGCGGTCCGCGTGGCGCTCCACCGTCTGCGCCACCACTATCGCGAAGTCCTCCGTGACGAAATCGCTCAAACCGTCGCTCGCCCCGAAGACATCGACGCCGAACTCCGCCACCTGCTCGAGGCACTCGCGCCGTCAAATTGATCGGGAGTCCGATGGAGGGCATGTCGCCAATTCGCCGCGATAACCCAGCGTATCCAGACCAACGAATGGTCTCCACCGGGTTCCAATGCACGCCCCCGTCGGCACCGCCCTTGACCCACGCCCCGCGTATATACAACGTATACCCATGAGCACCGCCCAACCCATCGTCGCCAAGGTTTTCAAGTCGGGCAATTCCACCGCGATCCGCATGCCCCGCTCCGTTAAACTCAAAGCCAAGTCCTACATCGTCGAGGATCTCGGCGGAAGCTTCCGTCTCATCGATCCTGCCTATGAGGCGAAGCGTCTCAAGGCGCTGCGCGCCCTCCGTGGTTCCGCGCCGGACTTCCCCGATCACACCACGTGATCTACCTGCCCGACACCAACGTCTGGTCGCGTTACCTGCGCGGCCGACGCGAGGACTCCGCTCTCTGTGATCGCGTGGAGTCATTGCTTCCCGAATGCCAGCTTTCCGCCATCGCCCTGATGGAACTCGAATTCGGTGCTGCCAAACGCCCCGACGTGCCCGCCTTTCGCGAGCGCATTCTCCGTCTGCAAACCATCTTCCGCGAAATACTCCCCTTCGACGCCGCCTGCGCCTATCATGCGGGCTTCGTCCGCGCCCACTTGGCCAACCTTAAGCCCAATGCCCGGCCCATCGGCCCCTACGACGCGTTACTCGCCGGCCAAGCCCTCGCTCATGGCGCGATCTTCGTGACGCACAACACCACCGAGTTCGCCCGCGTCCCCGGCCTCGTATGCGAAAACTGGCAATCCCGAGCCGCTTAACCCAAAGACGCCAAGGACCGCAAAGCGCGCAAAGTCCGAGCTGCTGTTTTCTTTGCGTCCTTTGCGTTCTGCCCATCGCGTCTTTGCGTTAAAACTTAACCGCTCGCCTTCCTTTACGATCCCCCCGCCAATCACCCGATGCCTTTTTCCAAACTCGGTCTCTATTCCAGCCTCGTGCGCGGTGCCCAGGCCTTGGGCTACACCGAGCCGACACCCATCCAAGCGCAGGCCATTCCCGTGGTGCTCGCCGGTCGCGATTTGATTGCCTCCGCGCAGACCGGCACCGGCAAAACCGCCGCGTTCGCCCTGCCCATTCTCAATCGCCTGGGTCCCCATCGCGACACCGGCCCGCGCGTGCTCATCCTCGAACCCACCCGCGAACTCGCCGCCCAGGTCGATGAATCGTTTCACGCCCTCGGCCAGTTCACCGACTTCAAATCCGTCGTGCTTCACGGCGGCGTCACCCTCGGCCCCCAGCGCAACGCCCTCCGCGCCGGCGTCGATGTGGTCGTCGCGACCACCGGCCGCCTGCGCGAGTTTCTCGACGGCACGTTGATCAAGCTCGATTCCATCGAGGTCCTCGTGCTCGACGAGGTCGATCGCATGCTCGACATGGGTTTCATCGAGGACGTCAAAGCCATCGTGAAACGCTGTCCGCCCAACCGGCAAACGCTCCTCTTCTCCGCCACGATTCCGCCGAAGCTGGAGGAGATTGCCCGCTTCGCGTTGCGCAACCCGCACCGCATCGAAATCGCCCGCGCGAAGCCGGTCGCCGAGTCGGTCAACCACGCGATCCATGCGGTGCTCGATCATCAAAAACTCGACCTGCTGCACGCGCTGCTGAAGCGCGACGATTTCAAGAGCGTGATCGTCTTCACGCGCACCCGCAAAGGCGCGGATCGCATCGCCCACCAGTTGCGCGTCGAAAACCACGCCTGTGTCGTCATTCACGCCGAGCGCAGCCAGTCGCAACGCGTCGAAGCACTGGAGAAATTCAAGACCGGGCGCGTTGGCGTGCTCGTCGCGACAGACATCGCCGCGCGCGGCATCGACGTGGCCGGCGTCTCGCATGTGATCAATTACGACGTTCCCCTGCATGCCGAGGATTACGTACATCGCATCGGCCGCACTGGCCGGGCGAAAGAAACCGGGGACGCGGTCATGTTGGTCACGCCGCAAGAGGCCAACGAGGTGGTCGCGATCGAAAAACTCATCGGACAAAAAATCCCGGTGCTGACACTTGAAGGTTTTCCTTACGCTGGCGGAGAGCCGCCGCGCATCGATCCGGCGAATCCCTTGGCCAACGCCCCCAAGCGCTCCGGGCATCAGCAGACGCTCGGCAAAGGCGGACAACAAAAAGGCGACGCCGGCCGCAATCAGGACCGCACGTTTAAAGGCAAAGCCTTCGGCGGCGGGAATCCGACCTGGCACTCCAAAGGCAAACCCGGAGCCCACTGGCGCACACGCAAAGGCCGATGATCGGAAACGGTGGTCCGGCCCCCGTAACCCCAGGATACTTGTCGGACTGTGCCGAAGAAATCGGCGCGGCGACGGACGTGCAAGCGAGGCCCCGAAACCGCCTCAATTCACCTGCAACAAACCGCAACAAAACGACCGAGGACCCAAGGGATCAACTGTGCAGGAGAACTGGCTGCTCCAGACCCAGGAAATCTCCTTTACCTTGGACAGAGCGCCGGTAGCTTCGCCGCAGATTTATTCAGTAACAGGTATTAGCCCCATCCTTCTCCTCATGAGCGCATCCCACTTCCTTCGATCCGGCCTTGCCGCTGCCTTGGGCACGGTGCTGGGCGCGAGCGTCCTTCCCACCGCCTCCGCCCAATCCGTGACCACGACGCCGGTGGGCGCGGTGACTCGAGACATCCCCATTGGGCTTACCGCCGTGGGGCTCACTTTACTTGAGGCGCCCGTTTTGGTCGGTCCCTGTGAGGCCAATACAGCGAGTAACGTTACCGTGACAGGCCAAACAAACATCGGTAGCTTACTTACGGCAGGCGAGCCCTACTACATTGAGGTGACTGCCGGTGCGCTAGAAGGTGAACGGTTTGATGTGGATACAGCTGCCACCATAAATGCAGCAAACGGAACTGTCGTTTTAAATACATCCAGCGCCAACAACACCTACACGTTGGCCGCCAACAATCTGCAGTCACATTCAGTCGCACTCAGAAAACACATTACACTGGTAAAAATCTCCAGTTTGTTCAGCCCTCCGCTTGTGGGAAATAATAACGCTGCAAGCGCAGATCAGATCCTTTTCTATAATGCCACCAATAACAGCCTCACGGCGTATTATTTGCGTGGCGACGGCGTCACTTGGAGGCAAGTCGGCGGAATTACATCAATTGGCACTTCGGTATTCGTTCCTCCGGGGGTAGGCGTATTCGTTCAGAAACGACTCTCTGGGACACAGCTGACCAATGTAGGAGACGTCAGGAGTAATGATTTCAGCATGCCAATGGCCCTCGGTAAATCCCTCCAAGCA
>JANJTQ010000105.1 GCA_024711005.1 Opitutaceae bacterium | reverse complement strand
GTGAGCGACCCGTTCCGAACCCCGGGATCGCTCACGCTCTCCGCTACTCGATCTATTTCGCGGTGGATTTGCGGGCGGGACGGGGGACGAGATTGCGCAGCCACCAGCCGCTGTTTTCCTTGTAGGCCTCCGCTCCGCGCTCGCCGAGGGCGTCGACGACCTTGGCGTTGGCCTCTTCGGCGAGAGCGGCGAGCGCTTCGTTGCGCGCATCTGTGGTGAGCTTCGAGTTGCCGCGGATTTGTTGGGCGCGCTTCTCGACGTCTTTGGAGAGATCGTAAACGGCGACGGCGTTTTCCTTGGGCAGTTCGAGGCGTTGGGCGAGGTTGGCGAGCTGCTGGTAATTGTGATCCTTGGCGCGCTGGTATTCGGCGTAGCGCGCCTCGCCGAGGGTGGTTTTGATCTGTTCCTGCAGGGCCGCCTCGGCCGTGCGGCGGAGTTCGTTGGCGGCTTCGTCGGTGTTGGAGCGGTGGTTGGAGAATTCCAGGTCGAACTCGCGCTGCAGATCGAAGATCGCCCGAAACTCCTGTTCGGACGGGTCGAATGCGGTGAGCTGCCAGCGAAGCGAATTGGCGGTTTGAGAAGTGCGCAGTTCGTAGTCCTGCAGTTCCTGCGGCGTGAGAATCGCGGCGAGGTCGGCGCGTTTTTCCTTTTCGAGGAAGGCGAGTTTTTCGCGGTCTTCGGGGAGCATGTAGCCGTTGGCCGATTGATGAATCTCGGAGGTCAACTCCTGGTAGTCTTCGTTGATGATTTGGAGGGCATCGATTTTTTCCTTCGGAATGTCGCCGAACTGGCGCTGCATTGCGCGTTGGTACTCCGGGTGGGCGGCGTAGGCATCTCCGAGGGCCCGTTTGATCTCGGCGCGTTCCTCGCGACCGAGGGCTCGGAGCGCGGCACGGGTTTCGGGATCGCCGCCGCCCCAGCTGTTCCACGTCTTGGACCAAAACTGATCGACGTTTTTCTGCTGCAGGGCGGCACGACGGGCGGCGTAGCGTTCGTGAATCTGTGCGGACACGACCGCGTTGATGACTGAGTCAGGAAAACCGGCCGCACGCAGGCTTTTGACCCAATCGGTGGGTTCTTCGCCGGTGACTAGGGATTGCCAGGTGCTTGCGCCGCGATCCGGTTTCGACACGGACCCGGCGGCGGACTGGGTGGTGGGCGAACCGGCATGGCCCGAATCGGCGGAGTCGTTGGATGGGGAACTGCGTTGGCTCAGCACCACGCCGAAGAGGACCAGATTGGCGACAATCGACAGGGGGAGCAGAAAACGGGAGGCGGATTTCATAGGGGAGGGCGAGACTCGGATAAGTTGCGTTAAGGCAATCCGCTGGCCAGCCGGATCGGTTTGCCACAGTCAAAATGATTCCGGCAAGCCGGTCTGATCGTCGCGATCACACCGCAAAATTTGCGTTTGCCGCACGCGGATGCGGCGTCTCAATGCCCGTTTCTTTTCATGTATCTCAAGGCTCTCAAGCTTCACGGTTTTAAGTCCTTTGCCGACCCCAGCACTCTTCGTTTCGAGCCGGGTGTCACGGCGATCGTCGGTCCCAACGGCTGCGGCAAGTCCAACGTCGCCGACGCAATCCGCTGGGTGCTGGGCGAACAAAGCGCCAAGGCCCTCCGCGGTGGCAAGATGCAGGACGTCATCTTTGAAGGTGCCGACACCCGCAAACCCGCCCAGTTGTGCGAAGTCTCGCTGTTGCTCACGGACTGCGAAAAGCAACTCGGCAGCGAATTCCACGAGATCGAGATCATGCGCCGCGTCCACCGCGATGGGCAGGGCGAGTACTTCTTCAACGGCCAGCCGTGCCGCCTGAAGGACATCCAAAAACTTTTCATGGATACCGGCATCGGCCGGACGTCCTATTCGATCATGGCGCAGGGCCAGATTGACCAGATCCTCTCCTCCAAACCCGAGGAGCGTCGTGCGGTGTTCGAAGAGGCCGCCGGTATCACCAAGTACAAATCCCAGCGCAAGGAAGCCCTCTCCAAGCTTACGCTCACCGAGCAGAACCTCGTGCGCGTGGCCGACGTGGTCACCGAAATCGGTCGTCAAATCGGCTCGTTGCGCCGTCAGGCTTCGAAGGCGCTGCGCCACAAGAAACTCTCCTGGCGCCTCCGTCACCTCGCGTTGGCGCATCACGGCTACCATTACACCCAGGTCAGCACGACGCTCGCGCAACTTGAGGAGCAGGTGATTCAACTCCGCGCCGCCGCCGAGACCCGCCGCACGCATCTTCAACAGCAACAGTCCACGCTCGAAGGACAAAAGCTCCGCCGGACGCAACTCCACCAGCGCGTGCAGGAGGCCCAGCAGGCCGTCTTCGATCTGCGCTCGGAAAAAGAACAGGCCGAGAACGCGTCCAATCTCTCCCACATCAAGCGCTCCGGCCTCGCCGACCGCCTGGAATCCTCACGCGCCAATCTCGGAGAACTGGAGATGCAACTCCACGAGTTGTCCTCGCAGGTCGACACCGGCGCGCAGGACAAGGAACAGCAGCTCACTCTTCTCGGCAGCTCCGACGCGGTCTTCCAGGATCGCAACCGCGAACTCGCGGTCGTCGAGGCCGAGTTGACCAAGCTTGAGCAGGAGCTCCAGCAGACGAAATTTCAGCTCCTTCAATTCGAGAGCAACGTCGCCCGCTTGCGTACCGATTGTTCCAGCTATGAGGTCGACCAAAAGACCTCGGCCCACCGTCACGAATCCGTGGCGACCGAACTCGAACAGGTCCGCCAGCAGCAGTCCTCCGCCGCGCAACAACTCTCCGAGCTCACCGCCCGCGTCGAGGAGGCCACCGTCGCCAAGGCCCGCGCCCATCAGGAAACGCAGGATGTGCAGATTCAGATCGGCGATCTCACCCGCGAATTCCGCGACGCGCAGAAGAAGCTCCAGGACATCGATCGCCAGCTTGCCCAGCGCACCGCGCGCCTGAATCTTCTCAAGCAGCTCGCCGAAAAGTTCGAAGGGTTCGGCGAAGGGGCGAAAGCCATTCTCCAGGGTCGTCTCGCCTCCACGCTTGGCGAGTCCAAGGCCACGCCCGTCACGCATGGACTCGAGGTGGCGCCCGCCCAGGCGAAGGCCATCGAGGCTTTGCTGGGTTCCGCGGTCGAGGCGATCAATGTCGCCGATGTCGACACCGCGCAAAGAATCCTCGCCCAACTCGAAACCGAGCAGATCGGCAGCGTGTGTCTCCAGGTCTCGGGTCTCCGGTCCCAGGTTTCCTCCGCCGATTCGCTTCCGCCCGGTCTCACGCCCGCGACCTCCGCACTCATCAACTTCGATCCGGCGCATCCCGCCGCCGCGCTTTTGGGCGCCTGCTACGTCGCGGAAAACCTCCACGCGTTTCTCGATTTCTGGAAAGCCAACCCGTCCTTCAGCTTCCTCGCGGTAGCCACGGCCAAGGGTGAAATCGTCGACCGCCGCGGTCTCGTTTTCGGCGGTTTCGCCAAGAAGTCCAACAACAGCATCGTCCAGCGCGAAATCGATCTGCGCGAAACCGCCCGCCTGCTCGCCGACGACCAGAAGGC
>JANJTQ010000297.1 GCA_024711005.1 Opitutaceae bacterium | reverse complement strand
GTGATCGGCGAACGCGGCGAGAATCACCACACAGCGCAAACTCGTGCTTGCAGGCGACGCGGCTTGCGGAGGTTCGAGTTCGTTGGCCGGCGTCTCGGCACCGGTCGCGGTGGGCGCGGCGGTCGCGCTCGGAGAGGTGTCAACGGTGGTTGTGTCCAAGGGAGTCGGGGTGCTTGCGCGGGTGACCGGGCGGGTGGAATCGCGTAACGAACGCCGATGCTCACGGATCAACGAAGACGAAGGGACGTCGTGTTTGCGCAGTCCGAGCACGGCGGGATTTACTTTTCCAACTTCGGCACCGGAAACGAAATCGAAGTCCATTCGATCGCGGCGCGGGCGACGATATTTCCAGCGACCGTCGGTGTCTTTGCCGATGACGTAGCCGTCCTCGGTTTCGTTCCAGTTGAACCACTCGTCGCCGTGCAAGCGCGCACGAAAGCGGGTGCCATCGGGTTGGGAGAATTCCGCCACGTCGTTCGCCGCAGGGACTCCGTGCCCGACCGAAGCCATCGCGATCGTCAAAGACAGGAAAATGAGCAGGCGGATATGGACTCGATTGCGGTGCATAAAAAAAGCGCCACGCGGGTGCGTAGCGCCTTCGGAGGACGGTTCAGGTCCTTGGTTCCAGCTTGGTGGTTATTTTCTCGAACGCGGGCGTATGAGCCCGTCCGTGCGCGCTTGGGGTGTTTCTTCGAAACAAACATCCAGACTCTGTTTTTAGAGGTAGGCCGCCTGCTTGCAGGCGCTGTTCGGAATCGCGAGCAAGCTCGCTCCCACGAAATCACCTCCGATGCGAAATAACTCGTGGGACGCTACGCCGGCGCGTGAACACAAAAAAGCCCCCGGCGCGGATGACGCGACCGGGGGCTCGGGAGGTGCCGTAAGGACCGGGCAGGGTTCGATCAGCCGAGTTCGATTTCAACCTTCACCGTCGCGCCGGCGGCGGCGGTCGGGATGACATTGCCGGCGACTTCGCGTCCGTCCACGAGCAGGCGGGAGACGCCCTTGCTGACACCCTTGGGGTTGCGCACGGTGACATCGTAGTTGGCGCCTCGATACGCGCGACGCACGCTGAAGCCCTTCCAGTCGGTCGGAATGCACGGATCGATGCGCAGTCCGTCGAAGCCGGGCTGGATGCCGAAGATGCCCTGCGACACGGTGACAAACGTCCACGCGGCCGTGCCGGTGAGCCAGGCGTTCTTCGCCTCGCCGGGCGTGTCGGCGTCGCGGCCGGCGATCATCTGCGCGTACACGTAGGGCTCGCACCGATACGTCTCGATGTTGGCCTCTTGCGCGGCCGGGCAGATGCTCAGGTAGTATTCGAAGGCGCGGTTGCCTTCGCCCATCTGACACCAGCCGAGGTGAACCCACGTGTTGTTGTGGCAGAAGATGCCGGCGTTTTCCTTGTAGCCGGGCGGATAACTGGAGACCTCACCGAGTTCGAGGTGGTAGGTCTCGTAGGCGGGCTGTTGAAGGATGATGCCGTTGGGCGTGTAGAGGTGCGTGTGCACGCTCTCCAACGCCTGACGGGCGCGGCCGTTGTTGGCGCCGGCGCCGCCGAGCACGCACCACGCCTGACTTTCGATGAAGATCTTGCCCTCCTTGCAGACCTTGGAGCCGACCGGGTTGCCCTTGGCGTCGAAGGCGCGGATGTACCACTCGCCGTCCCACGCGTGGGTTTCCACGGCGTCGAGCATCGTTGCGTAATGGGCGGCGATGCGACCGGCGTCGTCGGCGCGGTTCATCCACCGATAAAGACCTTCCATCTCGCGCGTGGCGTAGAGGAAGAGGCCGGCGATCATGACGGACTCGGCGATGGATCCCTGCACGTCGCCCGCGCATTGAAAGGATTCGTTGGGCTCGGTGGAGAAGCAATTGAGGTTGAGGCAATCGTTCCAGTCGGCATGGCCGATGAGCGGCAAACCGTGCGGGCCGCGCTGCTTCATGGTGTAGGCGATGCTCGTCTCCAAGTGATGGAGAAGGGTGTCGCGGCTGCCCGGCTTGTCGGCGTAACCGACGGCCTCGTCGAGAATGGAGGAGTCGCCGGTCTCCTTGATGTAGGAGCAGGTGCTGAGGATGAGCCAGAGGTGGTCGTCGTAGAAGTCGCCGCCGATCTCGGCGTTGCCCTTTTTGGTGAGCGGCTGGTATTGGTGGTAGCACGTGCCGTCGGAGAGCTGGGTCGCGGCGATGTCCAGGATGCGTTGGCGGGCGCGGTCGGGCAACATGTGGACGAAGCCGAGGATGTCCTGGTTGCTGTCGCGATAACCCATGCCGCGGCCGATGCCGGTCTCATACATGCTGGCGGAACGGGACAGGTTGAACGTCGCCATGCACTGATATTGGTTCCACGTGTTGGCCATGCGGGCGGCGACGGGATTCGGGCATTCGGCGACCTGGAACGACGAGAGGTTGTTGGTCCATGCGGCGTTGAGGCGCGCGAAGGCGGCGTCGACGGCGGCGATGTCGCGGTATTTCTCCATGAGGGCGCGACCCTTGACTTTGTTGAGCACGCGCGGGGCGGAGAATTTTTCCTCCTCGCCCTGGTCGACGTAAGCGAGGATGTAGGCGAATTCGCGGGCCTCGCCGGGTTGCAGGTCGAGTTCGATCGCGTGGGCGCCGACCGGGTTCCAGCCGTGGGCGATGCTGTTGGCGCACTTGCCGGCGAGCACGGCCTTGGGCTCGTGGAGACCGTTGTGCACGCCGACGAAGGCGTCGCGGGACGTGTCGAAACCGGCGACCTTGTGGGTGCAGCCGAAGAGCGCGTAGTGGTTACGGCGCTCGCGGTATTCGGTCTTGTGATAGATCGCGCCGTCCTCGACCTCGACCTCGCCGATCGAGTAGGTGCGCTGGTAATTGGTCATGTCGTTGAGCGCCTCGAACAGGCAGAACTCGACAAAGGAAAACAGCTGGATGCGCTTTGGGGTGGAGCCGGTGTTGCGCACGGTGGTGCGCCAGATTTCGAGGGTCTCGCCGGGAGGCACGAAGCAGAGCATCTCGGTCTCGACGTTGTTCTTCGCGCCGGTGATGCGCGAATAGCCGATGCCATGGCGGCACTCGTAGCGATCGAGGACGGTCTTGACGGGTTTCCAACCGGGGTTCCACACGGTGTCGCCGTCGCGGATATAGAGGTAGCGGCCGCCGAGATCCATGGGGACGTTGTTGTAGCGGTAGCGGGTGAGACGGCGGAGCTTGGCGTCGCGCCAGAAGCTGTAGCCGCCGGCGGTGTTGGTGCAGAGACCGAAAAAGTCGTCCTGGCCGAGGTAGTTCAACCAAGGCAAAGGCGTGTCAGGGCGGGTAATGACATACTCGCGGTTGGCATCGTCGAAATGGCCGTAGGGGGAGGTTTTCATGGAGAAAAAGGTAGCATGCCGCAGGGGCGCCCGACCCGCCAAGCGGGGGCTGGGTCAACCCGTTGACTTAAGGCGGGAATGCGTTCCACCTTGGGCACATGGAACATCGTGAACATCGCGTCACCTTTCTGGACATCGCGCGGGCGGCGGGCGTGGACAAGTCCACGGTTTCGCTGGCGTTGTCGGGACATCCGCGGATCTCCGAGGCCACGCGCGAACGGGTGAGGGCGGTGGCGGAGAAACTCGGTTACGCGCCGGATCCGGCGCTGGCGTCTCTGGCGGCGTTGCGATGGCGGGGCGCGCCGGGGCGGCGGAAAGGATTGGTGCTGGCGTTTGTGTGCGACGACCTGCGCAAGGCGGAGCCGGAGTTGCGCGCGTGTCTGGCCGGCGTGAAGCGACAGGCGGCGTTGCTCGGTTACGGAGTCGAGGTGTTTTCGTTGTCGGATTATCCGTCGGCGGCGGCGTTGTTGCGGGTGGTGAGGCAACGCAACCTGCGCGGCATGGTGATCGGCCAGTCGCGGCACGATCTGCCGGAGGAGTTGTTTACGGCCGGAGAACCACCGCGGGTGGAGTGCGGGTTTTTGCGAGACGTGGCGTGCGACACGGTCCGGCCCGATCTGGGGGCGGCGGTGAATCTGGCATGGAGACGGCTCGGCGGGGCGGGGAAGCGCGTGGTGTTTTTTCTGGAGCTGGAGCGAGGGCTGCATTCGGACATCGCGGTGCTCGGAGCGGCGCGAGCGTTGTCCGAATCGATCGGCCGCCGCGGGCCGCGGTTGATGGTGGAATGGCGCGACGAAGGTGAGGCCGCGACGGGCAAACCGACCGGGCTGGAGAAGGCGGACGTGGTGGTGGTGATCAACGGCAAGCAACGCGCCCGCCTGCTGCGCACGGGGGCGGTGACGGCGACGGTGCCGATCGTGCCGTTGCATGTCTTGCCCGGGGAGGCCGGTGTGTCGGGGGTGGATTTGCGGCTGGAGGACACGGGCCGGGTGGCGGTCAATCTATTGGAGTTGAAGATGCGGCGCGTGCCGCTGGCCACCGCGGGATTCAGGCAAACGGTGGAAGTGGAGCCGCGCTGGATCGAAGCGGCCACGGCGGGGTGTTGATCTAATGAATGTGCGGACACAGGGGACTGGATCCGGGTTTCATTTACACATAATGCGCCCGGAAGGCGCGTGGTGACATGCCCTTTTGCTCCCGGAAACGCCGGTTGAAGTTGGCGAGGTTTCCGAAGCCGCAGGCGAAGGCGATCTCGGAGACGGCGCGGTCGGATTCGGCGAGCAACCGCGCGGCGCGTCCGATGCGGAGCGTGTTGACATGATCGACAAACGAGACGCCCGCCATGCGTTGGAAAAAACGGGAGAACGCCGCCGGCGTGAGGTGGACGGCCTGCGCGACCTGCGACAGGTAGAGCCCGTCGTCGTCGGCGTGCGCGTCGATGACCGCGAGCGCCCGCTCGAACCGGCGTTGCGCACCGTGGCCGGCGGACGGGGTGTAGCGCTTCGAAGCCAGCGGTCGGGCATCCGGCGTGCGCGCAAGTCGGTCGAGCAGGGACGCCAATCGGCACCACGCGTCGAGGCCGCGCGCCTCGGTGAGCTCGGTCAGTGCGGCGGCTTCGTTGGAAGCGGTTTCGGCTGTAAAGGCCAGACCTCGACCGGCGCGGGCGAACAGATCGCCGATGGCAATGAACTCGGGCCGGGTGATCAGTGCGGGCGTGAAGAGATCCGGTGTAAACTGCACGATCACCGCCCGGTGGGCGCCTGTCCGCCGAATGGGTTTTTCGGACGACCAGGTGTGCGGTAGTCCGCCGCCGAGCAATACGAGGTCGCCGGGTTCGTAGGCCTCGATGGTGTCGCCGACGATACGCGATCCCGAGCCTGCGGAGATCCACGTGAGCTCCCACTCCGGATGATAATGCCACGCAAAAGGGAAGGCGGGCTCGACGCGTTCAAAGGCGATGAAGGACTGGGCTGACGGGTGTGAGCGACGGGGTTCGAAACGCGGTTTCATGCTGGGAGGCGCAGAATTGGGAGAAATTGCCGTAAAGAGCAAAAAAATACCGGTATCGGCCGAAGATGTAGAAGCCCAACGAAGGCATTTCGATCATAGTAAGTCTTTTCCGAAAGCCCATGAGCGTTGTTTCGCCCCTACTTAAGAACTACTTACCGCACGCCGGATTGCCTCCGCTGGCCGGCATTGTCGGTTTCGCCGAAGCCGCCTGTGCCGGGCTCTCGGTCGAAACCAGTGTGACCCGGCTTAAGCGGTACCATTGGGCGTTTCGCCGGCTGCACGAGATTTTTATCAAGCGCCTCACCGCCGAGCCGATTTACGAGCTGAAGATGGTGTTCAGTCTGCATGCGCATTACTGCGCGGAGCATGCCGCCGCGTTGCGCACACGTGTCGCCGAAATGCGCGAACCGCCCCTCGGCCTCGACACCGTGCCGGATGCGGCGCTGGATGCGTTCTTCGATGAACTGCTCGCCGCGCCGGACGCCGGAGCGCTGGTTCTGGGTGTCTACGAGACGGCTCTTCCGGCGCTGGCGGAGGGATTGCGGAGACACCTCGCGGAGACCAACAAGCTGGTCGACCATCCGTCCGTTCGCGTCTGTCGTTTCGCGCTGTTGGAAGTGGATGAGATGTGCGCCTACGGGCGACAGGCGGTGTCCGCGTTGGCGGGTGATGCGCAACGGCAGGAACTCTCCTCGTGGTCGGAGTTGTTGCACGGCCTGCTCGTGCAAAGCGGCGGACTCGACGGATCCCGCGAGTCAAAGGGCGGCGTTCCCGCGCGACGGTTTTCCGCGAAGCCGCCCGTGTATGACAAGGTGCCGAAGCGCGACGAGCGTTTCGTCGATTCCTACAACATGGGGGTGCATGCGGAGGTGTTCCTCTACGACGAAACCATGCCGATGGAGCCGAAGACGCTGATGCTTTACTACAAGCGCCTGCGCGAAATCGACGTGCCGGAGATGATGGCGTCCATCCTCGCGGAGACCGCCGACAAGCCTTGGGACTACACCGTCGACATGACGCGCCAACTCTGGGACGAGGCGCGCCACGCGATGATGGGCGAGGTGGGTTTTCTGCAGGCGGGAATCGATTGGCGCCAATTTGTGCGGATCAACTTCACGTGGTCGCTGGCGTTGAACACGCAGCTCGCCCCCCTCGACCGCCACGCCGTGCTCTACTTCATCGAACAGGGTCTCATGCCCAAGACCGGCAAGCGCTACGAGTGGGAAACCGCGATCGCCTCCGGAGAAGGTTTTGCCGCCCTCATCCAGGATTACGACTGGGCCGACGAGGTGCTGCATGCGCGCATCGGGCGCGATTGGTATGTGAAGCAGATGGGCGACACGCGGACGGCGGTCGATTACGGAGACGCCTGCTGGTCGCGGGTGCTCATCGATTGGAAGAGCTACATCGAGCGCGGGCTCACCCGGCATGAAAACTGGTGGCCCGGCCTTTACCGCGAATGGTGCCGCGTGCGCGGCATCGAGCCCGATCCCGTTGTACTTGCATATCACACGACCTACGAGACCGCTCGCGCCGACCTCAAGGAATTGAGCTCCTCCGGCTGATTTTCACCCCACCCCAAGAGTAACCTATTGGGTTACTCTTGGCTTGGGGCGGGCCGGGCCTCCGGTTGTCCGCTTCG
>JANJTQ010000273.1 GCA_024711005.1 Opitutaceae bacterium | reverse complement strand
GGGACTTACGCGGGACGGGATTTGAAAAGCGGGTCGTCCGTGCGGCGGCGCTGTTTGCGACGATGGTGTTTTTGCCCGCGTTTTTAGCCGCGGGACCCGGACCATTTCCTTACACCCGCATCGGTGCGGCCAACGGCTGCTTTGTGGAATCGGTGGCTTTCGGAGACGAGTTGCGCACACGGTTCGGCGGCGACGTCTGGTATCGGCTGCTCCAATGGGGCGCGAAGGAGGACGAAGAGGTGGTGGCGGGTCATGCGGTGGTGGTGTTTGAACACGCCGCGCAGTTGTGGTCCTACGACATTAATCACGGATTTAAGATGCTTGAAACGCCTCCCTCGCAACGGGCCGAGGTTGCCCTCGTTGCGAAAGAGGCGACCGCGCCTTACGTCGATAAAATCCTTCCGCGCTACCCGATCTACCGTGAGGACTTTCCTCAGGAACCGGATCCCGCGCCTCCCGCGCCCACGGGCGAGGTGGAGGAGCCCGACCTGCGCGACGCCGGCCTGGTCGCGGCGCGCCTGGCGAGGCACCGGCGGGTCAAATGGGTGGAGTTCACCTATTTGAAAGAGGGCGTCCCGACCCGAGGGGCGGCCGTGGCGTTTATTTTCAACGGGCGCCTCTGCGTGTATTCGGCTCCGTATGGCACGGTGCCGTTCCGCGTGAAGGCGCTTTCCGTTCAGAACTTGTGGCAATTGCAGGAGGTGTTGCGTCGTATGCATCCCGGCGTCGGCAAGCTCAAGGTGCGCTGACGAATCCCCCGGGGGCGGTTCAGTAGAACCGCACGCACACCGGCATGCCGACCGCGACTGTCTGGCCGGTCGGGGTGAGGCGGCCGCTTTCCGCGTCGACCGCGAACACCACCAGCGAGTTGCCGTCCTGGTTGGCGGCGATCAACCAGCGGCCCGACGGACACAGTGCGAAGTTGCGCGGGTTGCGGCCTTGCGTGGAAACGTGTTCGACCGCGGTGAGCGTGCCCTTGGCCGGATCGACTTGGAACACCGCGATGCTGTCGTGTCCGCGGTTGGATCCGTAAACGAAACGCCCGTTGGGATGCACCGCCACCTCGGCGGTCGTACTGCCGCCGGTGAAATCCGCCGGCAGGGTGGGGACGGTTTGCAACGTCTTCAACTCGCCGGTCCGCGTATCGACCGCAAACGTCGTGAGGGTGTTTGCGAGTTCATTGATGACGTAGGCGAAACGACCGTCCGCCGACTGGGCGAGATGACGCGGGCCGCTGCCGGGGGCCAGGGAAACCGACGCTGGATCGGCGAGGGTCAGGGTGTGGGTGGTGGAGTCGATCGCGTAAGTGTAGACCTTGTCGGTGCCGAGGTCCGCGGCGAAGGCGAAACGCCCGTCGACCGACGGGTTTATCGAGTGAGCGTAAGGGCCGTTTTGGCGCGAGGGATGGATGCTTCTGCCCTCGTGTTGCTCGACCGCGGCCGGACCGTCGACGCCGCCGTCGACGCGCACCGGAAGCAGCGTCACCGTGCCGCTGCTGTAGTTGGCGACGAGGACGTTCTTGCCGTTGGGGGTCACCGAGACATGGCATGGACTGCGACCGGCGGAAACCGTGGTGTTGATCAACGAGAGCGAGCCCTCGACCGGATTGATGGAATAGGCGTTCACCGTGCCCGTCGGCTTGCCGTTGTAAGTCGCGCCCGCGCCTTCGGAAACGGCGTAGAGGTGGTGGCGGTCCGGCGAAAGCGCGAGGAACGACGGGTTGCTCGTCTCGGCGGCCAGCGTCAGCTCGCCGAGCCTGCCGGTCTCGGTGTCAAAGCGGCCGACATAAATGCCTTCGCTGGACGTTTTCGTGTAGGTGCCGATGTAGACAAGGCGTTCGCGAGCAGAGCTGGAGGCAAGGGTCATGATGGAAATAAGAGCGATCAGGGAAAAACGCATGGAGCGGAAGGGTAACAGGAACTGCGACGTTTGCTGACAGGATGGTTGCATGCAAGCCGGCCGCGTTTCACGTTGGGGCGCTTATGGCTTTGTTCAGTTTGCTTGATGTTAATCTCTGCTTTGGTGGTCCGGCCGTCCTCGATAAGGTCAACTTTCAGGTCGATCCGGGCGAACGGCTCTGTCTGGTCGGACGCAATGGCGCGGGCAAGTCCACGCTCATGAAAGTCATCGCCGGCGAGCTCAAGCCCGACACCGGTGCCGTTTTTCGCCAGCCCGGCGCGCTCTTTACGCGACTCAGCCAGGAAGTGCCGACCGACCTCTTTGGTTCGGTGACCGATATTGTCACCTCGGGTCTGCGTCCGCAGGGCGAACACGAGGAGGATTGGGAGCGCGACGTGCGCGTCGACACGCTGATCGAAAAGCTCCAACTCGCCCCCTCCGCCAATTTCGATGCGCTATCCGGCGGTCTGAAGCGTCGCGTGCTTCTCGCCCGCGCGCTCGCCGGCCAGCCCGACCTGCTGCTGCTCGACGAGCCCACCAACCACCTTGATATCGAGAGCATCCTTTGGCTCGAAGAGTTTCTCCTTACCGAGAAACCCAGTCTGTTTTTTGTGACGCACGATCGTGCGTTTCTGCGCAAGCTCGCCACGCGTATCGTCGAACTCGACCGCGGCATTCTCACCAACTGGGATTGTCCGTACGACGTCTACCTCCAACGGCGGCAAGACCGCCTCGAAGCCGAGGAGCGCCAACAGGCGGCCTTCGACAAACGCCTTGCCCAGGAAGAGGAATGGATTCGTCGCGGTGTGAAAGCCCAGCGCTCCCGCGCCCAGGGCCGCGTTCATCAACTCATGGCGATGCGGGCCGAACGCGCCGCCCGCCGCTCGAAGGTCGGCAACGCCAACCTCAAGCTGGTCGAGGCCGAGCGCTCGGGCGCGAAGGTCGTCGAGGTCGAGAACATGAGCTTCTCGTATCCCGACGGCCGCGTGCTCGTGAAGGATTTCAACACCACGATTATGCGCGGCGACAAGATCGGCCTCATCGGTCCGAACGGCGCCGGCAAGACCACGCTGATCAAGCTCCTCCTCGGCCAGCTCGAACCGACCTCCGGCACGATCAAGCACGGCACGCGCATGGAAGTGACCTACTTCGACCAGCTCCGCGCGCTGATCGACGACAACAAGACCGTGGCCGACAACCTCAACCTCGCGAGCGACACCATCACGATCGATGGCCGCACGCGTCACGTGATCAGCTACCTGCAGGACTTCCTCTTCACGCCGGACCGCGCCCGCACGCCCGCGCGGGTGCTTTCCGGCGGCGAGCGCAACCGCCTGTTGTTGGCGCGTCTCTTCACGAAACCCGCAAACGTCCTCGTGATGGACGAGCCGACCAACGACCTCGACGCCGAGACGCTCGACCTGCTGGAGAATCTGCTCGTCGAATACCAGGGCACGCTGCTCGTGGTGAGCCACGACCGTTCCTTCCTCGATGAGGTTGTCACCAGCACCCTTGTCTTCGAAGGAGACGGAAAGATCGGCGACTTCGACGGCGGTTACACCGACTGGAAAAATGAGATGGCCAAACGCGCGCTCGCCGCGGCCGCACCCGCCGTCAAAAGCGGACCGGTCAGGACGTCCGGTCCCGTGAGAGTGGCCGCACCCTCCGCCCGAAAGCTTACCAACAAGGAGCAACGCGAACTCGCCGAGTTGCCCGCGCGTATCGAAAAGTTGGAGACCGAACAGGCCGAACTCACCGCGAAACTCGGGGACGTTTCGATCTACCGCAAAGATCCGGGAGCCGCCGCGGCGGCCAAGGCGCGCCTCGACGAAATCGAGATCGAGCACGCCACGGCCTTCGCGCGCTGGGAAGAGCTGGAAGCCGCGAAGTAAAGCGGCGTCCGTTCATGGAGTGCAGTGAGCCCACACCAAACTATGGAGTGCGGTGAGCTCTCACCGCTTTGGACGGGCCGACCTGTCGGCCCGCCTCCCCATCGAACTTGAACCGACGGAGGGGGGACAGGGCGGCGAACCGGGGTTCGCCGTCCAAAGCGGCGAGAGCTCGCCGCACTCCAAACGATCACACATTACTCCTCCGCAACCAGCGCCTCCTGCCCGCGCAGGAGATCGTGCAACGTGAAGACGCCGGCGAGGCGCTTTTGCTCGGCGTTGCCCAGGCAGAGAAAGCCGGCGGGCGACTCGATGAGCAGGTTTTGCGCGCGTGCCAGCGACTGTTCGGCGTCCACCCATACGGCCGGCTCCAGCTTGGGCGCCTGTCCGGTGGCGATCGCATGTTCGGCTTCGTTCCGCGTGAGCAGCCCGGTGACGCCGCCGTCCGGCCCTTGCACGGGAAAACATTGGTGGCGTTGCGAAGCCAGCAGCGCCTTCAGCCCGTCCGAGGACAGGTCGGTCGCGACGACCGGGCGGAATGTGGCGAGGGACCCGACGGGCATTTGACGCCATTTGCGGAAATCGCGGGGCGGGAGCACATGGTGGGGGTTCTCGCCGTCCTGGTGCATCATGGCTTCGTAGAGATCTTCTTTCTCCAGCCGCCGGCTGACGACCCGGCTGACCAACGTGGCGAGCAGCAGAAAGGGCACGATCACGAACTGATGAGTCACCTCGAAGATGAGCAGAATGCAGGTGATCGGCGTGCGGATGACCGCCACGAACCCGGCGCACATGCCGGAAATGACCAGCATCGAGACATCGGAATCGGTGAGCGGAAGGAAGAGGTTGGCGAGGCCCGCGACCGCGCCGCCGAACATGGCGCCGAGGAAAAAACTCGGGGCGAAGATGCCACCGCATCCCCCCGAACCCACCGCGAGAAACGTGGCGACGAGCTTCGCGAGCGCGAGAATCAGGGCGGTTGTCCACACAAGATCGCCGCCGATCGCGGCGGTCACATCCGTGTACCCGATGCCGAATACGCCGGTGTGACCGGTGATGAAAAAGGCGGTGCAGCCGAACACCCAGGTGCCGAGGGCTCCGATGGTCGGGCGGCACCAGGCGGGCACGCGTTGCAGTGTTTTCATGCGTCCGCGAACGGCGAGTGAGGCCTTCTGGAACGCGACGCCGCCGAGGGAGGCGACGACGGCGACGATCGGGCAGAGCGCCACACCGAGCCAGGTTGGATCCTGGAGATTCGCGATTTGAAAGGCGGGTTGCGGGCCGATGACCGCGTGGGCGACGAGCGCTCCGACCACCGCGGCGAGCAGGATGCCGCCGACCAGCTTGCTGCCGAGGTCGCCGATCACCTCCTCAAGCACAAACGCGATGGCGGCGAGCGGAGCGTTGAACACCGCGGCAAGCGCGGCCGCGGCGCCGCCTGAGCAGTAGAGACGTCGTTTTTGTTTGGCGACACCGGCCGCTCCGGCGGCGGCGGACATCCCGGCCGCGCCCATCTGCACGGCCGGACCTTCCGGGCCCATGCTGACGCCACCCCCCAGTGTGATCGCGGAGGCGAAGAACTTGGCGATGGCCGTCCGGGCCTCCATGAAGCCGAAGTCGCGCCAGAACGCGCGCTTCGTCGGGAGCACGCCGCCGCCCGCGGCAGCCGGCGAAACCTTGGCGACGATGAAGGTGGCCAGCAGGCTGGCGCCGACGACGGAGATGAGGGAACCGATGACAAACCAGAGCGGGTCGACGTCATGCAGCGCGCCGATGGTATAGTGGTGAATGTGCTCGACCAGCGCATGAAACCCGACCGCGGCAAATCCCACGCCGGTGGCGAGGATGCCGACGATGATCATCGAACGACCCTCGGCAGGCAGTTGTCGCCAGCGTTGTTGGAAAGTGGATATCAAGCCGGTGAGTCCCTTCATTGCACGAGCGCAATTCGTTATGCGCGATCAGAGAGGTGTTCAACCCGTATAACCGTCATGGAGGTGCACGGGCATCCTGCCCGTGGGGTGCGGGTCGAATCATGGGCAGGATGCCCATGCCACTTCGGAGTCGCTTGAAGCAGGCTTCTCCCGAGGATCTTTACCTTTTCCGTTGGCCTCGGCGGCGTGCGCTGCTGTCCTCGCGGTTTCATGAAACGCGCATTGTTGCTATTTGCCGTGATCGCCCTGCTCGCCGCGGGGCTTGTCGGGTTTTTGCGGAGTTCTCAGCAGGATGCGAACGCGCCGCGCACCGCGTTCACCTACGTGAAACCGCAACTGCGGGATCTTCGCCAGATGCTTGCGCTCAACGGAACGATCAGTCCCGTGCTCTCGACCA
>JANJTQ010000201.1 GCA_024711005.1 Opitutaceae bacterium | reverse complement strand
CGGTCGATCATCCGCTGGCGGTGGATGCGAAGCGCACGCTCGGGCTGCGGATCGAGATGGGCGATGTGCTCATGACCGGCGAGGTCCGGTCGTTTTCACCGGAGAAAAATCTCACCGTACATCTGGTTTGCCGGGATGAGTTTTTCGACCGTCGCAACCCGTACGGAACCAAGGATCGTGACTACGAGGACAACGACAGCCGGTTCATTTTCTTCTGCAAAGGCGTGGTCGAGGCCATGCGGTTTCTCGAGCTGCGCGCCGACGTGATTCACGGCCATGACTGGCAGTGCGGCCTGCTTCCCTTGTTGGTGCGCCATGCGGAGCAGCGCCATGGAATCACTCTGGCGATGAAGACGGTGTTTACGATCCACAACATCGCGTTCCAGGGCGTGTTTCCCATGCACGCTTTCCATCGCACGAACCTGCCTGATGAACTCATGGGTATCGACGGCGTCGAGTTCTATGGACAGATGAGCATGATGAAGGCCGGCATTCTTTTTGCGGACCATGTGACCACGGTGAGCCCCCGCTACGCCCGCGAGATTCAGACGGCCGAATTCGGCTGCGGGCTTGAAGGTGTGGTGACGACGAGGTCGGACGACATCGTCGGTTTGCTCAATGGCATCGATACCGATATCTGGAACCCCGCCGGCGATCCGCTTATTCCTGCCAACTACACCGTGGATGACCTTGGCGGCAAGGCAACCTGCCGGGCCGATCTCCTCAAGCGTTGCGGATTTGATCCGAAGTTTACCGGTCCCGTTTTCGGCATGGTGTGCCGGCTGACCGAACAGAAGGGCATCGATCTTATTCTGGCCAACGCAGACTTTTTCCGGGCGAAAGATGTCCGCCTGATCGTGCTCGGCACCGGGGAGAAAAAGTTTGAGGCCGGCTTGCGCGAACTGGCGGCGTCGGCTTCCGGGCATGTCTGCATGGCGGCCCGACTGGATGAGGGGATGTGTCATTTGATCGAGGCGGGGAGCGACTTTTTCTTGATGCCGTCGCGATTCGAGCCCTGTGGCTTGAACCAGATGTATTCCCAGGTTTACGGGACCATTCCGTTGGTAAGCAGGGTGGGCGGGCTGGCCGACACGGTGATTGATATCGATCAGAATCCCGAGGCTGGGAACGGAGTGATGTTTCCCCCGAGTGTACACGGGGTGGCGACCGGGCTGGCGCGAGCGCTGACCCTGTTTGCCGACAAACGCCTGTTTGGCACCATGCGGGCCAGGGGAATGCGCAAAGATTTCAGCTGGGAAAAGACCGCGCGCGCCTACGAGGATCTTTATTCGAATGCCGTCTGAGACGGCGCGGCGGGCCCTCGTATCATTTTTTTCCAGCGTAGGCGTAATCTGAATACGTCACGGTCATGTCCTGATCGAGCGACTTCACCCACATTGCCCGGCCGCGGACCCGTACGGACACATCCTTGAGCAGGGTGGGGCGTTCGCCATCGGGCAAAGAATAAGTCATCACAGTGCGGGCCTCTTTGATCTTGACCATGATCATCGGGGAGAACGGTTCGGTGCTGGCCAACTCGACCTTTTCGATGGTTGCCGTGGGGCGATGAAGCGTGAACGTGACCCTCATGAATTGTGCCGAACGATCGTCTTCGTCTCCGGGTTTGAGCTGGAAGCGGTAAACGCCCCGCTCGGGCGTTTCATCCATCACCTCGCAGGTGCCTGGCGCGATCTGGTCTTTGACATTGGGCGGTGTCTCGTGGGAGGAGCGACGGGCCTTGTGCTCGTTGTAGGTCTGCAATTCGTCGCTCGACGGGGCACGACCGTCTTGCTGGAGCAAAGTCCATTTCCGGGAATCTCGTCCTAGGGGGTCGAATCGCTCGATGCGACTGCGATCCTCGCTGACCGTCGTCTGGGTGAAAGCCCATCCCTTGGTGCCTTCGGCACGAAAAGCATCGAGCGCACTGGTGAGTTCGGGTGGGGTCGGGCCTGCGACTAGGCGGCAGCTGAAGACGATGAAAATGAGGCGGAGAAGCAGGCGCATCCCGCCTGAAAAACGCGACGCTGTGAGCAGATGCAATCCAACTCTGAGGAACCGCGCTTTGCGATGCGGCTTAGTTGCGATATGGCGCCGCGGGTAAAACGTCCTGCGCCGACAACAAACGCCTCGTTATGCGAGTTCGACGACGCGATGGGCGACGGGCCCCCCGCGACCAGGCAGTTGTACGGAGTCCCCGACCACGCGGCCCAGGAGCTGGCGGCCGAGCGGAGAGGAGGGGGTGACGACCAGACAGGTGGTCTTGTCGTAAGTGATTTCGAGACCGCCATTGCGCGGGCCCAGAAAGTAGACGGTGCGTCGGCCCTTGGTTTCGAGGGTGATCAACGCGCCCAAGGCGGCGGGCCTTCCGTCGGAGAAGTCCGGCAGATCCAAGGCGCGATAAAGGGTGATCGACTCGACCAGCTCGGCGGCGAGGCGGGCCTGTCCTTCGGCGAGATAGGCCGCCTCCTGGCTGCGCATGTCGTATTTACCCTCGGATTTGCTTTCCGTACTCGTGGCTTCCTCTCGCGAGTCATGGGCGGCGCGAGCTTGGAGATCGAGTTCTTGTTGGAGCTGGACGACGATGGCGTCGCGGACGGCTGACTTCTGCATTCGGGCCAACGTAAGCTCCTCGCCGGCCGAAGCCAGCGAAACCCTCTCAGTTTGGACAGGCGGTTTCTTGCCGCCGCCCAAACAGGCGCTGAATGCACCCGGTCAGCTCGCGAGGACTGAAGGGTTTGGTAAGATATTCGAGCGCGCCGAGTTCCATGCCGAGATTGAGCGCGTCGGGAGTGGTCCAAGCGGTGAGTATCACGATGGGAATCGTGGCGGTGGCCGGATCGCGGCGAAGGATCTCGCAGACGCCGAAGCCATCGATGTCTGGAAGCATGAGATCGAGCAGGATGAGATCGGGCCGGCGGTTGTTCACGGCGACGAGCGCCTCGCGCCCCGTGGCTGCGGTCTCTACGCAGTAGCCGGCCCTCGTCAGGTGGAATCGAACGAGATCGGTCGCGTCCTGCTCGTCGTCAACAGCGAGAATTAACGGGCTCATGCAGTAATCTTATTCGACCTGTGTATCCTTTGAGTGTCGATCGGGTGCCAATACGGTAAAAATCATGTCCACGGGCCGATCCGGCAGTCTTCGGCCTGCAAAAAAACCGTGAAAACGAGGATTTGCTCCGGTCGGTTCTGGTAGGCTGGGGGGATATCTCCCATGGTACGGAATCGCCAGCGTAACGGTTTCTTCAATACAGTAGATGGCTCGAAAAATCAGTTTTCTAAACTACAAGGGAGGCGTTGGTAAGACCTCATTGATTGTAAATACCGCGGCATGTCTGGCTGCCAATGGGCGGCGCGTGTTGCTCTGCGACTTCGATACCCAGTCGAATGCCAGTATTTGGCTGCTGCGATTGGAACGGTGGAACAAGATCAACGCCGGCGGAGAGGGCTCGGTCTATTCGTTTTTCGAGGGAAATGGGGTCCTGTTGAGCGACTTGATCGTGCGTGATGTGGTCCATGACAAGAACGGCAAGGCCATGTTGCCGGGTCTCGATCTTCTGCCGACGACCTTCAACTTGGTGGACCTTGAAAATGAATTTACCGGCGATCCGAAACGGCCCGCTTATCTGCTTTTTCAGGAACAGATGGCTGAAATCGCCAAGGACTACGATTACGTCCTGTTCGATTGTCCGCCCAATCTTTTGCGAGCCTCGCAATGCGGCGTGTTCAGTTCGCACGAGATCTACGTTCCGTCAAACCCTGACGCGTTGAGTTTGATTGGGTTTACGCTGCTCGTGGAGAAGCTGGGTCGGTTTCAGCAAATCTCCGCAGGGTTCCGCACGGCGGCGATGGGGCCGGCGACGCAAGTACGGGGTATTATCTTCAACTCGATCAAGACGGGCGTCGATATCGAGGTCCCGAAGATGCGTATGCAGCTTCGCCTTAACCAATTCAAAACCGCGAAGCGCGCCGCCTCCGACGCCAAGATTTTCGATACTCAAATACGTGACGCAATGGTAGTGCGTCGTGCGGTTACACTGGGACTCCCGGTCAATCTGATCGGCCAGGAAACCGAGCATCGGGACAATGTCGTCCAGGACTACCGTAGTCTCGCCGCAGAAATAGAAAGGCACCAACCATGAACAGCACCGACCCGGCTCAAGGAGCAGCATCACCCTTTGCAATCCTCCGTTATACGCCGAAAGATTGGGACGATGTACGGATGGCCTTCAGCTCGTCCATTCTGGTGGACACCGCACTGTTCAGTCTCGCGCAAAATCTGGAGGGCGTTGACTGGCCGCTGCAAGGTCCGGATGAAACCCCGGCCGCCTACATCGACCTCTCCTTCGACGAAATGCGTGAACGGCTCGCGCTCCGTGGCCAGCCTCCGTTGCTCGCCGATCATCTGATCGACATCCTTAAAGAGACCCTCGCTTTCGACGATCCCTTTGGCGAGATGGTCATGCAGTCCGAGGCCATTGAAGCCGAGGAAAACCCGTTGGTTAAGAACTTGGAGAAGCTCCAGATTCCCGCCAATTTCCCAATAGTGCTGACGGCGCTGGCACCTGAAACGCTGCTATTTTGCCGTCTGGAAAACATCACGACCTTGGGCGAGTTTGCCCTCGCTGCGCAGCGTATGGCGGGATCGGTGATCGTGGGCGGAGATTTTCGGGCGTTGCTTAATGCGCTCTCGAACGTCGATGAACGCACGTTGGCGCGCTACCTGCCGTTCCGTCCCGGATCCAAGGGGATTCACTACATCGAGGGATTGGCCCAAGGGTTGGGCTCACAGCCTGTCGCGGTCCAGGCGGCGCTGGCGCGTGAACTCAAACAGAATCTGCCCGAAGCGGCGCAAGAGTTGGCCCGCACGGTTTCGAGCGAGCAGATCGCCAAGGCCAAGGCGGAACTCCACCTGCACGCCGGCGTGCTCCGTGGCTTTTGTAACGAAGAATATGTGGAAATTCAGCGTCAGATTGCGGCGGGAATGAGTCCCCGTCGCGTGGTTGCGGTACTGGGCGATCCCATGACCGAGGCCGTGGTGGCCGATCTGATTTCACCGCCCGCCCCGCCCCGGGCCGGAATGCGCACCCGTTTGCTGCGCTGGTTGAGGAAATAACATCATGTCGACCACCGCCTCATTCTCCACGTTTGTTCGCCCTCCGGGCAGTCCGATTTATGCCCCCACGGGCCCTTCGCTTGTGCTGCCTCGTCGTACCACTCCGTCCATCCGCGCACCTCGTCAGCCGGTGGAGGATCGGAGCGAGACTGCATTGGAAGCCCGTCGTCAGATTGCCCAGATCCTGGCACTTATTCGTGCTGCCGAGGGGGTCGAGGCACCCTCCGCGATCGTCGATGCGCAAAACGAAGAGATGGCGCGTTCGCTGCAGCAATTGGAGCTGAGGCTCGCCGAGCGGGAACGGGAAGCCGAAGAACGCGAGTTCCGGTTGGCCGAACGCGAGCGGGATCTGGCGGAGGCGGAGGCGTTGCTGCAACACCGCGAAGCCTTGCTGACCGCTTCGAAGAAGATTCCGGCCACCCCGATCGAATTATCCGCCGAAGAGCGTACCGCGTTGTTGAATCTTAAGGCCGAGCTGGAACGGCAGGAGGCATTGTTGCTCGAAAATCGGGAAAACCTGCGCGAGCGGGAACGGTTTATCGAGGAGAGCGAACGCCGGCTCTTCGAAAAAGTGCAGCAGCAGCAGGAGAAGGAGAGTGAACTCGAGCAACTCGAGGAGGAATTGAAGCTGCGCGAGAGCGCGACCCATCCAAGGTCCGCGGAGACCGATCCCGCGACCCCGAAGGTCTTCGACGAATTCCGGGAATAGCCCAGCGCAATCTTGTTTGGTGTCGTAAGCGGGTCTGCATGGATGGGGCAATGACCCGCCGCGCCATTGCATGCGCTGGGGATAGTCGGATAGTCGGATAGTCGGATGCGGT
>JANJTQ010000195.1 GCA_024711005.1 Opitutaceae bacterium | reverse complement strand
TTCCCAGGCAGCAATTTTCGACCAGCACGTGGCTGGAGCCGCAGATGTCGATGCCGTCCGACGACATCACCGAACCGATTTGTTTGATCCCGTCCACCCGTACATGACGGCAGCGACCCAACAGAAGCATCCACGAAGTGGGCTCGATCATGATGATGCCTTCCACCCGAACCTGCTCGCAGCGATCAAAGATGACGGAGCGGACCCGCTGCCCTTTTTTGAAATCGCAGCAACTGCCATCCAGGATGCCCCGGCCGCGAATCTTCACGTCGCGTGAATTCGAGCAGCGGACGTTCGCTCGCAGCACCGCGCCGGGCTCCAGATAAAGCGTCTCGCCGCTCTTCAGTTCCAACAGGTCAACCCGGTGAATACGACCGGCCTCAAAATAATGTACCCCCGGATCGGTGCGCGCGGGAGGATCGGATTCCGGCGCGTCGGCATAGATGAAGAGGGGCTTTTGGCCGGGCACATCGACGCACACATGCCCCGGCCCCGGCATACGAAAACAAATCGAGTCTCCGGAGACGGTCGCCGCGATGCCGGCCGACATCGGCCGTACCCTCGCGCCTTGCGCGGGAAAGGCGCATTTGACCAGGACCTCCACCGGCTCCACGCAGCCGAACGCGGCGAAGTCCGCTTTCTCCGCGTGCAACGTATCAACCGGGGCTCCGTTCACCGAGAGGGTGAACTCGCGCGATCGCGGTTGTTCGGCGGGATGGTTGTAGAGAAGAACGGAAGCGAGCGTGTTCGTGATCATGGTCATCGCCGGCCGTTGGCACGGCCGAGTTGCAGTCGGAGAAAGGGAAATCTGGGTTAAGCCCGGAGGGGTCACTTTGCGGTGCTGCGGATGACGCACTCGCCGATGTAGAAGCCGGCCTGCGGCTGGTCTATGTATTGGATGTAAACTCCGCGCAGTCGCAGCGGGGTGGCGGAATCGGCCCGGCCCCGCAGCATGCCGGGAATCGAGACGGTGACCGTCTGCCAGCCGTCAGTCTCGCTGCCGTCGACGGGCGTCGGCTCCAGCACGACGCGTTGATACTGACCGCTGAGCACCTTGCCGCCGGCAGGCGCAAACGAGAGCATCACCTGAACTTCCTGATCGGAGGTCGGCTGGCCCGCGGCGTCGTTTCCGTTTCTCAGCTGAAGCTGGACCACGCCTTCATTGCGCTGCTGCTCGTCGAGTTCGATTCCGCCAACGGCACCCGCGATCAGCTGCAATCCGGCATAGGGCACCGAGCCTGCGACCGCCGAAACCTGGAGCGACATCGCGCCGCCCGGCATTTTCATCGTGCGACTGGGTTCGACAGAAACTTCGCCCCAGGTCGTCGCGGCCCAGCCTCCGACGAACCCGGCCTTCTTGTCGAAGATCGGAACGGGTGTCTCGGTCGAAGCCGCGAGGGGAAACAGGGAGAAGAACAGCCCGGCCAGCGCCAGGCCACCGATACGAAGGGAGTAGGTTTTCATAGGTAAAAAATAGGCCGGAGGGATCTCGCTCAGCGCAGAAGTTCCCGCACCACGGGCTTCACGATGGAGGACAGTACCTCGTATCCGTGCGCCCGGCTTCGGGTGACAAAGCCTTCATGCGTCTGCAACCAGGCCTCGGGCGCGGCCGACCAGTGTCCCCAGCCAGCCACATGCGGCGGCGCTTTTGCAACCGGACCGGCGACCATTTCCGCAACGGACGCCGCCTCGGTTTCGTCCGCCCGCAGTCCGGGATTCAGAAAAACGGGAACCAGCAAACAAAGGATAAGCTTGGAGAGAGGCATGATGCTTCGGGTCGATGGATCGAAAGGGATGAATCGCGCCCCGGCGGGAGCTGCGGCGACGCCCTTTCATAGGCCCGGTCCCGTCCGTGAAAGAGCCCTTTCCCCATGGGTGCCTCACATTCAAACACGTTTGTTTAAAAATTCGCCCGGGTTGCGTCCGGCCGCTCTGCATCCTCGCCATGGTCCGCCAATCGCCAGTCAGGCGCATCGCGTCTCATTTGTTTAAAAAATTCACTTTGAAAAGCGGCCTCCGAACCGATGCAGCTCCCCTGACCCGGGGGCTTCCCGCTAGGGTCGAGTCACCCCGAAGGAACCGCGTTCCGTTTCGCCCCTTCCCGACACACCTCTCTCCCTTTTTCGGATTCGATGAACAAAGCCCGCCACCGTTTTCCAGCGATCTGCGCCGTGCTCCTCGCCACGATAAGCCTTGGCGTGCCGACGCACCCGCTTGCGGCGGCCCCGGGGGATTCGCTGGTCGCACGTTGGAAGGACAACAAAACCGCGGCCTTCCTGCTCATGTTCGACGATGGTTGCGCCAGCCACTACCAGATCGTCATCCCCGAGTTGGTGAAGCGCGACATGATCGCGACCTTCTACGTAAACCCCGGCCACAGTAACTGGACCTCCGCCCGCGCCCGCTGGGAAACCAACATCCCCACGACCACTCGCATGGTCTACGGAAACCACAGTTGGAGCCACCGCGGCGCCGCAACCCTTGAGGAAGTCGAAACCGAGATCCGCCTTTGTCAGGAAGCGATCAACGCCATCTATTCGCCGGACGGCACACCTCGTCTGACGTCCTGGGGACAACCCGGCGTCGACAAGTGGGTTTACGGCGCACCGCTCCAGGCGCTGCTCAACAAATATAATCTCATCAGCCGTCCGCCGTTCGACGCCGCCCACGGTCCCGTTTACGGCATCAACACCGGCGCCGCCATTCTCGCCCTCGCCGACGACGCGATCGCCAAGGCGTCCATGCAATACGTCATCGTCCACGGCGTGGAGCGTCGCGCGGCCCAAGGCGATCCCGACTGGGGCTGGCAGGATTTCTGGGCCTTCAATCGCGATCAATTCCGCGTCACGCTTGACGGACTTTGGGAGCGCGCCGCGCGCGGCGATCTCTGGATCACCGACCATATCTCGCAGCACAAATACGAAGCCGCGCGTAACAACAACCCCTCCATCCAACTCGTCGGCGCCACGTCCCAGCGCATCGAGCTGCGCATCGCCGGCACCTTGGATCCGCAACTCTACGATCTTCCGCTCACCCTTCGCACCGAGGTGCCCGCGGACTGGCCCGGCGTCGTCGTTACCCAGGGAACCCGCACCGCCACCGTAGCGGTCGTCAATGGCATCGCCCAATACGACGCCCTCGCCGACAACACCCTCGTCGTCCTCGCCCGCACCGCTCTGCCGGTCGCCTCCCTCACGACACTCGCGCCGGCCGCCCTCGAACACGTGCCCTCTTCGGCGACATTTCAAATTCACCTCCCCGGCGCCACCGGCGGTTCGGTCAACTACTCCGTCTCCACGTCCGCGCCGGCACTGGCCTCTTCCGCCAACCGATACACGTTGCCCGCCTCCCCCGCCACGATCCCGGCCGGCTCTTCCAGCACGATGTTTAGCCTCGCGCCGATTCCCAACGACACCTTCGAGGGCACCCAATTCGTCACGCTCACGCTCCAGCCGGGCGAGGGCTACCTCGTCGCCGATTCCGCCGCCAAGGCCACCGTCGTCGTCCGCGATCATCCGATCCACGACTGGAAATTCGTTCAGTTCGGCCTCACCGCCAACCAACCCGCGCAGGCCGGTGATTCCGCCGTCCGCAACTCCGCGCAAATGACCAACCTGATGGCGTACGCGCTCGGCATCAAACCCACCGCCGCACGGTTTGCCGACTGGCCGGTGAGTCACGCGCGAACTTACGACAGCACCGAGCACCTCTTCCTTCGCTTCACGCGCAATCCCGCCGCGACCGACATCGTCTATTCGGTCGAGGTGAGCAACGACCTCGCCGATGCCGACGCCTGGACGCCCGTCGCAATAAGCACCGACGGCGCAACGACCACCGGTCCTGGTTTTGTCTCCGAGACCGGCACCGCCACGCTCCGGACCGTCGAAGCCCGCGATCCCGATCCCGTCGGCGCACACCCGCGTCGCTTCATGCGCCTAGCCTTGTCCCGCTAACTTGCCCACCCGCTCTCCCCTCGCCTCGTCTCAACTCCGCCCCTTTCCCCCAAACCCACATAAACCAATGAAAAAGTTAGCACTCATCGCCCTCCTGGCCGCCTGCGCCATTCCGGTCGTTCAAGCCGAGATTATCTTCGGCAATCTGGCCGGTTACACCAATAGTTCCGGCACCGCGAGTAACATCACGTCGTCCGCCGGCAAAGCCATCGGCTTCACCATGGCCGCCACCGACTACGAGATCACCAGCGTCAGCCTCCGTCTCTCGGACACCGGCAACGTGGCTGGAGACTACCCAAAGGTCACCATTTGGACCAATGACGGTGCCAACAAGCCCGGCGTCCAGGTCGGCGATATTTTTATCAATCCAACCCTTCCACCGGCGGCCGCCACCTACTCGTTCACTCCCGCGGGCGTAATCACGCTCGAGGCCAACGCCAGTTACTTCCTGGTCGTTCAAAACGCCACCGCCAGCGCCAGCTTCAACTGGCTTAACGGCAGCCCGACGGTCGCCCCCACTGGCGTCGCCGGCACCGGCATCGCGCGTTTCGGCTCGGGCAGTCCCACGAACTACACCGGCACCAGCAGCCAATTCAACTGGTTCCAGATCGACGGCACCGCCGTGGCAGTCCCCGAGCCTTCCACCTATGCCGCCTTGCTTGGACTCGGTGCGCTCGGCTGGGTCGCCCTCCGTCGTCGTAACCGCTAAAAACCGTTTCTTTCCCGTGCCCGGCCGCCGATCCTGCGGCCGGACCTCTCTTCCGCCCGCGCTCGTCTACCGCAATCTTAGCTTTCACCCGCCATGTCCCCCGCCGCGCAGGCAGCCCCCACTCGCATCTCCACCCGCCGCTCCGGGTTCACCCTGATCGAGCTGCTCACCGTCGTCGCCATCATCGGCATTCTAGCCGCCATCCTCATTCCGACGATCGGCAAGATCCAGGAGTCGGCCCGCCGCTCCCGTTGCTCCAGCAACCTCCACCAGATCGGCGTCGGCCTGCTGCTTTACCGCGGCGAAAATCGCGGAGCATTTCCCGCCAACGTCAGCGGACACTGGATCACCGCCACGCTCCGCGACTCGCTCGCCCACTATGGCGTGCCTTGGGAAGCCCTCTTCTGCCCGTCCAACACCGTCTACAGCGACCAATACATGACCAACTCTCAACGCACCCAGAGCGTGGGCGAAGTCGCGATCGGATACCTCTACATCCCGGGCCTGTCCGGCACCTTCAACCGCACCATCGAACCGCTCGGATACAAGATACTCATGGTCGACCTCGCCCGCCGTTATGCCGGCTCTTGGGAACGAGGCGTCAACCACGGCAGCCTCGCCCCCGACGGAGCCAATCACCTTTTGACCGACGGCTCCGTCCGTTGGTTGCCCGCCTCGGACTTCATCAATGATCCGCCGTTCAACGTAATCGGCACGGACCATTATTTTAAACGCATCAGGGAATAACCCTTCCCTGTTTGTCTGCTCACTCCTTCGTACCGGGAGCCCCCGGTGCACGGCTTCCTGCCGCCCGTTCTCCGCGCCCGCTGGAAACGTGGCCACTGGAAACGTGGCCACCTTCTTTCCCCATGAAACACCCCACCCCGCTCCGTCGTTCCGGCCGTGGCCTCGCCACGTTGCTCGCCCTCGTCGCACTTCAATTCACCATCGTGCCTCTCGTCTCCGCCGCGCCCAATTTAATCGTCACCACGGATATCGGCGGAGACCCCGACGATACGCAGTCAATGCGTCGACTGCTCCTCTACGCGAACGAGTTCAACCTGCTTGGTTTCATCGCCAGCGCCGCCGGCGTCCCCGGACAGGTCACCCCGCCCGTCACCCGGCCCGACCTCATCAACGCGATCATCGACGACTATGAAACCGTCCGTCCCAACCTGCTGACCTACTCCTCCGCCTATCCCACCGCCACCCACCTGCGCACGCTCGTGAAAAGCGGCAACGCAAACCGCGGCACGTCCTACGTGGGCGCCGGCCATGACACCGTCGGCTCCAACTTCATCATCTCCCAAGTCGACGCCGCCACCGGCAAGGTCGGCATCTCCATCTGGGGCGGCGCCACCGATGTCGCGCAAGCCCTCTACCGCGTCCGCGCCAATCGCGACGACGCCGCCGAAAATGCGTTTGTCGCCAAGCTCATCGTCTACGCGATCGCCGATCAGGACTCCGTCAACGGAGCCCCCGCCACCGTCGCCTGGATGGTGAATAATTTCCCTCAACTCCGAGTCATCGTCAGCGGCCCCGCCGGCACCAGCGGACATCTCGCCACGTTCCGCGGCATGTACCAAAACGACTCCCTCACCGGCTACGGCGACACCAGCCCGATCCAACTCGTCGAGTCCGCCAACATCCCGCTCAACCAACTCGCGTGGCTGCAAACGAACGTGCTCAACAACCACGGCGCCCTCGGAGCCGGTTACCCCAGCGCAAACCAAAACCCCGCCTCCACGAACAACACCCAAGGCGTCAAAGAGGGCGACACACCTTCCTGGTTCTACTTTTTACCCAACGGACTCTCCGATCCCAATCAGCCCACCTGGGGCGGTTGGGGCGGACGTTTTCAACTTGGCTCCGGCCAGTACTACACCGACGGAAAAGATACCCACTGGTCCGGCAACACCAGCACCGCCGTCCGCCAAAAATGGACCGTCGCCCGCTGGCGCCGCGCCTACCAGCACGATTTCGCCGCCCGCATGGACCGCTGCGTCGGCACCACCGCCAATCGCCCGCCCATCGCCGTCCTGAATTCCGACACGACAAAAAACATCCTCGCCGTCACCGCCGCTCCCGGCTCCACCGTCAACCTCTCCGCCAGCGGCAGCACCCCGGGCGACACCGGCCAGTCCCTCACCTACAAGTGGTGGATCTAACAACATGCCGGCTCCTACCCGAACACCATCTCCCTCACCAACAGCACGTCTTCAACGGCCAGCTTTACCATGCCCGCCGACGCCGCCGGCACCTCGATTCACGTCATTCTGGAGGTCACCGACAACGGCTCGCCCGTCCTCACCGCCTACCGTCGTCTCATCGTCACGCCGTCCCAAACCGCGCCCACTCCGACTCTCGCCGCCCACTGGAAATTCGACGAAACCAGCGGCGTCACCGCGTCCGACTCCAGCGGCAACGCCAACACCGCCGCCCTCATCAACGGCCCCGTCTGGAGCACCGGCGGCACCCTCTCGTTCGACGGCTCCAATGACTACGTGCAGGCCTCCAACAGCGTGAGCCTGAACCTCGTCAAAAACTTCACCCTCGCCGCCTGGATCAAGCCGACCGTCACCACCGGAGCCACCCGCACGATCATCGCCAAGGTCACCGACACGAGCGACAAACAATACCAGCTCGCGCTCAATGCTTCCGGCGCCCTCCAGTTCGACTACGAGAAGAGCGGCAACAACTACGCCCTCTCCGGAGGCACCGCGCAAACGGGCGTCTGGCAGCACGCCGCCGTCACCATCGATGCCAGTCGCAACATCAAGATCTACGTCAACGCCACCCTCGTCGCCAGCGGCACCGCCCCCGCCGAGGTCGCCACCACCCTCCAACCGGTCGTCATCGGTCGCACCGGAGGCAGCTACAACGGCCTCTACTTCACCGGTGCGATGGATGATGTCCGCGTGTACTCCACCGCCCTCACCGCCACCCAGGTCGCCGAACTCACCGACACCGTCTCCGGCGCCGATTTCCAGGAAACCGGCGGCTCCGTCTCCATCGAGGCCGAGAACTACACCGGCTCCAGCCTCCGCACCGACCCCAACGGACTCGCCTGGAACACCTCCACCTGGAACCCCGGGTATTTGGGTTCCGGATACGTCACCACCGCCCTTCCCTCCGGCACCAACGTCAACGCCACCTGGGCCAACGGCGCCGAGCTTGCCTACACAATCCAGTTCACCACCCCCGGCAGCTACCATGTCTGGCTCCGTCGCTGGGCCGTCAACTCGGCCGACAACGCCGGTTTCGGCGGCTTTGACAACGTCGCCCTGAGCGGCAACGACAACGTCGACTCCGCCTTCGGTGCATGGACGTGGGTCAAACTCGGCACGACCAGCGTCACCCCCGGCGTGCGCACGTTCCAACTCCGTCGCTGCGAGGCGAACTATCGCGTTGACCGCATCGTAATCACCACCAGCGCCGCCACGCCCAATTAAAACAGCTTCATTCCTACCCCGCCATGAATACCCCCAAACCCCTCCTCTCCGCTCTCGCCGGACTGGTCCTCGCCTGCCTCGCCTCCCCCGCCGTCTCGGCCGGCACGCTTCTCACCAACCATCCCGTCGCCAACACGTCGGGTGCGTCGTCCACCCTCCATGCCACTTCGGGCAAGGCCATCGGGTTCACGACGGACAGCCAGCCTCAGGTGCTGGAAAGCGTCACGCTCCACCTCGACATTCCGTCGTCCGCCAATCTGCCCGTGGTCGCCCTGCACGCGGCGAACGGAACCTCCCCCGGGGCGCTCGTCACCACGCTCGCCAACCCTGCGATCACCACGCCGTCCGGCTTCCGTGACTTCACGTTCACTCCGGCCAATCCTCCCACCTTGGCGGCCAACACCACGTACTACGTCACGGTGCGCGGATCCGGCTCCTCGGCCAATCCGTTGTATTGGGGAAATGGATCGCCGACCGGCTCCTCATGGAGCGGCTCCGCGACCTTCGCCCATTCCGTGTATGGCTCCGGCGGCGATCCGTCCGGCTGGACCACCCCCACCGGTAACTACAACTGGCTCCGCGTTCGAGGCGCTCCGATCGAACCGATCCTCACCAATCACCCGATCACCAATCACTCCGGCAACGCCAGCGCGCTCAACAACACCAGCGGCAAGGCCATCGGCTTCACCGTGGGCTCGCACGGTTTCACCCTCGCCGACGTCACGCTCTCCCTTTCGATCACGTCCCTGTCAAACGTCCCCGTCGTACGAGTACACAACGCCTCCGGCAATCAACCCGGTGCGCTGGTCACCACGCTCACCAACCCGTTCTTCACCGCGGGCGGCGGATATCAAAGCTACACGTTCACGAGCCCCGGCGGCGTCTCGCTCGCTCCCGGCACCGGCTACTACCTGACCGTCCACGGAACCGGAAGCGCCTCCTATTCCTTCCTCTGGGGCAACGGCAGCCCCACCGGCACCAACTGGACCGGACCGGCCACCGCCGGCAACGCCGTCTGGGGCACCAACAGCGACCCGGCCACCTGGACCAGCCCGAGTTCGGTTTTCAACTGGTTCAACCTTCGCGGCATCGAGCAACCCAACCCCGACGCCTGGCTTCAGGTCCCGCTCGGCGGCGGCGGCTACGTCACCGGCCTCGTCGCCGACGCCTCCGGAACCGACATCTACGCCCGCACCGATGTCGGCGGCGTCTTCCGCTGGGTTGCCGCCGCCGGCACCTGGGTATCCATCACCGATCGTATCATCACCACCAATACGACCGGCTCGGAGGCGACGATGTGCATTTCGTCCATCGCCATCGATCCGTCCGACTCGAACACGCTCTACGTTGCCGCCGGGCGCTACGGTTCCACCTTGCGCGGCATCTTTGTCTCCACCGACCGAGGCGTCACCTGGACCTCGATCAACACCTCCATCTCCATGGACGGCAACGGCCCCTACCGCACGTTCGGCGAGCGGCTCGCGGTCGATCCCAACAACCCGGCCGTCGTCTGGTATGGTTCCAGTCAAAACGGTCTCCACAAGGGCGTGCGTTCCGGCTCCACCTGGACCTGGACGCAAATCTCCACCGCCGCCGTCCCCGTCGGCGACACCCGCGCCGGAGTGAGTTTTGTCGTCTGCGATTCCAACGGTGGAAACACGATCACCTACGCCGGCGTGTTCGCCGCGTCCGGCTCCACCGGCGGCGTTTACCGCACCACCGACAACGGCACCACGTGGACGAAGGTCGGCGGTGTCACTCTCGCCACTCCGGCCCGTGCTCAGATGTCCTCCGACGGCACGCTTTTCGTGACCGGCAACAATGTCGTCGCCCGCCTGCCTCGCGGCGGATCCCTCGCGGCTATCACGCCCTTCCTCAATCCCGGAAGCTCGCCCGCGGTCTATTATCGCGGCGTGGCGGTCACTCCCGGCGGCCAGACGCTCTACGTCGCCGAGGGCTACAGCGCCACCAGCGGCACCTCCCGCATCTGGCGCTCGACCAACGCGGGCTCCACGTGGACCACCCAGGGCACCACGAATTTCAACCACATCAACCTCGGGCTCACCGCCACCATCGCTCGCCAGGAACCCGACGGCACCGAATCCTGCACCGGCTACTGGTTTGGCAACATCAGCTCGCTCCTCGTCAATCCGGCCAACGCGAACGAACTGTGGGCCGCCGACTTCTTCGGCGTCTCCCGCACCCAAAACGCCCACCTCATGGGCGGCACCACCGCCGGCAACGAGCCCGTCTGGTACACCCTTCAAAAAGGCCAGGATGAAACCGTGATCGAGGCGGTTCAAAACGCCCCCGCAAGCGCTCCGCTCCTCACCGCCGGCGCCGATGTCGGCGGCTTCCGTTACGACGATCTCTACAGCCGTCCCGTCGGCACCGGGGGCACCGCCTTCCGCAATCCCGGCGGCGCCAACGTCACCAGCCTCGATTTCTCCGAAGGCGATTCCGACCGCTGGGCTCGCACCTGGACCGGCAACGAAGCAGGCGGCACCCTCGAGGGCGTTCCGTTCTACTACGGAGGCGGCGCGACTTCGCGTGATGGCGGCGTCACGTGGCTCGCGTTTGGCGAAATCGATCGAAGCACCGTCAACAGCGGTCCCGCCGGCTGGCAGACGTGGGACCTCACGTCCTATCTCGCCTCCCAACGCGCCAAGGGCGTCACCACCGTGACACTCGTCGTCAGCTCGGGCGACACTCCGAACTATTCCAGCACCACCCTCTACTTCGACTCCAACAACGCCACCAACTCGGCCCTGCGTCCGCAGCTCGTCCTCAACGGCTCGACCACGCTGGCTCCCTCCGCCGACACCTACGTCGCCGGCGGCGCGCCCGATTCGACACGCGGCTCCGAGCCCATCCTCAGCGTCTCCCAATACTACGGAGTCACCGCCAATCAGCGGCATGCCTACCTCAAGTTCGATCTCTCCGCCGTATCGGCGGTCACCTCGGCAACGCTTCGACTCCATCGCCAAACCGCGTCCGCCGGCCTCGCCTATCCGGTCGGCATCTATGGCTGCGCCAACACGACGTGGAGCGAATCCACCCTCACCTGGAACAACCGCCCGCGTCCCTACGCCAGCCGCACCGGCCTGCCCAACTGGACGCACTCCTACCGCACCGCCGCCGGCCTCGATCTCAGCGGCGGACGCGTGGCCGTTTCATCCACGAATCCCAATCGCATGGTCTGGATGCCCTTCCTCCGCGCCACGGTCCCGCATGTCAGCGATGACGGCGGCGTCACTTGGAATCCCTCCGGCGGATTGCCCGCATCGATCAATCGTCTCGTCGGAAAGTCCAATCCGTCCTACGTCCTCCGCCAACTCGCGTCGGACCGCGTCAACGGCAACTTCTACATGACGCACCTCGCCTCCACCGGCAGCTTCAGCGCCAACCACTCCGTCTATCGCAGCACCGATGGCGGCGTCACCTGGGGACTCGTCGGCGCCATCGCCGCGGGCACCGGCAATGTCTATCGCACCCAACTCGTCGCCGCGCCCGCCGCCAACGATGTCTGGTTCTGCGACGACGGCGTCAACAACCTCGCCGCCGGCGGACTTTGGCGCTCGACCGATGGCGGGGCCAACTGGACGCGCATCTCCACCGGCATCGTTACGGGCGTGCGTCAGGTTTCCTTCGGCAAAGCCCAGTCCGGCTCCGGCTACACGGTATTCATCCATGGATACCTTGGCGGCGAGCGCGGTATTCATCGCTCCGACAACCACGGCGCGACTTGGGTCCCGCTGGATGAACTCCCGTCGGGCATCAGCATCGAATCGCTGGCCGGCGACCGGCAGCTCCACGACAGCGTGTTCATCGGCACCGGCGGCCGCGGCGTCTTCCACCGCCAGTAACGCCGTCCCACGAGCCGGCGGTTATGCATGACCGCCGGCTCATGGCTGTTAAATTAATTCACTCAACGAACTATTAATTGACTCGGCTGCTTTTTTCTTCGTTTTTAATGGCGGGTGCCAATCCACCACCCCGTCATGCAACCGACTTTCCGCCGACTTTTTCCCATCGCAGGCATCGTTGCCGCCATGGCGGGTGCCGCCCCTCTTGATTCATTGGCCGAAGCATCTTCAAAATCGGCCTCGGATGCCTGGCAACTCACCGCCTCCGGCCTCTTCGCCGATGCCCACGACATCTTTTCCGCGCGAAGAACCGCGCTTCAATCGGACCGCGATACCCGCCTCGGCCAAGCCCTCACGCTTCTCCAGCTCCAACCCAAAACCGACGCCCGCGTCCGCCAGTCCGCCGCCTTGCTCGACGCGCTTTTGACCGAAAATTCCACCGACGAGATCGGCGTCAACGCCCGCTACTTCCGCGCCCGCCTCGAGCATCTTCATCGCTACCCGCCGGATCCCGCCTCCGCGATTCCCCATTACAAGCAGCTCCTCGCCGAGCATCCCGCCCACCCGCTGGCCGGCCAGGCGCTGGTCAAACTCGCCCTCATCCAACTTTACCGGCCCATCCCCTCCGACGAGCGCGCCCGCGCCTTCGCCTCCTTTACCGCTCAGGCACCAGCTGTCTCCTCCGCCGCCGCCCGACGCGACCTCCACCTCGTCCTCGGCGAAGCCGCCCTCCGCCTCGACCTCGGCCAACAAGCCGCGCTCGATCACTTCGTCGCCGCGCTTGAGGCCGGCATCCAACTCCGCCCCGTCCGCGCCGACACCCTCGTGCGCATCGGCGAACTCGCGTCCGTCCTCGGCCAACCGGAGCTCGCCCGCCGCCATTACCAACTCTTTCTCGACGGATTCCAGCGAGACCCCCGCCGGCTCACCGTCGCCCAACATCTGGCCGCGCTCGATACCCCCGTCGTCCGATGAAGCGAGACAACATTCCCAACCTCGTCGGCATCGGCCTCCTCGCCGTCGCCTTCACCATCGCCGCGATCCGTGTCTTCACCCGGCCCGCCTCCGACATCGATGAAGACGGACGCATCGTGCTGCGCTTCGCCCACTGGCAACTGGAGTCCGGCCTCCGCGATGCCCTCGACGATCTTTCCCGCGAATACGAGACGCTCCACCCGCACGTCCGCGTGGAGCAGGTGCCCGTGCCCATACGCACCTACACCCAGTGGGTCAAAACTCGCCTCGTCGGCGAAAACGCGACCGACATCATCCAGCTCCCCCGTGCCATCGACGACGAATCGCTGGCGCGCTTCTTCACGCCTCTCACCTCCGAGGTCGAGCAACCCAACCCCTATAATCGCGATACCGACCTCGCCGATCTCCCTTGGCGGGAAACCTTCATCGACGGCCTCGCCGGCACCTTCAGCTACCGTCCCACGCTCCTCGAATACTACGGCATTCCCATGTCGATGTTCACGGTGCGCATCTACTACAACCGCGACCTCTGGCGCAGCCTCCTCGGCGACGTCCCGCCCCCCGCCACCTACGAGGACTTCCGCGCTCTCTGCGCCGAGGCCCAGACCGCCGCCGCCCGGGTCGGGCTCGACTTCGTGCCCCTCGCCGGTTCCTCGGACAACGGCCCGATCCTCATCTCCCGCTTCATGGGCAGTCAGACCCAGCGCCTCGCCCATGACATCTCCGCCAGCCATACCCTCCGCACCACCGCCGCCGACATCAACATTTCCTACCTTCGCGGAGGCTGGTCCATCGACACGCCCGCCCTCACCGACGCCTTCTCCCTCGCCCGCGAAGTCTCCCTCCTCATGCAGCCCGGCTACGAACAACTCCGCCACGAGGACGCCACCTTCTACTTCACCCAGGGCCGCGCCCTCATGGTGACTTCCGGCAGCTGGGACGCCCCCGTATTCCGCAGTCTCTGCCACTTCGAACTCGGAGTATTCGAAATCCCACTACCCGATACCGGTCACCCGCGCTATGGCGCCAATCTCTTTGGCCCCGCCTCCGAGGCCGACAGCAGCACCGGAATGGCTTTCGCCGTCACCCGCCAAAGCCCCCACCGCGCCCAGGCCCTCGATTTTCTCCGCTTCCTCACCTCCCGCCCGGGCAACACCGCCTTCAGCCGCCGCAGCGGCTGGCTGCCTTCCGTCGTCGGCGTCGAACCGCGGTCCGATCTCATTCCCTTTCTCCCTCGCATCGATGGCCACCTAGCCGGCTTCGGTCTCAACTTCGGCGCAGGCTCGTCCACCAGCCTCGTCGTCGGTCGCAACAGCAACATTCTCATGGGCGCCTCCGGCTCCGTTGAGAAATTCCAACGTGCCCTCGCCCCCGACCTCGGACCCGCTTTCCGCGACGATCTCGCCCGCGCCTCGCGCAGCAACCTCGCCAATCTCGCCCGGCAGGATGTCCTCTTCGGCGGCCGCCTCGCCCTCGCCCGTCACACCCCCGGCGACCCCGGCCACGCCGACCGTCTCGACGCCCTTACCGAGTCGCAAAACCAGCAGGAATCCCTCCGCGCCTGGATCGATTACGAACTCGGCCGCGCTTCCGAAAACTGATCTTCATGCCCAACGATTTTCAACGCACCGGACTTCACCTCGACCTTCGCGTCCAGGTGATGCCCGTCAACGCCCTCCGCGCCCTCGCCACCCGCGTCGCCGGCCTCGGGCTCAACACCCTCCTTATCGAGTGGGAGGCGTCCTACCCTTTCGAGCGACACCCGCTCATCCCCAGCACCTACGCCTATACGCCCGCCGAAATCTCCGGCTTCATCGCGCACTGCACCCGGCTCGGTCTCGAAGTCATCCCCCTTCAACAGTGCTTCGGCCATGTCGAGTACATCCTCCGCCACGAACGTTACGCCGCCCTTCGCGAAAGCCGCTCCGATCTCTGCCAGCTCTGTCCCTGCAAAGCCGACGACGCCCTGCCTCTCTTCACCGATCTCTTCACCGAACTCGCCGCGACCCATCCGTCGAAACATCTCCACATCGGCGGAGACGAGACCTACCTCCTCGGCCTCTGCCCCGCGTGCCGAGCCAAGGCGGAGAAGGAAGGCAAGTCCCGCCTCTACGTCGATTATTTCAAACGTGCCGCCGAGGCCGTCGTGAAACTCGGCAAGCGCCCTCTCCTCTGGGCCGACATGCTCCTCAAATACCCCGCCGCCGCCGCCGAGATGCCCCGCGAATGCATCTTCGTCGACTGGAACTACGGCTGGCCCGCGAACCATTTCGGCGACCTCGAAAAACTCCGCGCCTCCGGCGTCGAGTTCTGGGGCGCCCCCGGCCTGCGCTCCTCGCCCGACAACCACTCGCTCACCTGCTGGGAAACCCACTTCAACAATCTCGGCGACTTCATCCCTTTCGCCCGCCGTTCCGACTACAAGGCCGTCATCATCACCTCCTGGTCCACCTCCGGCATTTACGGGCACCACTGGGACCAGCCCGGCGAGATCCTCGATCTCCTGCCAATGCGCCGCGTGTATCCGATTTCCGGATTCAACATCCTCCTCCAGGCCTTCCGCGAGGCGCTGAACCCCGGCCGTGTCTTTGACCCGAAGGCCTTCGTTGTCGCCTACGCCCGCGACCATTTCGGCCTCGACGCCCGCGCCGGCGCCACGCTCTGGAGGGCCTTGGTCGCCGACGCCTCCCTCATCCAACCGGGTGCCAACCCCGCCCCCGTCGTCGCCGCCGCCGGCCGCGCGAGGCAGGCCTTCGCCAAGCTGCGTCCGACCCGCAACCGCGACGAGTTCGCCCACCTCCGACTCATGGCCGATCTCCGCGAGTTTCACGTGCGCTTCAAGGCAATCGAGTCCCGCCTCAACTCCCCTTGGTTCACCCCCGCGCGTCAGCCCCAGGTCCGCAAGGCGCTCGCGGCCCTCCTGCGCGAATCCATCTCACTCGACCGTCGCTTCGCGAAGCTCAACCAGGACGTTCTTCACCCCGGCGAGCTCCGCGAGGAACTCGACTACCGCACCAAAAAACTCCGCGTCCTGCACGATCGTCTCGCGCGCCGCGGTCGCTCCGTCCGATGATCCTCCGTCCCCGTCGCCCGCTTCGTCTCGGGATCGCCGGACTCGGCGGTTTCGCCGCCAATCACCACAGCACGATCCTCGCGCTCGAAGCCGCCGGCCATTGCCGCCTCGTCTGCACCTGCGACCCCCGTGCGGCCGACTTCGCCGAGGCCCGCACCGCGTGGCGTTTCTCCGAACGCGGCGTGCGCGTTTTTATCGATTACGCCGACATGCTCGACGCCTGTCGCGGCGATCTCGACTATGTCGTCATTTCGACGCCAATCCCCCTGCACGCCCCGATGCACGCGCAGGCCGTCGCCGCAGGGGTGCCGGTGTATCTCGAAAAACCGCCCACGCTCGATCCCGCCGAACTCGACGCGATGATCGCCACCGAAGCCGATGCCCCGGCCGCGACACTCGTGGCGTTCAATTACATCGTCGAGGCGCCGCGGCTCGCCCTCAAGCGACGCCTCCTCGACGGCGAGTTTGGCGCCATCCGGCGCACCAGCCTTCTGGCATTCAGCCCGCGGCCGACCACCTATTTTACACGCGCACCCTGGACCGGCCGCGTTTATCTCGATGGTCGTCTCGTGCTCGATTCCTGCCTCGGCAACGCCCTCGCCCACTCGGCCCACAACATGCTCTTCTGGTCCGGTGCGGGCGGCGAGTTTACGTGGGATGAACCGGATCAGGTCCGCGCAACGCTTCACCGTGCGCACGCCATCGAAGGGGCCGACACGTTCTTCGTCGAAGCCCGGTTGCGCTCCGGCGTCATGTTCCGCCTCGCCCTCACCCACGCCGGAGCCGGCCCGGCCCTGCAGGAGGAGCTCGTCGAGTGCGAACACGCCCGCCTGCGTTGCGTGCCGGGAAGGACGCTCGAGGTTCTCTGGCACGACGGCCGCGAAGAACGTTACGACTGCACCGGCTTCGAGGGCGTGGCGGAAAACCACCTCGCCTACCAGCGCTACCTGCTCGGCGACCTCCCCCGTCCCGCCACCACGCTGGCCGACTCGCGTCCTTTCGTGACCCTCCACGCTCTCGCCTGGATCGCCGCCGGCGGAATCTCGACGATTCCCTCGTCGCGCATTTCCGTTCGGTACCCGGGAAATGAATACGACGCTTTCCTCGACGTCGGCGGACTCGCCGGGGCGCAACGCGCGTTTATCGGGCAGGGCGTTTGGTCTTTTTCGAAATCGACGGATGCCCGCGTCGGCATGACCGCGACTCCCGCCGACCTCGGGAGCCTGGGCTCCGCTCTTCTCGCCATCGACCGGTTTGCACCCCCGCCAGGGATCAACGGACCGTCAGCGAATAAACCCGGAGGCCCGTCCCTTGTTCAAACGTGATCGAGCGGATCTTCGATTCCGCCCTACTCAGGAAGGGCAGATGGTCGCCGCAAAGCTCGCCATCGACATGGATGTCATCCATGCGCTCGGCACCGTCGACCACCAGCAACAGCTTTCGACGTCCTCCCACTCGAGCCGGGATCACCCGCACCGGATCACGGCCGGCGCGATGCAGATAATAATCCGTCCGGCTTCACCCGAAGTTTCAGGATCGGATGCGTCTCGCCATTAACGACGATCTCGAACGCGGCCTCCTTCCGCGCCGGAGATTCGATTTCAAATGTGATCTCAATGACGGAGCCGTGGGTGCCCGCCCATGTTCGCGTCATCAGGCCCGTTCCGCGTTCGTCGAACCGCTCCTCAATGATCGCTTTCAACGGATAAAAACGCACCCAGTCCACCAGCATCCGCGCGTTTGTTTTGGCGCCTCGGGGACCAAAACCTTCCGGAGGAATCTCCGAAGGCGTTGTATTCCAGTGAATGGTCGAATAAACCCGGCCCGGGCGCCCGCCGATCTGCTCGACAATATCCATCTCCGTGCCGCCTTGTTTGGGCCGGCCCTTGAACCCCTGGTTGTGCCCGATCGCCGGCGATTGATACCAAAATGCCGACCATGCACCGGGGGCGCTCCTCAAAACCGGTGCGCGCCTCCACGTAGCCGAAGAGCGGATCGAACCGGTTTCGAGTGGAGATCATCCCGCTGTAGTGAACTCCTGCTTCCGTGTAGTTGGAGATGATCAACATGCCGTCGGACACGGTGATGGCGTCAGGCGAATTCATCGCATCGCGTCGCCGCTTCCCGCCGCCTTCGGGCGTGAGTCCGCGATGGCTCCATTTGCCGGGGTCAAGGACGTCGCCATCGAAATCGTCGGACCATGAAGGCACGGGCTCATGAAGCCCGGAGGGCGAATCGCCCCGCGCCACAACCGCGGCGACGACAAGCAAACCGAGGAACGCGATGTTTTTGTAGCTCTAATCATGATACAACGATCAAAATGAAAAGGCCCGCGCGACGAATCGTGCGGGCCCGGGTTGAAACAAGGCGATGTGCGCTCAACGACGACGGCGCAGGGCGGCGAGGCCAAAGACGACGAACGCCGCGGCCAGCGCGTAGGTCGAGGGCTCGGGGATCGCCGAGACGGAGCCGTTCACGACGATGTTGTCGAAATCGATGTCCTGGCCGGCGGCGCCGGTTTGGAGATAGATGCGAAACTCGGTCGCGGTCGTAATGTCGGTGAACAGCGGATCGCTGGCCGTCACAGTGTAGCCATACGATCCGAGCACCCCGCCGGAGCGCAGAGGCAGCGTGCCGCCGCCGGCCGCGTTCGCGTCCGAAACGAGGACGCTGGACGCGTTGAAGCCGGTGGCGCTCGAAAGCAGATAGATGGAGCGCACCGTGGAGTTGGAGGATGCGGCCGCTTGGAACGTGATCGAGTCGATCGTCATCGAATTCCCTTCGAGCGGCGTGACCGTGAAGGTGATGTAGTTCGCGTTCGTCAGCGTCGTGGCCACGTTGATCGCCGCCTGGGCGGTACTCGTGGTCCACGTGCCGGAGGCGTTTCCACCGTACAGCACGGTGTTGACGGGCGAAGTTAACGACAGGTTGTTCTTGAGGATGCTGGTCGAAGTCACGCCGGAATCCAGAGTCGTCACGGCAACGCCCTTGGAGGCACCCGTGCCAACGAGGGTAGACATATCGAACGACACCAGGACGGCGGCGGACAGGGCGGGAGCCGCGACGAGGGCGGCGAGGATTGTGAGAAGACGGACTTTCATGATGATGGTCGGGGTGTTGGTTTGGGATGAGTCGCTGACAAAAAACGGGTCGGGGTTCGGCTAGCGGTCGGCGATGATGTTGCCGTAGGTGACGGTCCCTTTTTTCAAGGCCTCGACGTGTCCGTCGACGAAGGCGACCGGGGCGCTGTTGCGGCCGCGGTAGCGGAGCGCTCCGCCGACGCCGTCGACGTCGCTCTCCGTCGGGATCGGATCGTTGCGGTTTTGGGAACTGTTGAGGGTGCGAAAGGCGCTTGGGTTGCTGAACGTCGCGTTCGCATACGTGCTGTTACTGCGCTGGGTGCTTTCACCGACAAGGATCACCCGGGTGGGCCGGGAAATCTGGGTTCGCGGAAACCGGGTGTCGCCCCCGGAAATGTCGGGACAAAGCACGCCGTGGACGGAGTAGGTGGAGGGAATGACACCGGAGCCGGGCGATCCGTCCCGCACATCGATCTCGGCGAGCGGAGACACGAACGGACTCCGGCTGGCGATGTAGATCTTTGTCTTGAGCCCGATATACGGCACGAGTTCGGTGGTCCAGATGCGTTCGCCCTCGCCGGGTTTATAGTAATAGCCGGGGGCAAACTTCCCCTTGTTGTCGTCGGCGTAGAGATTCATCGCCATCGCGATCTGACGAAGGTTGCTCAGCGACTGCGATTCCCTCGCCGCCTTTTTCACCGCTCCGATGGTTGGAATAAGAATCGCCGCAAGAATGCCGATGATCGCGATAACGGTCAGCAACTCGACCAACGTGAACGCGCCCGTGGCGCGGCGGGGAGAAAAATCGGGAATACGCATGGGGTGAGGCGCGTGGGTGAGGCAAGGGGCGTGTTTTAAGGCAGCCGGGGGGCGATGACCTTGAAGTTGTCGAGAAGGATGGACTGGCTGCCCGTGCCGTCGGCGTTGCTGAAGATTAGCGTGACACTCGCCAGTTTATCGAGCACCGCCTGCAGCGACGCTCCGCCGGAAATCCGCCGTACGGACCTCTCGTTAACGATGAATTCATAGGTCTGGAAACCGGTGTCCGGCAACTCCCGCCCCACCCGCGTGCGATAGGCGGTCGTCGTTGCCACCGATGTCTCTCCATCGGCAAGGAGAAGAAAAACATTAGTCCCAGACAGTGGTTTCGTGACAGCGAGGTCGACGGAGAAAGTCGTGCCGGCCGCATAGTGGCCTGCCGAGGGAAACGTGTAGCGGATGTAGCCGGCGTTTCCGCTCGCCCAATTTACCGCGTAGCTCACCGCACGGCCGCCGGACGGGTTGGCGACGCTGTAAAGGCCGTCGACCGTTGCGACGCCAAACCGACGCCAGGACGCCCCGTCTTGGTTCTGCACGTACTCGGCGCTGGTGTAGTTCTCAAAATCATCGATCACCACGTCCGCCCCGGACTGCGCGGCCACCGGAGAAAGCGCCCCGAACATCAGACCGATCGCCGTCACCACAGCCAATTGATTCATGCGATGAATCAATGTGGTCCACCGGCCTGCGGCAAGCTTTTTTTCGTCGACTTCTTTTTTCGGTCGCTGAAGTGCCGTTTAGGCACATTAATTCCCCAAATGGACCTATTCGAGAAAGCCTGGCCCTTCGCCGAGTCCCGAGACGACGTTTTCACCCAGAAAGCCGCCGCCAACAAGAACCGCCTGCGCATCCTCGGCCTGATCGCCCGTCGCCGCTGCCTGTCCCAGCGGCAACTGGTCCTCAACACCGGCCTCCAAGCCTCCACCGTCTCCAACATTGTCCGCGCCTTCAAAGAACAGGGAATCCTGCGCGACGGCGCCGCCATCGAGGCGGAACGCGCGGGCCCGAAGGAAACCGAATTGGAACTCGTGCCCGAAAGCGTGTGGTGCGCCGGCGTCGCGCTGGACGCCCTCGGCCATCGTCTCGCCCTCGTCAACGCCTGCGGACACATGCTCGCCCAGGAAACCCTGCCCCCGGGGCTTCCGGCCGACCAAATCGTTGCCTGCCTCGCCGAACGAATCCCCGCCTGCGCCGCCCGGGCCGGACTCGATCCCGCCCGCCTAGGAGGCGTCGGCATCAGCGTGCCCGGCGTCGTCGACTCCGAAAGCGGCACCGTCCTCATCTCCCGCTCGCTCAATCTCCACGGCTTCCCACTCCGCGAACCCCTTGAACGCGCCCTCGGCTGCCCCGTATGGGTCGAGCGCAACGTCGCCTGCGGCGCCTACGCCGAGCACCACACCGGGATCTCCCGCCACCGCGATTCCTTCATCTATTTCCTCCTTCGCACCGATCCCGACCACCCCGTCACGTTCGGTCTGTCGCTCGTCATCGGCGAAAAGATCTTCCAAGGCTGCAACTCCGCCGCCGGCGAGGTCGATTACAACCTGCTCACTCCGGCGCTTACCGCCTTGAAATCCTCCCGCCGCCAGACTCCCGACGGCGCCGACGCCTTCTATGCGGCATTTGCCAATACCCTCACCGGCATCGTCAACCTGCTCGACATCAGCTGCGTCGTCCTCAGCAGCAACGACGACGCCCTCACCAACGAACGCTTTGACCGTCTCAGCGAAACGATCGCCGGTAACCTGATCCCCGTCCCCCGCCGCCGCTTCGATCTCCTCCGCTCCTCCATGGGCATCGACGGTATTATCGTGGGCAGCGCCCAACTCGCGCTCCACCGCGGCCTGGCGGCCCGCCTCAACCAACCCCGACCCGACTCCCCCGCCCGCACCCGCGCCACCTCGCGCCCCCGCCGCGCCGCCAAAAGCTGAACCGGAGTCCTGCGCCCTGCGCCGGAATTCATTCAATGAAATAATCGCGCGTTGACAACGGAATCAGGCGTCGCAATCAATTGATTCATGCGATGCACTATTTGCGCTTTTACTCTGTCGCTAACCGCCTTTGCGTTCACCGCCTGTACGCATGGCGATAGTCGGGCCGCCGCCCCGAAGGTCTCCGCGACCGCCTCCGCGGACCGTCTTCTCCCCGCCGGTGCCGACCTCGGCATGTGGGTCTGGCATCGCGAAGAGGTCATCGACCCGGCGGCGCGCACCCAACTGCTCGATTTCTGCCGCAAATACGGCGTCACCCGTCTCCTCGTTCAGGTCAGATTCGACATCTCGGACGACGATGTCTCCCTGGCCAACCCCGATGCCTGGCGGGCCCTGCTCCGCGAAGCCTCCCGTACCGGCGTGGCCATCGAGGCCCTCGACGGTGCCGACACCATGGGCTTTGCCGAAAATCGCGCCGCCACCCTCGCCCGGCTCAACGCCGTCCTCGCCTTCCACCGCAAGCAACCGGTGTCCGCCCGCTTCGCCGGACTCCACTACGACATCGAGCCCTACACGTCCGGGCGATGGAAGGACGGAGATGTCCCCGCGGTCATGCAGGAGCTCCTTGAAACCTTCTCCGTCATGCGCAGCGCCGTCCGTGCGGTCGATCCGAAGCTGACCATCTCGCACGACATCCCGTCGTGGTTCGACAGCCAGGAAAAATACATCCTCGAATTCGCCGGCGTTCGGAAGCCTCTCAGCGAACACATTCAGGACCTCTCCGATTACATCGGCATCATGTCCTATCGCACACACGTCACCGGCCACAACTCGGCCTCCGCCATCTCCGCCGGGGAACTCGCCTACGGCACCAAGATCGGACGCCCCGTTTATCTCTCGCTCGAAACCGTCCCGCTCAAGGACACCCCTCAAATCACCTTCCACGGCCGGCCCCGCGAGGAGTATGTCGCCGCCATCCGTGGGCTCCACGCCCACCTCGCCGACACCCCTTCCTTTGGCGGCATCCTGCTCCACCAGTACCGCACCATTCGTCCAATCCTGGAGAACGAGCCTCCCGCAGAACGTTAATCACCCTCCACTCCAAAGCGTCTCTCCCCGCTATCCCGGACATCCTTCGCCGCCCCGTATCCGTCGCCCAGACGGCCCCCTTCCCGCCATGAATTCTCCCTTGCTGGACCGTCCCGCCCTCCGGTCCCCGACCCGCACCACCACGCCGATCCGTATCATCGGCCCTGTCGACGCCGTCCTTGGCCGCGGTCTCGATGAGGTTGTCCGGACCTTCCCTCATCGCTTCGCCGGCTCCGCCGACGCGCGTCCGGTTCGCTTTCAACGAATCCCGCCCCCCTCCGGCGGCACCGACACCCACCCGCTCGCTTTCCGCGTGGAGACCTCGGGGGCGATTCTCATCGAATACATTCGTCCCGCCGAAGCCTTCCGCGCGCTCGGCATCCTCATGGGTCGCATCGAGAGCGGCCTGCCCTTCGTAAACCATGAGGAACGCTGCGCCTTCGATTCGCTCGGCGTGATGCTCGACGTCTCGCGCAACGGCGTCCTCCGCCCGGAGTCCGTCCGCAAGCTCATCCGCCACCTCGCGCTCATGGGCGTCAACCAGCTGATGCTCTACACCGAGGACACCTACGAGATTCCCGGCGAGCCCCTCTTCGGGTATTTCCGTGGTGGATACACACAGGCCGAACTCTCCGCCATCGATGCCTACGCCGCTCTCTTCGGCATCGACGTGATACCCTGCATCCAGACCCTCGGCCACCTGGAACAAGTCCTCCAGTGGCCGCCGTATCAGAAAATGCAGGACACCGCCGGTGTCATCATGGCCGGCGACGAGGCCGCCGACGCGTTCGTCGAAAAAATGATCGCCGCCGCCTCCGCGCCTTTCCGCTCCCGCCGCATCCATATCGGCATGGACGAGGCCCACGGCATCGGCTCGGGCCACTACCGCCTGCGCAATGGCCTGCGTCCCCCGTTTGAGATCCTCACCGAACATCTCCAACGCACCACCGTCACCTGCCGCCGTCTCGGCCTGCAGCCCATGATTTGGAGCGACATGTTCTTCCGCCTCGGCTCCAAAACCAACAACTACTACGACCGCGCCTCCGTCATCTCCCCCGAGGTCGCCGCCCGCGTCCCGGCCGACGTCGATCTCGTCTACTGGGACTATTACCACACCGACCGTGCCTTCTACGACGAGTGGATCGCCCGCCACCGCGCCATGGGCAAGGAGCCCGTTTTTGCCGGCGGCATCTGGACCTGGAACCGTTGGTGGGCCCAGCTCCCCCACTCTTTCGCCACCCTCCGCGCCGGCATGACCAGCGCCCGCGACAACGGCCTCAAGGAAGCCTTCGTCACCATGTGGGGCGACGATGGCATGGAGTGCGACGTCTTCTCCGCCCTTCCCGGCATCCAGTTCTTCGCCGAACTCGCCTATGGCTCCGCCGACGCCGCCGATCTCAATCTTCCCGCCAATCTCCGCGGCAGTTCCGACGCCTCCTCCTCCGCCTGGATCTCCGCGAGCGATCTCGACCTCGTGCCCGATCAGGGCGACTCCTCGTTCGAGCATGCCAACGCCGGCAAATGGCTCCTCTGGCACGACCCGCTCCTCGGCTTCTTCGACCAACACATTCCCGCGTCATTCCAAAAACACTACGCGCATCTGACCGCTCGTTGCGCCGAGTGGACAACCGCCGGCTCGGAGGATTCCCGGCTCGATCTGGTCGCGCAGGTCGCCACCGTCCTCGCGCTCAAAACAGGTCTCCACCACACCTTGCGCCCGGCCTACCAATCCGGTGATCGAGCAACCCTCCGTCACATCCTCGACGATACCGTCCCTGCGCTCCTCCGCGAGGTCGCCGCGTTGCGGGATCTCCACGACACCCGCTGGCACGAGATCTATCGTCCTTTCGGGTGGGAGGTTCTCGAACATCGCTACGCCGGTCTCCTCGCCCGTCTCGGCACCCTCGCCAGAAAGCTCCGCCTCCACCTCGACGACGCGGACCAGCGCATCGGGGAACTCGATCGCCCAACCGAGCGCGTCTGGACCCGGTCCTCGCTGTTCTCCGTCACGCTCTCGCATCACCAGGCCGTCACCCCCAGCCGTATTTTTTAATGAATACCTCGATGAACGACACGCTCGTCCAAAATCCGCCCCGACTCTCCATCCATGCCGATCGCGCATCCATGGGCGCCACCGCCGCGCGCCTCGTCCAGGACGAGATCGCTCGCGTCGTCGCCCTCCGGGGCCGCGCCCGCATCGTCATGGCCTGCGCGCCGTCGCAAGACGACTACTTCGCCGCACTCGTGCCGCTCGCCCAAGCCACGGTCGATATCTGGCGTCACGTCGACGTGTATCACATGGACGACTACGTCGGCCTCACCGCCGACCATCCGCAAAGCTTCCGCCATTATCTCCGCCGCCACTTCCTCGATCATGTCGAGGTCGCATCCTTCAATCCTCTTCAAGGCGAGGCACCCGACCCGCACGCCGAGGCCTCCCGCTACGGCGCGCTCCTCGCCGTCGCGCCCATCGACGTCATCAGCCTGGGCATCGGCGAAAACGGCCACATCGCCTTCAACGATCCGCCCGTCGCCGATTTCAACGACGTCCACTTGGTGAAGGTTGTCGAGATGGACGCCGTCTGCCGTCGGCAACAGGTCCACGATGGCTGCTTTCCCGCCATCGCCGACGTCCCCCGTCACGCGCTCAGCGTCACCCTCCCGGTCTTCGCCGCCGCCGGCCTCCTCTGCTGCATCGTCCCCACCGCGCTCAAGGCCGCCGCCGTTCGCGACACCCTCGCCGGCCCCGTCGGCGCCGCCTGCCCGGCCACGCTCCTTCGCCTGCATCCCCGCGCCTCGCTCTTCATCGACGAGCCCGCCGCCTCCGAACTCACTGCCGAACTCCGCGCCCGCTTCTCAACGCCTTCCATGTCGTGACCCCGACCGCGTCAACGCCCGCCGCCGATCTCTTCGACCTTCAGGTCAATGGTTTTTCCGGCGTCGACTTTCAACAAGACGACATCCCTCCCGTCGCACTTGACCACGCCCTCATCGCGCTCCACGCGCACCGCACGAGTCGCATTCTCTACACCCTCATCACCGACCGCATCGACGTCCTCTGCCGTCGGCTGGAACACGTCGAAACCCTCCGTCGCCGGTCGCCCCTCGCCCACGATACCATCGCCGGCTACCACCTCGAAGGCCCCTGGCTTCGCCCCGAACCTGGCTACCACGGCGCCCACGATCCCGCGCTCATGCTCGCGCCCACGATCGCCGACGCCGACCGGTTGATCGCCGCCACCGGTGGCAATCTCCGTCTCGTCACACTTGCCCCGGAATGGCCCGGCGCACCCGAGGTCATCGCCCACCTCGTCGCCTGCGGCGTCCGCGTCGCAATCGGACATTCCAATGCCTCCGACTCCGAGATCGACCGCGCCATCGCCGCCGGCCTCACGCTCTGCACCCACCTCGGCAACGCCGTTCCCGCACTCCTCCCGCGCCACGAGAACATCATCCAGCGCCTCCTCGCCCGCGACGAATTGACCGCCGTCTTCATTCCCGACGGCCTCCACCTCCCGCCGCCCGTGCTCCGAAACTTCGTGCGCGCCAAACCACGCGATCGCGTTCTCTTCACCACCGACTGCATGGCCGCCGCCGGCGCCCCGCCCGGTCGCTACACGCTCCGCACTATTCAAACCGAGGTCGGTGCCGACGGCATCGTTCGTGAACCGGGCAAACCCAACTTCGCCGGCTCCTCCCTTACCCTGGATCACGCCGTGGACCATGTCGTCCGCTTCCTCGGCTGGTCTCCGGCGGAGGCTGTCGACGCGTGCTCCACGCGCGTCACCAACGCTCTCGGGCTGCCTCCGCCGCCCGCGTCAAACCCCCGACACCCCAAAAAACATGAAGCTTGTTTCACTTAGTCCAGCTTCCGTCGCGCGCCGCCTCGCCGTGCGCCTCGTTCCCGTCCTCGCCACCGTCCTCCTCGCGGTCACCGCCCACCCCGATCTTCAAGCCCAGGCCGCCCTCCCCCGCGCCATGTGGGTCTGGCAAGCCGACAACATCACCAATCTCACCAAACGCACCGAGCTGATCAACTTCTGCGTCAACAAGGGGATCTCCACGATCTTCATCACCACCGGCAACGTCTTCGTCGACCCCGCGGATCCGGCCTACGCGGGTCGCCACCCGGTCTCCCGTGCCCAACTCGGCCAGTTCAACGCCGCCGCCCCCACCGCCGGGCTCCAGGTGCACGCCCTCGACGGCGACCCGAACTACTGCCTCACCAGCAACCACTGGCGCGTCACCGGCCGGGTGGAGCTGGCGGTGGACTTCAACGGCAAACAAACCACCGCCGCCCGCCTCGACGGTTTCCAATGGGACATCGAGCCGCACGGACTCGCCGCCTGGGCCGGCGCGACCACACAGCAACGGCTCAACTACATCGGCGGTCTCCTCACCGTCACCGAGCAGGCCGTGGCCGTCGCCAGCACCGGAAGTCCCAAGCTCAAGATCGGTTTCGTCATCCCGTTCTGGTATGATGTTCCCGAATACACGCGCTCTTTCAACGGGGCCACCAAGCGAACCTCGGAGCACATGTTCGACATCGTCGGAGCCACCGGCGGATCGCACATCGCGATCATGGCCTACCGCGACACCGCCTCCAACTCGTTCTCCGTCGCGGAGACGGAATACGAGTACGCCAAGTGGTACCGCCCCAATGTGAAGATCTGGCACGGTCTGGAGACCGGTCCCTTCACCCCGACCTACATCACCTTCCACGAGGAAGGCTCCGCCGCCCTCGACAACGCGATCAACCAGCTGCGCACGATCCATCTCCCCACCTACCGCGGCACCCCCGACGTCGTGGCGGGCGTCGCCATCCACGCCTACAACCACTACGGCGCCTGGTAGCCCCTCGCCACCCCGACCGTCGCGTGGCCCGCCAATGGCGTTCCGACCATCCTTGCGATCCCGCCTCCCGATGCGGTCCAGTTGCAAATCCGCAGAGGGCAAACGTGCGCGACCTCCGGCTTGCACGGGCGGGTGGGTTGAGGCACGGTCACCGGCTCAACCCAACTATGGACTCACTCACCGATCGCACTTGGCTTTGGTTCGCCGCCGCGTGTTACCTCGCCGGATTTGTGCTCGGCACCGTGGCGGTCATCCGCGAGCGCAAACTCTCCCGGCTGTTGATGTACTTCATCGTCTCCGCCGGCTTCGTTTTCCAGACGTTCGGACTCTACCTCCGCGGCCTTGAGGTCAAGGGCTGCCCCCTCGGCAACACGTTCGAGCTTTTTCAATTCACCGCCTGGTCGGCCATCGCGCTCTACCTCGTCATCGGCGCCACCTTCCGACTCAGTCTCCTCGGCTACTTCACCTCTTTGCTCGCCGCCGCGCTGACCGTACTCTCGCTCGCCGTTCCCGGCTGGGATGCCGCCCGACGCGTCAACATCTTTGGCGGCAACTTCTGGATCGAATTCCACGCCGCGCTCGCCTTGTTCAGCTACGGCGTCTTCTCGCTGCTCACGCTCACCGCGGCCATGTATGTGTTGCAGGTCTTCAGCTTGAAACGTCAGCACCTTCACGGGCTGTTTTCATTTCTCCCGTCCATCCGTGAACTCGATCACATCAGCCTGCGCCTGCTTTCGTTCGGAGTCCTCCTGCTGACCGCCTCCCTCGGCGTCGGCGGGATCTACTTGATGGACGCCTCCGCGAACGTCGGCACGGGCAAACTCCCCGTGACCTTCGCCGTATGGGCCGCGTATTCCACGATCCTCGTCCTGCGTCTGCGCAGCCGGCTGGTCGGCAAACGGCTCGCCTGGTGTCTCATTGCCTTGTTTGGGATCGTCCTTCTTTCCCTTCCGCTCGTGAGTGGCGGCAACACCGCAGCCGACGCCACCCCGATCACCGCCAACCGATGAACCTGCCCGTGCTTTTCCTGCTGGGTGCGAGCCATCACACGACGCCGCTCGAGCTGCGCGAAAAACTCGCGCTCGGTTCCGAGCGGCTGCCCGCCTTCCACCAAGCCGCCGCCACCCTCCCCGGCATGCGCGAACTCGCCGTGCTCAACACGTGCAATCGTATCGAGTTTTACGGCATCGCCGATTCCCCGGAGACCCTGCAACGGTTGCGCGAAACCTTCTGCGCGTTCCAAGGGTTCCCGCCCGAGGCCTTCGCCTCTGTCAGCCATCAAGCCCTCGGCCCGGCGGCGATCAAACACCTGCTCTCCGTCGCCTCCGGACTCGACTCGCAGATGCTCGGTGAAACCGAAATCCTCGGTCAGGTGAAGAACGCCTACGCCGCCGCACAGGAGCGACACACCACCGGTCCGGTTCTCAACCGCGTTTTTCAGAAGGCGTTTCAACACGCCAAATACATCCGCACCCACACCGCGATCACCGAGGGCCAGATCAGCGTGGCCAATGTCGCGGTCGACCTCGCCCTGAAGATTTTCGGCGACCTCGCCTCGACGCGCATCCTTCTGCTGGGCGCAGGCGAGATCGGTGAAAAAACCGCGAAGGCCTTTCAAAGTCGCGGGGCCGGTTCGCTCACCGTCGCCAGCCGCACGCTGGGCCGCGCGATGGAACTCGCCACCACGCTCAACGCCACCGCGTTGCCGTGGGAACATGTGGCCGATCATCTCGCGGATTACTCGATCGTGGTGGGATCGACCGCCGCGCCCGACGTCGTGGTGACACTCGCCGACACGGTCGCCGCGATGAAGACCCGTCGCGCCGAGCCGCTCTTCTTCATCGATCTCGCCTTGCCCCGCGACATCGACGCGAACGTGGCGAAGCTGGAAAATGTCTTCCTCTACAACCTCGACGATCTCGCCAAGATCGCCGAGTCCAACCGCGCCGCCCGCGCCGCCGAGGTCGTCCACGCCCGCAAGATCGTCGTGGAAAAAGCCGCGGCGCTCTGGAAGCAAGTCGAGTCCCAGGCCGGCGGCGGCGTGTGAGGGGGTCGATGGTGGGAGCGAGCTTGCTCGCGAAGATCGATCAACGCGAGCAAGCTCGCTCCCACATCGGAATCCCGATCGCGAATCGATCCGTTTAGCGCAAGGACGCAAAGGCGCAAAGGTCGCCAAGCAACCGAGGCACGATCCGAAACTTTGCGTTCTTCGCGCCTCCGCGCCTTTGCGTTAAAATCCGGTCTCCAGCGACCCGGCGCCCTTGCCTCACCCCATCCGCCGCAGCACCCAGTCCGCCACCGTGCCACCAGCCGGACGGCGCAACAACGTCCGTAGTTTTTCCGCCTGCGCTTGCGTGGCGATGAGACGGTCGATGTTGCGCAGACAGTCGTCGAGCTCGCGGGCAAGCGCCGCGGGCGTCGCGGCACCTTGAATGTATTCCGGATACATCGGCTCCTTCAGCAGCAGATTCGCGATACCCAGATACGGAACTTTCACCAGCATGCGTCCGATCAGATAGGTCAGTGGATTCGCCCGGTAAACGACCGCGCCGGGGATCGCTTCCAACGCGCAGTGCATCGACATGGTTCCGCTTGAGGTAAGCACCGCCGATGCCGCCACCGGCGAACCGGTCGGCAACAACTTCACATGCGCCGGAGGCTTCGCCGCGAGCAGCTCTTCTTTGATGAACTCACTCGGATACAGCACCACCGCGTCGCGTTTTCCGTAGGCCGCGTAACCGGCGAGCAACAGCGGAAAAATGCGTCCGACCGCCTGCTTGCGACTGCCCGGCAGCAATAGAATCGGTGCGGCCGGATCGTATCGTACCGGCGACTCGTGCGCATCGTCGAGAAAGGGATGTCCGACAAACTCCACCGGCAGCGAGGTGTCCGCGTAGCACCCGATTTCAAACGGGAAAATCACCGCCAGCGCATCGAGATCGCGCGCCATGGTGAACCGACGTTTCGCCTTCCACGCCCAGATCTGCGGCGAGATGTAGAAAAGCGTCTTGATCGCGCCCCCGCCTTTCACTGACAGCCCGCGTTCGCGAAGCGCCCTGGCCAGGCGCAGATTAAAACCGGGGTAATCGATAAAACAGATTGCGCGGGGTTTGTGCTCGGCAATCCAACGCAGCGTCTCGTCGAAGAGCGCTTTGAAGAAAGGATAGTTTTTGAGCACCTCGACAAAGCCCACGACCGACGAGGCGGTCATGTCGTGCAAAACTTGGGCGCCGGCCTTCGCCAGCTCGGGTCCACCGAGTGCGACGACCGAAAACCCCGGCCGTTTGGCGCGCAAATCACGCACCATCGTGGCGGCATGTTGGTCACCCGAGTGTTCACCCGCGATGACCAGCAAGTCCACACGCCCGGCAACGGGCGGAGGCAGGTGAAACGGTGATTGTGCGGTCGAAGACATTTTAACGCAAAGACGCGAAGACCACGCAAAGAACGGAAGACATCGGGATCGAGCGTTTGCACCCCTCGCACCTTTGCGTCTTTGCGTTAAATGCCGGCGTCATCGTCATCCTCATTTCTGCGCGGCCTTGATCTGATCGGTGATCTGGATCGCGACTTCAAGGGCGGTCTTGCCCAGCGACGCCCCCACCTTCGGTTGCGTGCGCTCGGCAACACTCTCGGTGAAATGCATCAGCTCCAGCTTCAGCGGTTCGTCCTTTTCGATCGGGATGTCCTGCACCGGAATCGAACTCGCGTCGCCCGCCTTGGCCAGGCCGACTTTCAACTTCACGCCGTAAGCGATGAGATCGTTCTTTTTCACCAGATGTCCTTTCTGGTTCATGAAATCGAGCGAGAGGTAGGCGTTGTCCTGGAAGATACGGATCTCGCGATTCTTTTTCAGGCTCATGCGGCTGGCGCTGAGGTTCGCCACGCAGCCGCTCTCGAACTCGATGCGGGCATTGGCGATGTCCTCGGTCTTCGACAACACACTGATGCCCACGCTGTCGATTTTTCGAATGGGCGACTTCACCAGCGCGAGCACGATGCCGATGTCGTGGATCATCAGGTCGAGCACCACGCCGACCTCGGTGCCGCGCGGCGTGTAGGGCGCGAGGCGCTCGGCGGTGATGTAGCCGGGCCGGTCGATGTGTTTCTCCATGAAACTCATCACCGGATTAAAATGCTCGATGTGCCCGACCTGTACGATGCAGCCGCTGGCCTTCGCGGCGGCGAGCACGCGCTCGGCCTCGGCCAGAGTCGCGGTGATCGGCTTCTCGATCAGCAGGTGGCACTTCTTCGCGAGCAATGGCAGGGCAACCGCCTCGTGCTTGTCGGTCGGCACCACCACGGAGATCGCATCGCAGGCCTCGCCCAATTCCTCGATGGTCGCGAAGCGGCGGCAGTTGTGCCGTTCGCAAATCTCTTTGGCGCGCTCATCGTTCGCTTCGAAAATTCCCATGAATTCGACGTTGGGCAGCGCCGCATAGATGCGCGCGTGGTGCTGACCGAGCGAGCCGACGCCGGCGACGCCGCATTTGATCTTGGGTTTGGAGGAGGAGAAGAAGCTCACGGATGTTTAGGAGGAGGATTTGACCACAAGATTACACAAAATGGGCACGAAATATCCCAGACATACTGCGTACGGATCTTGTGTCCATTTTGTGTAATCTTGTGGTCAAAGGTTCGTGTTTTGCAGCACGCCGTCACGCATGAAGAGCATGCGGGCGGTGCGGGCCGCGTGGACGGCGTTGTGGGTGACGAGCACCAGTGCGATGCGTTGCTCGGAGCAGAGGCCGAGCAACAGGTCGATGATCGAGTCGCCGGTTTTCTCGTCGAGATTGCCGGTTGGCTCGTCGGCAAGGATGAGGCGCGGCGCGTTCATCAAGGCGCGCGCCACGGCCACCCGCTGGCGTTCGCCACCGGAGAGTTGCGACGGCAAATGGTGACCGCGCTCGGAAAGCCCCACGCGGGCGAGCAGGTCTTGCGCGCGCTGGCGCTCGATGGCGCCGACCTTGCCGGCGACACGGGCGGCCATCAGCACGTTGCCCACGGCGTCGAGTTCGGGGATCAGATAAAACGACTGAAAGACCATGCCGAGAAACCGCGCGCGCTGCCGGGCCCCCGTGTCGGGCACGCCTTCCCAATGCACCGTACCGGAGTCGGGAACATCCAGGCCGGCTAGCAGGTGAAGCAACGTCGACTTGCCCGAACCGGATTCGCCGCGGATGGACACGCTTTCGCCGTCGCTGACGGACAGACTCACGCCATGCAGCACCTCCAGCCGGCGTTCGCCGCTGAGGTAGGTTTTGTGAAGGTCGCAGGCTTTGAGAATAAAGTTACTCATGGCTGAGCCTCCGAGGACATTGCGTGCGACGGCATCACTCATTGCGCAGGGCCTCCACGGGGTTGAGTCGCGACGCGCGCCAGGCGGGGAAGATGCCCGCCAGGGTCGAGATCACGATCGTGCCGACAACAATCATGACCAAGTCGGCGGATTCCATATGCGCGGGCACGTTGCTGAATTGATAAAAACGCTCAAGCGCCTCCTGACTTCCGGTCAGCCGGGTGAACAACAACAGAATGTCGTTGCGCAGATGCAGAAATCCAAAACCGAGCGCGAGGCCGGTGCCCGTGCCGATCAGGCCGATCAGAAAACCCTGCACACAGAAGCATGCGGCAATCTCGCGCGAACGGCCGCCTAACGCGCCCAGCAACCCGATTTCCCGGGTCTTGCGGACCACCGTCGTGAGCAGCGAACTCATGATCGAGAACGAGGCCACCAGGATGATGAAAAGCAAAAGAATCGAAACGAGGTTCTTCTCCATTTGGAGCACGAAGAGAAACTCGCTGTTCGCGTTGATCCAGGAGTGGGCGCGCATGTCGGACGCCTCCGGCAGCACGGCGTTGATGCGCGCCGCCATCGCATCGGCGTCGAGTCCGTCCGCGATCTTCACGTTGACGCCATGGATCGCCTCGCCGAGGCCGTAGAGATCCTGCATGCGGCGGAGCGTCACCAGCACCGTGTTGCTATCGAGCTGCTGATGGCCGATCTCGAAGATGCCCACGACGACCAGTTCACGCGGAAGAAACACCTCGTCGTTTTTAAGACGCTCGATGAGCAGCGGGGATGAAATCGTGACCTTGCCGCCGATGTGCACGCCCAACGAATAGGCGAGCTGCGAACTGAGAATCACCGTGTCGTCATCGAGTTCATCGAGCGAGCCAACACGAATAAAACGGCTGAGCGGGATCACATCGTTCACCCGGTTTACGTCGACGCCTTGGATCAGCGGGAACGCCGGTTTGCGTCCGTATTCCAGCATGCCCACACCTTCGGCGAAGGGAGTCACGCCGACGACACCGGGTACCTTCGCGACGGATGACAGAAGCGGTCCGGAGTCCTCGATCAGGCTGCGCGCGCGAATCTGCACGTCGCCCTGCGTATCGATGATCATGCGGCGGATTTCGTAGCCGAAGCCGCCCATCACGCTGTTGGTCACGACGAGCGTCGCGACGCCGAGCGCCACACCAAGGATCGAAATCGCCGTGAAAAACGACAGCCACTTCCCGGACGGGAAGAGCTGTTTCAGGGCGAGATACAAATACCAAGGCATAATTTAACCGCGAAGGTCGCGAAGAGACGCGAAGTAAACAGAAGATCGCCTTCGCGTCACTTCGCGTTCTTCGCGGTTTATGTTCAGGAGCCCGGGCGCAGTTGCGGATAAAGGATCACGTCGCGGATGCTTTCGGCACCCGTGAGCAGGATGCAAAGGCGGTCGATGCCGATGCCCATGCCGCCGGCGGGCGGCATGCCGTGTTCGAGCGCGAGCAGAAAATCCTGGTCGACCTTCTGCTGTTCTTCGCCGGCCTGCGCCTCGAACATCGCGCGCTGCACGTCGGGGTCGTTTTGCTCGGAGTAAGCGGGCGCGATCTCCATGCCGCCGATGATCAACTCGAACACATCGATCGTGCTCGGGTCGTCGGGTGTGATCTTGGCCAGCGGACACAATTCCTTGGGCAGGTGCGTGACGAACGTCGGCTGAATCAATTTCGGTTCGATCAGCTTGCCGAAAATCTCGTTGGTCAGCTCGAAGTCCTCCCACTTCAGGTCGGCGTGAAGACCAAGCTTTTGCACGCCGGCGATCTTCTCTTCCTTGGAGCGGCTGAACCACTCGGGGTCGCCGGTCTTTTCGATGATGAGGTCCTTGTACTTCACCTCGCGCCACTGGCCGGCGAAATTGATCACCTCGCCGCTGGCGGCGTGGGCGATCTCGGACTTGCCGAGGACATTTTCGCAGAGCGAACGCAACAGATCCTGCACGAGCGTCATCATGCCGCGGTAGTCGCTGTAGGCCTGATAAACCTCCAGCATCGTGAACTCGGGATTGTGACGACGGGAGACGCCTTCGTTGCGGAAGTTGCGACCGATCTCGAACACGCGATCGTAGCCTCCGACGAGCATGCGCTTCAGATAAAGTTCGAGCGAGATGCGCAGCACGAAGTCGACGCCGAGCGTGTTGTGGTGAGTCTGAAACGGACGGGCCGCCGCGCCGCCGGCGACGTTTTGCAAGACCGGTGTTTCCACTTCGAGAAACTGGCGGTCTTCGAAGAAACGGCGGATGTGCGACACGATCTTCGAGCGCGTCATGAGGCGATTGCGCGACTCCTGGTTGACGATCAGGTCGAGGTAACGCTGGCGGTAAATCTGCTCGGAATCGGTGAGCCCGCTCCACTTCTCGGGCAACGGACGCAGCGCCTTGGATACCAGGGTGAACGCATCGACGCGGACCGTGATCTCGCCCGTCTTCGTCATAAACAAAGTGCCGGTGACGCCGATGATGTCGCCGAGGTCGAGCGACTTTTTGAAGACCGCGTAACGCTCTTCGCCAAGCACGTCGCGGCGGAAGTAGAGCTGAATCTGTCCCTGTTGATCCTGGATCTTTACAAACGAGCTGCCCCCCTGAACACGAAACGTAACCAGGCGGCCGGCCACCGTAACCGTTACCGTGTTGTCCTGGCCCTCGACGTAGAGCGCCTTGGCGTCCTGCGAAAAGTGCGTCGGGCTGACGTTGGCGCGGAACGGGTCGAAACCGGCGGCGCGCATCTCGGCCAGTTTTTGCCGGCGCACGGCATGCTGGTCGTGGGAAATATCGGTCGGAGGAGTCTCGCTCATGGGAATCGGAAACCGTGGCGGGCGCCCCCTGCCTGCGCAAATGGAAAAACCCCGGGGACCAACGTGGGAGCGAGCTTGCTCGCGATTTCCGCAAACCTCGCCTGCAAGCAGGCCGCCTACCATCCCACCTCCCACCGCCAGACTTGCGAGCAACCCCATTTAACCGCATGCTGGCAACGTGCCCACCACCCTTCTTGGCCCCATCTTTGCGAGCGCCGGTCTCGGCGCGCTCATCGGTTTGATCCGCCAGTGGAGCGAGCAAACCAGCCAGGGGAAACGGGCCGACTTCGGCGGCGTGCGCACCCATACGTTCTGGGCGATTCTCGGGTGTATCGGCGCCGTCGCCAGTCGTGATTACACCCCCCTCGCCCTCCCCGTGATCATCACGGTGGTGTCCGCGCATTTGATGATCGCCCATGGCCGGCTTGCCGCGGTCACGTCCCCGGGCAGCACCTCGTTCGCCGCCTCGTTGCTCACCTTGCTCACCGGTGCACTCGTCGCCTGGGGTCACACCCAGACCGCCGTCGTCGTCGCCGCGCTCACCATGGTGCTGCTCGGACTCAAACAACCGATCCATGCCTGGACACGTGCGTTTACCCAGGCCGACATCAGCGCCACGTTGCAATTCGACGCCATCACCGGGGTGATCCTGCCGCTGGTGCCAAATCGCGACATCGGTCCGTTCGAGGCGTTCAACCCCTACTCGACCTGGCTGATGGTCGTTTTGATTTCCGGGCTGGGCTTTACCGGCTACATCGCGATGCGCCTGCTCGGCACGCAGGCCGGAATCCTCGTCACCAGTCTCTTCGGCGGAATCGCCTCCAGCACGGCGTCAACGCTCGCCTTCAGCCGGCGCAGTCGCGAAGAAGCCGAGCTTTCGCAGGACTATGCGTTCGCCGTGGTCGTTGCCTGCGCGGTCATGCTTCCACGAGTGGTTGTCGTGGTATTTTTTCTCAGTCCTGAACTCGCGGTCCGCATCACCCCGGCATTTGTCGCGATGCTGGCGCCGGCGCTCATTTATGGCGGCTGGCACTGGTGGTTCGCACGTCGGCGAGAAAGGGGCGAGGTCGCTTCGCCCGCGATGTCCAACCCGCTGAGCCTGATGACGGCGATCAAGTTCGCGCTGCTGTACGCGATCATCGCTTTCCTTGTGAAAGCCGCCACTCAACTCGACTGGCAGGCGGGTTTGTTGCCGCTGAGCTTCGTATCCGGTTTGACCGACATGGACGCGATCTCGCTGTCGATGGCCAACAATCTGCGTTCCGGTGCCGTCGACTGGGAGTTAGCCGCGCGCGCCGTCATCATTGCCGCCGTCGCCAATTCCTTGCTCAAAGCATTCCTTGCCGCGGGACTCGGTTCGCCGCACCTGCGCTGGCGGGCGGGCGGCGTGCTGGTCGCGACCGCCGTGGTCGGCGCAGGAGCCGTCTTGCTGGTTTGAGGTGGGAGATTCCGATCGTCGCGCCCCGTTCGATCCCCGCACTTGCGCCGGAGGTCGTTGGACGTATCGATTGAGCTTCCATGTCCACCGCCGCCACCCGTCCCGCCACCGCGCCTGTTGTCCTCGATTGGGGTCGCACGCGCTACGAGCCGGCTTGGCGCGCGCAAGACGAACTCGTGGCCAAACGCATCGCGGGCGAGATCGGCGACACCCTCGTCTTCACCGAGCACGACCCTGTTTATACCGTGGGCCTGCGCAGCGGCGCCGCCGAGCACGTCGTATGGTCTCCCGAGCACCTACTCCGCGAAGGAATCGAAGTCGTCAAAACCAACCGGGGCGGAGACATCACTTATCATGGACCGGGCCAGATCGTTGGCTACCCGATCGTCGATCTCTCCCCGCGCAAAGATCTCCACGAATACCTGCGTCTGCTTGAACAGGTCTTGATCGACGCCGTGGGCTCGCTCGGCCTCGTCGCCTCGCGACGCGAAGGTAAAACCGGTATCTGGATCGGCACACGCAAAGTCGCCGCCATCGGCGTGGCCGTGCGCCGCTGGGTCGCCTATCATGGGTTCGCGCTCAATGTGAACGCCAACCTCGCCCACTTCCAAGGGATCGTCCCCTGCGGCATCAGCTCCACGGACGGCACGGTCACCTCCCTGCAAGCCGAACTCGGTCGCAAACTCGATCTCGCCGAGGTCAAGGCGGTCCTCGCCCGCGAGTTTCAAACCCGCTGGCCGGCGTTCCCGACCCCTGAAACATCCACTCATCTGCGCTAAAATCGGCGAGCCATCCGAAAGTTTCGCGACCATTAGCGTGCATTGACGGTTAAAAACCTTTTATTCCGATCCCTTCCGATGGACACCTCGCGCAAACCTTCCTGGCTCCGTGCCAAACTTCCCAGTGGTCCCGGCTACCAAGCCGTACGCCGACTCGTGGACGACACCTCGCTCAACACCGTCTGCCAAAGCGCGCAGTGCCCCAACCTCGGCGAATGCTGGTCCCGCGGCACCGCCACGGTGATGATCCTCGGCAACATCTGCACGCGTTCCTGCAACTTCTGCGCGATCCAGACCGGGCGTCCCACGGAGCTCGACCTCGGCGAACCCGCCCGCGTGGCCGAAGCCGTCGCCAAGATGAATCTCAAGCACTGCGTCATCACGTCCGTCGCCCGCGACGAGTTGAAGGACGGCGGCGCCGCCGTGTGGGCCGCGACGATTCGCGCCGTAAAACATCGGAATCCCCACACCGCCATCGAGGTCCTCACTCCCGACTGGAAGGGCAACTCCGCCCTCCTCGACATCGTCCTCGACGCCAAGCCCGACATTTTCAATCACAACCTGGAGACCGTCGAACGCCTGCAAAAACCCGTCCGCGTGCAGGCCCGCTACGATCGTTCCCGCAGCATGCTGCAACACGCCAAGTCCCGCGGCTTCACCACCAAGACCGGCATCATGCTCGGTCTCGGCGAGCGCGAGGAGGAGATCGAAAAAACCCTCCGCGACATCGCCTCCGACAAGACCGACATCGTCACGATCGGCCAATATCTCCAGCCGACGCCGCAGCACTGGAAAATCGACCGTTGGGTTCACCCCGACGAGTTCATCCGTTGGAAGGAATTCGGCCTGTCCATCGGCATCGGCGTCGTCGAAAGCGGCGCGATGGTGCGTTCGAGTTACCACGCCGACGAGCAGTCGCAAAAATATACCGGCGTCGAACACCTCAACACGGTGAACGCCCTCGCCGAAGCCTGAGCATCTGATCGAAGGTGCCAGCCGCGTACAGCGCACGCCACGGCATGGAGTCCACCGCGCGCCACCGCCTGAGGCCCCGTAGTTCGGAGCTTCAGCCCGAATCCGACCGCCCACCACGCCTGCAATGATTCACGGTCCGGACTGAGCTCCGGACTACGACGACAAGCCCAACACGTAGTCGCTTTTCGAACAACAAGCACCTTGAGCCGGATGGTGCGCGAGGGCATGTTTTGCCCATGAAAACGCGCCGTGAGATCGTCGAAAACTGGCTGCCTCGTTACACCGGCGTGCCGCTCGACCAATTCGGCGATTACATCTTGCTCACGAATTTTCAGCTGTACGTGAAGCTCTTCGCGAAGTGGAACCGCGTAAAGGTGCACGGGCTCGACAAACCCATGCCCAGCGCCACCGCCGGACGCATCACGATCATCAACTTTGGCATGGGCAGCGCCACCGCCGCGACCGTCATGGACTTGCTCAGCGCGATCCGTCCGAAGGCGGTGCTTTTTCTCGGCAAGTGCGGCGGCATCAAACATCGCGCCGAGGTCGGCGATCTCATCCTGCCCATCGCGGCGATCCGCGGCGAGGGTACGAGCAACGATTATTTTCCGCCCGAGGTCCCCGCCCTGCCCGCCTTCGCCCTGCAAAAAGCCATCTCCACCACGATCCGCGAGTACGCTCGCGACTACTGGACCGGCACCGTCTACACGACCAACCGTCGCGTGTGGGAACACGACGTCGCCTTCAAAAAGTACCTGAAGAAAATCCACGCGATGGCCATCGACATGGAAACGGCCACGATCTTCATGACCGGCTTCTTCAACGAAACACCCACCGGAGCGCTTCTGCTCGTCAGCGATCAACCGATGGTCCCCGACGGCATCAAGACGGTCGAGAGCGACGCGACCGTCGACCAGGTCTATGTCGAAGACCACCTCAAGATCGGCATCGATTCGTTGAAACAGCTCATCAACCAGGGGCTCACCGTGAAACACCTGCGGTTTTAGTCCGCCTGCTGCTTATTTAATGAAAGAGACGCGTCCTGAGGCGCGGGGGGGGGGGGGGGGCCGCCGCCGGCGGGGGGGGCGGCGGCGGGGTGGGGCCCGCCCCGCGGGACACAAAACCCCCCCAGGCCGGGCCCGGGAACAACCACGGAGCGGGGGGGGCGCGGGGGCGGATGG
>JANJTQ010000145.1 GCA_024711005.1 Opitutaceae bacterium | reverse complement strand
TTACAAAACAGGTGCTCTACCGTTGAGCTACGCCGGCGTTGGAAAGCTGCCGACACGATGAAAACAAAGATAAAAGAACGCCAGCCGCTAACCTAAGGCCTTCACCGCCACGGGCCGGGAAGGAAATTGGTGGTTCCCCAGGGACTCGAACCCTGAACCAATTGATTAAGAGTCAACTGCTCTACCATTGAGCTAGGAAACCAAAAAACGAGGGGTGAGAAACTCAAAACGCCGCCGACTTTGTCAACGGTCTTTTTGAGTTCGGTCGCAATTTCTGCGCCCGATCCGTGCCAGCGGATTTGCCTGCGTTCGCCGCTCCGCTCCCGCCTTTTTTTGTCATGCCGGATGGTTTCCGCTTAAGTTTCCCCTTGCCAAGCCCGTGCGCACTCCCTGTTTTCTTCCGCTCTCTCCATGCAAAAGACCAAAAAGTCCGTCGCCAAGCGCTTCAAGCTCACCCCAACTGGTAAGCTCGTGCGCCGCACGCCCGGGTTCCGTCACTTGCTTGCCTCCAAGAGCACGAAGCAAAAGCGTCGCGCCTCCAGGGACAAGCTCGTTGCCGAAGGCCACGCCAAGCCGCTCAAGCGCTGCTTGCCGTTCGGCCTCTAAGACCAGGGCACCAACCACAACCGCCGGTCAGGTGAATCCTAACGAGACGACCTGACGGCCCAAAAAACACCTATACCAACATGCCTCGTGCAACCAACTCCCCCGCTTCCCGTAAGCGGCACAAGAAAACGCTGAAATACGCCCGCGGCTATTTCGGCTCCAAGTCGAAGCTTTTCCGCTACGCCAAAGACGCTGTCCAGCATGGCTGGCAGTATGCCTATGCGGCCCGCAAAAAGAAGAAGGCCGACCGTCGTGGCCTTTGGATCGTCCGTCTGAACGCCGCCTGCCGCGCGCAGGACATCAGCTATAGCCGCTTTATCGAGGGCCTCCACGCCGCGAACATTCAGATGGACCGCAAGGTTCTCTCCGATCTCGCGATCCGTGACGAAGCCGCTTTCGCCGCCGTCGTTAACCAGGTTAAAGACGCGTTGAAGACCAAGGCCGCCGCCCTCGCCGCGAAAGCCTAACTCTTAAAAACGCGAGCCCGCCCGGCTCGCTCCCAAGGCAAGGCCCGCGCAAGGCGGACCCCCTCCCGAAGGACGGGCCTCATTTTTGAGGCGCCGTCCTTTTTGTTTTTCCACTCCGGACCGTTTGCTTCCGACTCTTCCTCTTCCATGCAAGACCAACTCTCCGCTCTCCTCGCCAAGGCCGCGACCGAACTTCCCGCGATCCATACGCGCCCCGAGTTCGAGGCCGCCAAGGCCCGCTTCGTCGGCCCCAACGGCGAACTCACCGCTCTCATGAAGCAGATGGGCTCCGTGCCCAAGGAGCAGAAGCCCGTGGTCGGCAAACTCGTCAACGAGGCCAAGACCGCACTCCAAGCCCACCTCGATGCCGCGCTCGCCCGCATCGAAGCCGCCGCACTCGCGGCCCAACTCGGTCCCGCGGTCGATCCCACATTGCCGTCCCCCGATCGTGCCCCCGGCACGCATCATCCGCTCACTCTCGTCCGCGAGGAGATGACCCGCATCCTTCGCAAGGTCGGTTTCACGGTCGTCGAAGGACCCGAGGTCGAGACGGAATATTACTGCTTCGACGCGCTTAATACCCCGTCCGATCACCCGGCCCGTGATGCGCAGGACACGTTCTACCTTCCCGAGTCCGCCCGCTTCGGCAACGTCTCCAAAAAGAACCCGAACGAGAAATACCTTCTCCGCACGCACACGTCGTCCGTGCAGATCCGCACGATGCTCAAGGGCGAACCGCCCATTCGCATCGTTTCGCCCGGACGCGTCTATCGTCGCGACACCACCGACGCCACGCACTCCGCCAACTTCCACCAACTCGAGTGTCTCTACGTCGATAAAAACGTCAGCGTTCGCGACCTGAAGGCGCTCCTCGATTACATCTTCGCCTCGCTCCTGGGCAAAGACACCAAGACCCGTTTCCGTCCGCACTACTTCGGCTACACCGAGCCGAGCTTCGAGGTGGATCTCAGCGCGAAACACCTGCCGAAAGTGAACAAGGATTGGATCGAAATTGGCGGCTGCGGCATGGTCGATCCCGTCGTGTTCAAAGACGTCGGCTACGATCCGGAAGTCTGGAGCGGCTACGCTTTCGGCATGGGCCTCGAGCGCCTCGCGATGCTCCTCTACGGCATCGATGACATCCGCTATTTCTACCAAAACGACGTCCGCTTCCTCCGCCAATTCGCCTGATACGAACCGAATTGAACCACGGAGAGCACGGAGGACACGGAGTGCGGCCGAATGAGAATACCGCTTCTAAAACTCCGCCTCCGTGCTCTCCGTGAGCTCCGTGGTTAAAAACTCTGATCTCCGACTCCCATTCCGATGAAACTCTCCCTCTCCTGGCTCCAGTCCTACGTCGATCTCACCGGTGTCTCCGCCGATGATATTTCGCGTGCCATCACCTTCCTCGGCTTCGAGGTCGAGCAGGTCATTCACACCGGTGCGCCCAAGTTCAACCAGGTCGTCGTCGGTCACATTCTCACCCGCGACAAACACCCCAACGCCGACAAGCTCGCCGTCTGCACCGTCGACGTCGGCGAAGCCAGCGGCGGCGTTCGCACCATCGTCTGCGGCGCTCCCAATTGCGACGTCGGCAACCGCGTCCCGGTCGCGCTCCCGGGCGCGGTCCTCCCCGGCGACTTCGTCATCAAGGAAGCCAAGGTGCGGGGACAAGCCTCGTCCGGCATGATGTGTTCCGCCAAAGAGCTCACCCTCGCCGAAGATGCCCAGGGGCTGCTTCTCCTCGCCGGTGAACCGACGGTCGGCACGCCCATTAACGAGGTGCTCCCCGCCGGCGACACCGTGTTCGACATCGAGATCACGCCCAACCGCCCCGACTGCCTTTCGCATCTCGGCGTCGCCCGCGAACTCGCCGCCTGGTTCAAAAAAGACCTCGCGTATCCTTCCGTCAGTTTCACGCCCGCCGCCATCACCGCCAACCCCCGTGTAGACTTGCTCAAGTCCGTTCGTGTCGAGGCGGCGACCGATTGCCCGCTTTACACCGCGACCGTCGTGACCGGTGTCAAAGTCGGTCCGTCGCCCGATTGGATTCAGCAGCGACTCACCGCCGTCGGTCTTCGTCCGATCAACAATGTGGTCGATATCGGCAACTACGTGATGCTCGAATACGGCCAGCCGGTGCACGCGTTCGACGCCCAAAAACTCGCCGGCGCCGAGATCGTCGTTCGTCACGCGACCGAGGGCGAAAAGATCACCACGCTCGACGACAAGGCCCGCGTGCTTTCCGCCAACATGCTCGTCATCGCCGACGCGACCAAGCCCGTAGTCATCGCCGGCATCATGGGTTCCGCCGACTCCGGCGTGTCGTCCGACACGACCGATCTGGTTCTTGAAGTCGCCTATTTCAAGCGCCAGTCCGTTCGCGCCACCGCGAAACGCCTCGGCCTCTCCTCCGATTCCTCCTACCGCTACGAACGCGGAGTCGACGTTCATTCGCTCGACGAGGCCGCGCACCGTTTTATCGATCTCATTCTTGCTCACGCCGGCGGACAAGTCGCCGGCCCGATCCACCGAGTCGGCGCCGACATTCCGTGGGAGCGCGAGATCACCGTCACGCCCGCCTACATCAACGAAAAGCTGGGCTTCGAGATTCCCGCCGACGCGATTCGCACCGCATTGGAATCCCTTGAACTCTCCGTCGTTCGCGAAGAAGACACCGAGAGCCGCGGTCCCGCCTGGACGTTCTCCGTTCCGAGCTGGCGCGACGACCTCGACCGCCCCATCGACTTGGTCGAAGAAGTGGTGCGTCTTCATGGCACCGAGAAAATTCCCACAAGCGTGATCACCGCGCCTGGCCTCGTCGGCAACGACGATCCCATCGTGCTGTTCAACCGCATGGTATCCTCCGCTTTCGTTGGCCAAGGTTTCAACGAGTGTGTCAACTACACGCTGCGTCCGGCCAAGGAGCTCGCCGCGTGGGCCACGCCCGCGGCCGTTGCCGATCTCGCGCTCGCCAACCCCTTCGTCGAAGACCAGTCGCACCTGCGCAACACGCTGGTTTCCGGCCTGCTCGAATCGCTGAAGCTCAACCAGTCCCGCGGCGTCGCCGTCTCGCATCTCTTCGAGACCGGCCGCGTCTTCATCGAGCGTAACGGCCAACTCTCCGAGTGCGTCGCCGCCGCGTTTGTCATCGCCGAAGAAACCGGCGAACGCAGCTGGCGCACGCGCGAGCCGGCCGACTTCTACACGGCCAAGCGCCACACCGCCACCATCGCCGCGCTGGCCGGCATCGAGTTGGAGCGCCAGCCCACCGCGCTCGTCGCCGCGCCCGCGCTTGGCTGGCAGGAAGGCCATGCGGCCACCGCAGGCAACATCCAGCACGGCTGGACGTCCACCTTCGGTCTCGTGAGCCTCGCGCATCTCAAGTCGCTGGGCATCACCGGCAAAGTTTACGCCGGCTTCTTTGCGATGGTTTCCGAAAAGGTCACTGCCGACGCCGACCGTCGTGGCTACAAGCCCTTCAGCTTGCAACCTGCCGCGCTTCGCGATCTCGCGATCATCGTGCCCGGGACGACGACCGCGGCGGAAGTCCAGAAGGCGCTCGCCAAGGTCGCCCGCGCCGCCGTGGGCAACGCCTTCGCGCTCGAAGCGGTCAACGTGTTCGACGTTTACCAAGGCAAAGGTCTGCCGGAAGGCACCAAGAGCCTCGCCTACAGCCTGGTATTCCGCGCAACCGACCGCACGCTGACCGATGACGAGGTCAACGCCGTCTTCACGAAGATCCAGGACGACCTCGTCAAGGCGACCGGCTGGTCGATCCGGAAGTGAATTAATACCGCGAAGAACGCAAAGATACGCAAAGAGGAAGCCTGGGTGGTTCCAAACTTCGCGCCTCTTCGCGTTCTTTGCGGTTAGTCGGCTGTTTTAGAACGGCACGTCTTCGTCGACCGGTTGGCCGGGCTCTTCGGGGAAAGGTGCGCCGTCGTCATCGGCCGGTGCGTCGGGGCCGGCTCCGAGCGTTTCGATTTTCCAGGCATTGAGGTTCACGAAATAGCTCTCCTTCCACTCGCGTCCGCGCAGGTCGAAGAAGACCTTCGCTTTCGCACCCGGCTTGAGGGCGGCGACGAGCGCGACCTTGTCTTTTACGCATTCGAATTTGATGTCCTGCGGGAACTTGCCCGACTCGATGGTCAGCACGAACTCGCGCTTATTAAAGCCGCTGCCAAAGGTTTGCTCCTCGAAGATTTTTTTAACGGTGCCGGTAATCTCAAACATGGCGGCCACGATGGACGGCCGGGTGGGGTGGGGGCCAGCCGCTTTTGCCGTCACATGCATTTTGAAAACAAATTTTGAAATCACTCGGCACGGTTTTCCAAAAAAAGCGTTCCGACGTGCCGGAAGCGCGGTGCATTTTTCGGAGCCCGCCTTTCGCCTTGGCTCATCCGGTCGTATCGGCCCATGCTCCCGAATCGTTTTTATTCCCGACCTCTTCAACCGTCACCATGTCCGTTCCCGCTGATCTCAACATCGACCGCATCGCGAACCTCGCGCGTATCGCGCTCACGCCCGAGGAAAAGGAGAAGTTTTCCGCCCAACTCGCCGACGTGCTTACCAACATCGAGAAGCTGCGCGAGGTCGACGTGACGGGAGTCGAGCCCACCGCGCACGCGTTTCCGATTTACAACGTCTGGGCCGAGGATGTCGCCCAACCCGGTCTCTCTGTCGAAGACGCCTTGCGCAACGCCCCTGTCCAGCGCGACAACATGATCGTGGTGCCGAAGGTCGTTGATTAAGGTGCACCCCACCGCCTCGTGCACCGGTCGTCCGTGGAGTCCTGCGCCGACGGGGGTACGGATCTGAGGGATTTGTCACGCCGAGCCGGCTTCTCGGATCATTCCATCCCACCTTGCGCGCCTGCGTCGATCGCGAACACCTCCGCCCTCTGGACTCCCGCGTCGGCACGCAGCCAGACCGGTGTGTCTCCGTCGGGGCAATCGATCACTCGGATCACGTCGGCGAAGTCCGCCGCCTCCGGCTCGCACTCGGTCAGGTGATTCGGCGCCTGCTCGAACCACGTTGTGTCGATGTGGTTGCCGGTCTTCTGCGGGAAATACGCCACGTAAAGCGTATCGTATTCCACGAGGTCGTTGAAAAAATGGGTGCCGAGCGACACGTCGGGGATCAGTCGTTCGTGCATGGCCACAATCTCGCAAATCGCCGACGCGTGGTTGATCTCCGCAAAGGATACCGGGATGCCCAACGACGGGCTCGACGTTCCCCACCGTCCCGGACCGATCAACAACAGCCCGCCCGCCGCCTCGTCATGCCGGCTGCATAGCCGGCCGATGGTGCGCGCCACTTCGTAACGTGTCTGTTCCGGCAGTTCGGCGTAGGCTTGCTGCACGATGTAGATGATGCGCGTCAAACGCTGCTCGCGACTCACTCCGATCACCGCGCCACACGCCGTGAGGAGGGGGTGTGGTTTCACCCCTTTCGCTCGCTGGGCCAGCACCTCCGGGTCACGGCGGAATTGAAACGTGCGGCATTGCAGCAGGTGGATGCGATAGCTTCCGTCCGAGAGAAAATTCAGGGCGAATTCGATGTCCACCGGCGCACCGAAGGCCGTCTCCAACACCGTCAGCATGTGTCGTAAATCCGCCGGCACGGGCGTGTCTTTGAGCAGGCCGTCGAACGTCACCCACGGGTGTCCGTCGTCCGCCTCGGTGCAATACAGGTCCAGCGGCAGGTCCGCGCGCCGTTCGTGCAAAACCTCGTGCAAGGGCAGGGAGATTTGCCGCCCGGCCACGAGATCGAGACAGTCCATTTTGCGCTGAGCGTGATCGCAGGCCTCCTCGAAACTCGCCTCGGGTCTGCGCGTGACGGCATTGAGTGCGACCAGCCGCGTGTAGTCGTCATCGCTGCGATCCACCGCGCGCGTTCCGAGTCCGAACACCAAACGGACCACGCCCGCGTGCGGGTCGATGTCGGGATGCCACACGTAGGGGTTGCAGGAAAGTCCGACGCCGGCCGCCTGCGGGAAAAAATAACGTCCGTGCGCCGCGCCCGAAACCCGCATGATCAACAGCGCCATGCGTTCCTCGCTTTGCAAAAGGCCGCGGCGTTTGCGGTAGAGCAATGCCTCTTCGCCGAGCACGCTCGCGTACACCGTCCGCACGGCCACCAGCAACGCCGCGAGGCGTTCCTCGCGCGTGCCCCGGTTTACCACGAAGATGCTCTCGTATTTGCCGGAAAAGGCGTTGCCGCGCGCATCCTCCATGACCGAGGAGGAGCGCACGATGTAGGGCGATTCGCCGAAGTAGTCCAACATGCTCTCGAACTGCTCCAACACCTCGTCGGGAAAACGTCCTTCGCGAATACGGCGTCGGCCTTCGTCAAGATCGGTGAGGAACGACTCCAGCTTCTTCTGTTTTTCGCGCAACCACCAGACGTCGTTTTCGATCAGGAATGTCACGAAGACCTCCGCGCCCACGAAGAAGGAATCGTGGACTTCCAGCCGCGCCGCGAGCTCCGGGGCCCGGCCGCGAAGGACTGCGCGGGAGACGAGCATGCCAAGGGTTTTTCCTCCCACCGAGCCGATGCCGATCATGCGGCGGCGGATAGCCATGAAATCCTCCAGCGTGAGATACTGCTCCACCAACGAAGCGATGCCCGAGCGATGCACCGCGAAGGCCTGGCGGATTCGTTGCATCATGGCGGCCCGCGCACCCGGCGGCGCGCGGTCGTTGCGTTCGTCGCGCAACAATGCCTCCGCCTCGTCAAACATGCGCTGCCAATAGCCGCCCCGGCGGTCGCTCTGCAACTTGGGCCACTGGATGCGGGACAGGATTTGCGCAAGCATCGCGCTCTCCAGGACGGGAATGAAGTCGTCGCCGGACCAGCGATGAATCGTGTCCATCGCTTCGTTGGCATGGTGGCGGACCTTGATCGGGCGAACGTAGAGCCGGTCATCCACCCGCACGATATCGAGCATGAACTGGGTCGTGCGCCGCACCGGCCCGACACCTTGTTCGGCGTGCTTGTCACGTTTGATGGAGAAATAGGTGACGGTTTCCAGGCTCCAGAGTCGTGGGCAGGTGAGCCGGAAAAAGTTGCCCATCGTCTGATCGGAGTTCCATGCGTCGGCCAGGTGGGAGAGGCTGTCGAAAATGTAGATGGCCCCGCGTCCGGCCTCTTCGATGACGTTGTGCACCGCACGTACAAAACGTTCGAAGCCCTCGCCGGGATCCATCTGGTGAACCTGGGTCTGGGCATCGGCGGACACCAGCGGTGCGTCGGGTCCGAACCGAAAGTAGTGGAGGTGTCGCTTTGCCGCGCGCGCGGCGGCGGCGTAGGGCAGGACGAGCGCGCGGTACTCCTCCACTTCGTCGACGAGCCACACGATATTGTCGCCCGGAGTGATGCCGTGCATCACCGCGTCGAGTCGCGGCAGTCCGGTTGAAAACACCGGTTGTGGCGAAGACGAGGGCAGGGGATCGGCGGGGTGCATGGGACTATCCAAGCGAAGTTGTCTTGTGAAGCGAGTCGGTCGGTCGATCGACCGGTCGAGCCGCGTCCGCGTCGTAAAGGCGATGTCCGGATCCTGATCGGCACGCCGGTTCAATCGCGGAGGAGACCCGCCGGATTGGCGGCGGGTCTTTACCTCAACCCGGACGGCTCAACTGCCGGGACACGTATCAGACCACGCCCTGTTCCATCATCGCGTCGGCCACCTTGAGGAAGCCGGCGATGTTGGCGCCGAGCACATAGTTGCCCGGCTGGCCGTATTCCTCCGCCGTGGCGCGCGCGTTTTCATGGATGTTGACCATGATGCGATGCAGACGCTGGTCGACCTCCTCGCGGGTCCAACTGAGGCGCAGGGAATTCTGCGACATTTCCAAGCCCGAGGTGGCGACGCCACCGGCGTTGGCCGCTTTGCCGGGGCCGTAGAGGATGCCGGCTTTTTGAAATACGGTCACCGCGCCCGGGGTCGAGGGCATGTTGGCGCCTTCGGAAACGAGTTTGCAGCCGTTGCGCACGAGGGTGGTGGCATCGTCCGTGTTGATCTCGTTTTGCGTGGCGCTCGGGAACGCGCAATCGCACGGGACCGACCAAGGACGTACATCCTTGATGAAGCTGCCTCCGAATTTATCGACGTATTCGGAGATGCGTCCGCGACGGACGTTTTTGAGCTCCATCACCCAGGCAAGCTTTTCGGCATCGATGCCGGCGGGGTCGTGAAGGGTGCCGGCGGAATCGGAAAGCGTCACCGGTTTGGCACCGAGTTGCAGCAGTTTTTCGACCGTATACTGGGCGACGTTGCCCGACCCGGAGACCGTGCAGACCTTGCCGGCGAGCGACTCGGAGCGCGTTTTCAGCATCTCCTCGGCGAAGTAGACCGCGCCGTAGCCGGTGGCTTCGGGGCGAATGAGGGAGCCGCCCCACTTGAGGCCCTTGCCGGTGAGCACGCCGGAGAAATCCGAGGTGATCCGCTTGTATTGACCAAACAAATACCCGACTTCGCGACCGCCGACGCCGATGTCGCCGGCGGGCACGTCGATGTTGGGCCCGATGTGGCGATAGAGCTCGGTCATGAACGACTGGCAAAAGCGCATGATTTCGGTCTCGCTCTTGCACTTCGGGTCGAAGTAGGAGCCGCCTTTTCCGCCACCCATGGGCAGGGTGGTGAGGGCGTTTTTGAAGACCTGCTCAAAGCCGAGAAATTTGAGGATGCCGAGGTTGACGCTGGGGTGGAACCGGAGGCCGCCCTTGTAGGGGCCGATGGCGCTGTTGTATTGCACGCGGAAGCCGCGGTTGACCTGCGGACGACCGGCGTCGTCCAGCCATGCGACGCGGAACATGATCTGGCGCTCGGGTTCGACGATCCGCTCGAGGATGCGGGCATCGCGGTACTTACGCTTCCTTTCAACCACGGCATCAAGGGACTCCAACACCTCTTGGGCTGCTTGGAGGAATTCGGGCTCGCCGGCATTGCGGCGAGTCACCACGTCGAGGACTTCGGCGATATAGGTATTCATTGGTTTTTGGATGAGGCGGCGAAACAAGAAACGCGGACAGGGCAATGAGCCGGGCGATTGCCGGCGTCTTCAACGGGATAGTCTCGTGGCGCACGATGTATGAACACAATTAATGCCTCCGCGCAGGCCGGCTATCGAGGCGGATTGCAGGCGCGATGCGAATGCGGGGGCTGTCCACCCCGTGAATGAACGGCTCCGCAGTCGCGGACCCGCTTGCGTCCAATCTCGTGAGCGAGGGACGTCCATGCCACTTTCCCGACCCTTCCCGTGGTTTCAAATGCGCCCTTGGGCGTGATTTGCCCGACAACGGTGTTGTCTCCGCCTCACCCGCACTCGTATTGATACTCTTTCCCTTTTCACCCGTGCCCGACGTCCCGCTTCACTTTCAATCCGTCTCCGAACTCGCCGCGCTGCTCGAAGCGAAGACGATCACCTCGGTTGAGCTCACCCAAGCCGTCATCGCTCGCACCCAGGCGGTCGAGGAACGCATCAAGGCGTTCAATTCCTACGACGCCGCCGACGCCCTCGCGCAGGCCGCCGCGTCCGACGCCCGGCGCGCCGCCGGACAGGCCCTCGGTCCACTCGATGGCATTCCCATCGGCATCAAAGACGTGATCGCCGTCACCGGACAGCCGCTCACCGCGTCGTCGAAGATGCTGGCGAACTTCGTCTCGCCTTACGACGCGACGGTCACGCAGAAGCTTAAGAAAGCCGGCGCCGTGGTTTGGGGGCGGCTGAACCTCGACGAATTCGCAATGGGTTCCTCCACGGAGAACTCGGCGTTTCACACCACGCGCAATCCCTACAATCTCGACTGCGTGCCCGGCGGTTCCTCGGGTGGCAGCGCCGCCGCGCTCGCGGCGGGCGAGGCGATCGCCACATTGGGTTCCGACACGGGCGGCTCCATTCGCCAGCCGGCTGCGTTGTGCAATGTCGTCGGCCTCAAGCCCACCTACGGGCTGGTATCGCGTTACGGGCTGATTGCCTTCGCGTCATCGCTCGACCAGATCGGACCGTTCACCCGCACGGTCGAAGATGCTGCCATCACCCTCCAGGCCATCGCCGGCCACGACGAGCGGGATTCGACCTCGGTCAAAATCGAGATCCCCGACTACCGCACCGCGTTGAAGACCAAAAAAGGTCCATGGCGTTTGGGTATCCCGAAGGAGTACTTCGGCGAAGGGCTCGATCCCGAAGTCGCCAGCGCCGTCGAAAAGGCGATTTCGTATTACGAAAAACTCGGCTGCGAGATTAAGAACGTGTCGCTGCCGCACACCGAGTACGGCGTGGGCGTTTACTACATCATCGCGACCGCCGAGTGTTCGTCGAACCTCAGCCGTTATGATGGCATCCGTTACGGGCACCGTACGGCCGATGCGAAGGACATCGTTGATCTTTATTTCAAGTCGCGCGCCGAGGGCTTCGGTCCCGAGGTGAAGCGCCGCATCATTCTCGGCACATATGTGCTGAGCAGTGGTTACTATGACGCGTATTATCTGCGCGCGCAGAAAGTTCGTACGTTGATCCGTCAGGATTTCCTGAACGCCTACAACGAGGTGGACGCGATCATCACTCCGACCACGCCCACGCCTGCGTTCAAGCGCGGCGCGAAGGCCGATCCATTGGCGATGTATCTGTGTGACGTCTACACGATCGGCGCGAATCTGGCGGGCCTGCCGGGTATCAGTGTGCCCTGCGGTTTCTCGTCGGGCGGCCTGCCGATCGGCATGCAGCTGATTGGCCAGCCCTTCATGGAGGCCGACCTGCTCGCCATCGCCAACGCCTACGACTCCGCCCACAACTGGGGCCGCCGTACGCCGGAGCTCTGAATTTTTAACCACGGAGAGCACGGAGGACACGGAGATGGAGCACGAGAATATTACCGATAGGATCATTGGTGCTGCCATTGAGGTTCACCGTGAACTCGGGCCGGGGTTATTGGAGTCTGCGTATGAGGCCGCCTTGGCTTATGAGCTCTCCTTGAGAGAAGTTCGCCACGAGCGACAGAAGGAGATGCCGGTCCGGTACAAGGGATTCTTGATCGAGGTCGGCTATCGTCTTGATCTGTTGGTTGAGGATCAAGTGATCGTGGAGCTAAAGGCGGTGACCGAGATGCACCCGATTTATGAAGCTCAGCTCATCACGTATCTCCGCCTCTCTGGATGCCGGGTGGGCCTACTCATCAACTTCAATGTCCCGCGTCTCAAAGACGGTCTCATCCGTCGCATTGTTTGAACCTCCGTGTTCTTCGTGCCCTCCGTGGTTAAAAACTCCGACTCCTCCCTTTAATGAAATACGAAGCCGTCATCGGTCTTGAGGTTCACGTCCAGATCAAGACCCACTCGAAGATGTTCACCCGCGTCGCCGCGGGTTACGGGCAACCTCCGAACACGCTCACCGACCCGGTCGTTCTCGCGCTCCCCGGTGTTCTCCCGGTCATGAACAAGGCCGCGCTCGATGCCATCATCAAGGCCGGCCTCCTCCTCGGCTGCGACATCGCGCCCCTCTGCAAGTGGGACCGCAAAAACTACTTCTATCCCGACTCCACGAAGAATTACCAAATTTCCCAGTTCGACCAACCCATCTGCCTCAACGGCTCCGTTGAAATCGAACTCCCCGGCCCGGCCCGCAATATCCAGGGCGAACACAAATCCATCGCGCTCACCCGCATTCACCTCGAGGAGGATGTCGGCAAGCTGAACCACGGTGCCTTCGACTCGCTCGTGGATTACAACCGCGCCGGCACCCCGCTCATGGAGATTGTATCCGAACCTGTGATACGATCCGCCGAGGAAGCCTATGCCTACCTGACGTCCCTCCGCGCCACCATGATCTACGGCGGCATCTCCGACTGCGACATGGAGAAGGGCCAGCTCCGCTGCGACGCCAACATCTCCATTCGTCCCGTCGGTCAGACCGAGCTCGGCACCAAGGTTGAACTCAAAAACCTCAACTCGATTTCCTACGTACGCGACGGCATCGCCCACGAGATCAAGCGTCAGATCGCCGTCGTCGAAAGCGGCGGCGTGATCGTCCAGGAAACCCGCGACTTCGACGGCCAGACCGGCACCTCGCATTCCCTCCGCTCGAAGGAGATGGCGCATGACTACCGTTATTTCCCGGACCCGGATCTTATGCCCGTGAAGGTGGACGAAGCCTGGAAAGCCCGCCTCCGCGCCGAGTGCCCGGAGTTGCCCTTCGCCAAGCAGACCCGTTTCCAAGCCGACTACCAACTGCCCTACACGCTGACGTCCGTTCTCGTCTGGGATCGTGCGCTGGCGGATTATTTCGAAGAGGCCGCCCAACTCGCCGGCCCGGGCAAAGCCCAAGCCGTGGGCAACTGGATCGTGAACGATCTTCTCCGCGAACTCGGCGCCGCCAAGCTCGACCTTGCCGACTCCAAGGTGCGGCCGTCGCACATCGCCGAACTGGTGAAACTCATCGACGCCGGCACGCTCCTCACGAACGCCGCGAAGGAAGTCTTCATCGACATGGCCGCCACGGGTGAAACGCCCGCCGCGATCGTCGCGAAGAAAGGTCTCGCCGCCGCGCCGACCGACACGGCCGAACTGGAGCAATGGTGTCGCGATGCCATCGCCGCCAACGCGAAGTCGGTCGCCGAGTTCAAGGCCGGCAAGGAGTCCGCGATCAACGGACTCAAGGGCCCGATCATGAAAGCGTCCAAGGGCAAGGCCAACCCCAAGCTCGTCGACGAAACCCTGCGCCGCCTGCTCGCCGAGGCCTGATCTTGCCTCCGACGTGGCCTGGGCATCCTGCCCATGAATGAACGGGTCCCGCAGTCGCGGGACCCGTTCGTTTCCAATCTTATGGGCATCCTGCCGGGCAGGATGCCCATGCCACTTTCCCGAATCTGCCCTTCCCGGCCCACGCCGTGCCCGGCTGCATCGCCATGCTTGGTCTCACTCGTCCGTCATGGCCTGCGGGATGAGGGCGGCGTAATCTTCGAGCGTGCCGCCTGCCAGGCAGCAGTCGATGATCCGCCGGCCGAGCGGCAGCAGATCCGGCGTGCGGAAGGCCTCCAATTCGCGGGCGAAGAACTCGGCCAAAATCTCCGCGCCGCGATCGTAGGCGACTTCGCCCACCTCGGGCTGCTGATCGACCTCGAAGAACCACGAGCCGATCGTGCCGCCTTCGACGGTGATCTTGTGCGGCGTATAGCCGAGCAGCGGACAACGCGAGGCGCGCAGATCGCCACGATGGAACCGCGCGCCGCCTCGCCGGGCGAGGTATTCGCGGGTGATCCACTGCGGCATGAAACTCACTTCCCATGCGCCGATGTGCTGGTTCGGAATCAGCACGTAGCGCACATCGGGGTGGTCGGTGATCTGGTTGAGCAACAAGTTGGCCTGATCGACCCGCCGCCCGGTGGCGAAAGGCCAGTAGGAACCCACGCCCTCCGACGACATGCCCTCGCTCGACACGATGCTCGGGTTGGCATGGCCGCGCGGGGCGACCAAACGCCAGAGCCAGGCGAGCGCGGGCGGCAACACATGGAACAGTCCGAGGATGCCATAGGTCGGGTTTTCGCGGCTGCACGGAGGGCAACGCACGCCGAAGCTGCGCACATCGACGTCGACCGCGCCGCTCACCACGCCCGGCACCAGGCTGCGCGGCAGCACGATGCGCGGGTTGGGGCAGGGTTTGCCGGGGCTATCCTCGACGTGTTCCCAGATCAACGCGGTGGCGCCGGGGTGGGCCTCGATGTTGAGGAACAGCAACGGCAATCCGGGTTTGAGCGTCAGCTTTTCGAGATGTGGATCGGTGCCGTAGGCATTGATGTGGTTGACGCGTACAAACCAGGCGTCCTCGGCATCGACAACCGCGAGCTTGCCCTTGCCCTTCTGGAGCGACGGATGACACAGCGCCATGTCGTCGGTGACCGGTCGGACGTCGCATGCGCGGGGCAGGGTGACGCTGCGCTCGTCGCCGGTCACGAGGTTGCGACCCAGCAGCAGACTACCGTCGTCCTGACGGTGGATGTGTTCGAGCATCTCGCTCTTGCCGCCGCCGCTCGCGCCCTCGTGGGTGATCACGATCTTGTTGCCATAGGGCGTGGAGACGAGGGCGGTGGAGCAATGGATGGTCGTCCAGCTTTCGCCCTCGCCGAGGTTGAGCAGCACGCCGTAAATGCCCTTTTTGGCGCTGGGGCCGGGGTAAAGATTGTAGCTGAACAACTCATGAAGGCCCTCGCGGCGATTGTGAACGACGATCTGTTTGCCCGCGAAGTGGGTGTGCCGGAACGGCGGCGCGACGTAGATGATGGCACCGGGTTTAAAATCGGCGGGCACCTCCTCGGGCGAGAGCATGCCCTGCAGCAAGGCGAGCCCGAGGGCAAAGAAGCCGGCGTTGTCCGGTGCGATCACGAGGGCGTGGGTGCCCTTGCCGGCGACACCGGCGATGAACGGAAACACCGCCAGGGGCTGGGTCTTCAGCCAGGCGAACGTCTCCTCGCGCACGGGATCGAAATCGGCGCCGAACTGTTCGCGATAGGTGGGTTTGTCGGTCGGGCGGTTGTCGCCGATGACCATGCAATCCGGGTCCCGGCGGCGCATGTAGGGATCCACGTAATTTGCGGCAATGCCGTTGCGCACCCGGCAGACCTTGGCCTCGAGCACGCTGCCCTTGCCCGGAACATCGTAGGCGACCTCGTGCCAGCCATGGCGGGCGTCGCGTACCGAAAGCCCCATGAGGGCCTCGACGCTGCGCGCCAAAGTCACGGACGGGGCGGCGGCCAAAATGGCGGCGGCCTCGGGTGGCAAGGCGTAGGGGAGCTTGAAGCCCGGAGTGCGTGCGGCGGGCGAAGCGGCACGGGCCGGAATTGGAGCGGGAGCGGGCAGCGTGGAGTTCATCGTTATAGCGTATCGTGGTGTTGACGTGAGCCACCGGCGGAGCGCGGGCGGCAACGGGATTACCTTAGCCTAAACGCCCGGAGCCGGCTGCGTAGGGGTTGGCAGACGACGCGCAATTTGTGGCATCAGAAAATGCGCAGTCTGGTCGATTTTTGATTAGTCATGGCGCGGGTGGGAGTTACGTTCGAGGGGAAAACCATGCCCTTTGTCATTCGTCAGGCGCTCGCTTCCCGGTTGTCGGCCATGCCCGAGTTAACGCGGTTTTTGGCGGACGTTTCGCTCGTGGCGGGGGTGCCGGTGCGGTTCTGGCCGGCGTTGTCGTCCCGGGGTGATGCAAGCGAAGGCGACGGGCGCGAACCGGAGGCGTTTTGCATGCGAGTGCGGAGCGAGGCGCCGGGGTGCCGGATGTGCGTTTCTTTTCGGCAAAAACTGCGCGAACAGGCGGTGCAGGCACCGGCCATGGCGAGTTGTGACGCGGGACTGTGGGAGTTGCTCGTGCCGGTGACGGTGGCGGGGCAGGTGGCGGGGCATTTTGTGGTGGCGGGTTTGCTGGATGCGCCGGGCACGACGCCGGCGCACAACCGGGTGAGGCATCTCTTGGCGCGCCGCGGGCTGGGCCTGACGGCGGACGATGTGGTGCGCCTGCGTGGTCTGGCACCGGTGTTGGACGCGGGACGACGCGAGGCGTTGGGGCGGGTGTTGCAGGCGGGGGCGGAGCGTATTGCCCGCGCCATTACAGAGCATCTGGCGAACGCGCCCGAAGCGGTGCCGCCGCTGGTGGAGCGGGCGTTCAAAATCGTGCACGCGGAGTTCGCGCGACCGCTCCGCGTTCCGGCGCTGGCCGCGCGCATGGGGGTGAGCGCGGCGCATCTGAGCCGCACCTTCCATCATACGACGGGACTGCGGTTGGTGGACTACGTGGCGCGTTACCGGGCGGAGCGGGCGCGGGTGTTGTTGCTGGAAGGCGACCGTCCGGTCGCGGAAATTGCGCAAGCCTGCGGCTTCGCCTCGATCTCCCAGTTCAACCGCGTCTTCCGCGCCACGTTCGGGGCGAGCCCGCGGAGGCTGATCGACCGGAGGGCGTCGGTCATGCACCGTTGAGCTTCGTGATCTTGGGGCAGGCTTCAGACGTGAAGGCGAAGAGCTTTGGAGAAGCTGCCGCAGACCTGACAATTCCCTGACAACTCCATGACGAGCCGCTGACAACTGGCGGCGCGGTTTGGGGTTTACTGGATGATGCCTCGGTGGGCACTCATCCTATGAATTTCCTGCGCTTTATCCTTAAATCGCGCCAGCTGGTTTTTGGACTCGTGTTCACCGCGATCCTTGCGGCGACGATGATCCACGCGTTCTGGCAACCGCGAGTGTATCAATCCAGCGGGACATTACAGTTTTACCGTAACACCGAAAAAACGGAGACCATGAACTCAATGGCGCGCAGGGATGACTGGCACGAAATGGAAGCGGCGCTCAAGTCCGCCGTGTTCATTCAACGCGTGGCCATGCGATTCACAGACGAGGATCGGGCTGCTTTTATGAGGCCGTATGCGCATGCACTGAAAGGCGCGAATGACGTTCGCATCGGGCGGTTGATTCGGGGAAACCAACGAGTGTCTTTTGATCGTGGGGAGTGGAGACTTTCCATCCAGTATCAGCACCCTGATCGGTTGTTGGCGGCGCGTGTTGCCGGCCTGCTGGTCAATGAGGTGATCGCTTATCATGCGCGCCTGCGAATCGATGAGTCCATGGAGCAAGTAGAGGCGCTGCAGCTGCGTGCGGAGCAACAGGAGCGGCATGTCCGTGAGCTCACAGAAGAAATGTCCGCCTGCCGTGAGGCCCGCGGCAAAGATAGCGGAAAGCCCTTTGAACCGGACGAGCATTATCAGGCGTTGCGGGAAAAACAGGAGCAGGAGCAGAAGGTGCTGGCTGCGTTGATCGGGAGATTGCGAGACACAACCATGATCGTGGGGCCAGTTCCCGACATACTGGCGCATCATAAAACGACCGGTTACGGCGAACGAGGACGACTACCTCCTCGCGCCAATTGTTTCGCGTGTGGTGTGGGGTTTTGTGCTGGCCGTTGTCGGCGGGCTTTTGTCGGTCGGCGCGGTGCGCTGCATCGCAGGTCGTCGTGGTACAAAACATAAGTCTCCGACCTTATGAATCTCTTGCGCATTTTCTTTAAGTCGGACCTCCGGATTTTTGGTGCCGTGTTTGGAGTTATCTTCTTGGTCGCGGTCGTTGATACTGTCCGGCGGCCGCGTATGTACCAAGCCAGTGGAGTATTACGGCTTTATCGGCTGCCCACCGAAAACGTGGTGGCGAAAGATTCACTTCCTCACTCAGTCGAAAATTTGATTGAAATACAGCCTACGCTTAAATCAGCCGCGTTTGCTCAGCGTATAGCCAGGCGAATGGGCAATGCAGATCGGACTGCTTTTCTAAAACCGTATGCTCATCTAACGGATGAGGCAGACGATGCCTTGATCGAGCGTTTACTCAGGGAGAATCAAGAGTGCTCCGTTCACCCAGCAAAGATGACGCTGAGGATTCAATACTTACATCCGGACCGACAGGTGTGCGCACGCGTCACGAACCTCTTTATCGATGAGTATATCACGTATCAGATGCGTCGGCGTATTGATGGAGCGATACAGGCGGTTGAGGAACTCAAGTTGCGAGTGGGTTATCAGGAAAAGACTGTGCGAGACGTGACGGATGAGATGGCTGCCTATCGTGAGCGGAGCGAAAAAAACACGAAGACGGCGTTTGTCGCGGATGAGGGTCTTGAGCTGTTGCAGAACCGGCAGGCAAGGGAGAAAGAGTTCTTGGATCTACTCCTCCGATTGATGAGCGAAATCACTATGCCTACAGGTGCCAAGGAAGAGGGCGGATGGCTTGTTGCCGAAAGAGCGGTCGCACCCGATGAACGCGATTACCTGATCGTTCCGTTGGCGAGACGCTTGGCGTGGGGTTTTGCGGCGGCTGTTGTCGGCGGGTTTTTGTCTGTCGGCGCGGTGCGTTGTTTTTTCTTCCGGTCACGAACGGACGACGGCGACGCCGACCTGACAAACTTCTGACAATTTAAGGCTGAACTAATAAAGCGGGTTCTGATTCGTTGAGCGACATACCTCCTATGAAAACACCGATTACCCTTGCCGCTCTTGTTGCGTCACTGCCGTTGGTTATTCCGTCCGCGCTTCGGGCGCAGACTGCTCTCACTGTTTATAACCAGAACTTCGCCGTCGTGCGCGAAACCGTGCCGCTGGATCTCTCGAAGGGCATCAATGCCGTGACCTTCGATCAAGCGACCTTGCACGTGGAGCCCGACTCCGTGGTGCTGCGCGATCCAACCGGAAAAGTCGCCTTGCGCATCTTGGAGCAAAGCTATCGAGCCGACACCGCCTCGCAGGGGCTCATGCTCTCGCTGTTCGAGGGCAAGGAACTCGATTTTCTTGTGCGTGATCGCGAGAACAAGGAATACACCGTGCGCGGCAAAATCATTCGCTCGGGCTACACTCCGAACGTCGCGGCGGCGCAGCGTTACGGGAATCAATTTTATCAGCGACAGATGGCCATGGGCAGTTGGCAGCACGGCGGCGGCGGTGGAGGGCCGATCGTCGAGGTGGATGGCAAGCTGCGCTTCTCGCTGCCGGGCGAACCGATCTTTCCTTCGCTGGCCGATGATACGGTGCTGCGTCCCACGCTGAGTTGGCAGCTCGCCAGCGACCGCGCCGCCCAGGTGAAGGCCGAACTTGGTTACATCACCGGTGGCTTGTCGTGGGAGTCGGCGTACAATCTCGTTTCGCCGGAGAAAGGCGACACGCTCGATATCGTCGGCTGGGTGACGATCGACAATCAGTCGGGGAAAACCTTTGCCGATTCCAAGGTGAAGCTGATGGCGGGTGATGTGAGCAAGTTGGTGCCGGATAGTCCGAGTGGCCCGTTGAGCCGGTCTTTTCTGGGCGTCGCCGCTTCCGCCGAAATGGCGCCGGTTACACAGAAGGCTTTCGACGAATTCCATCTGTATTCGCTGCCGCGTCCGGTCACGTTGCGCAATCGCGAGACCAAGCAGATCGAGTTCCTGCGCGCGACCGGGGTAAAAGCGGCGACGATTTACATCTACAACGGTGCCGATCTGAGCGGGAATCGTTATCGCGGCTGGAACGATGAGGCCGTTCGCAACAATCGCGACTACGGCACCGTCTCGAATCCGAAGGTGTGGGTTTATCGCGAGTTCAAAAACACCAAGGAAAACGGTCTCGGTTTACCGATGCCAAAGGGCCGCACGCGTTTTTATCGGCAGGACGATGCGGACGGTGCCATCGAGTTCACCGGCGAAAACACGATCGATCACACGGCGGAAAACGAAACAGTGCGCATCTACACGGGCGACGCGTTCGACATCGTGGGCGAGCGCAAGCGCACCGACTACAAGCTGAGCAACCGCAACGACGAGGTGGAGGAGGCGTTCGAGATCAAGGTGCGCAACCGCAAGAAGGAGACGGTCGAGGTGCGCGTTACCGAGCGGATGTATCGCTGGTTTAACTGGTCGTTGGTCGAGAACTCCGATCCCTACGTGAAGACGGACGACCGCAACATCGAGTTCCGCGTCACGCTGAAACCCGACGAGGAAAAGGTCCTTACCTATCGCGTGCGCTACGATTGGAAATGAGGCCCGCCGCCATCGTAGTCCTCGGACTTTGCGTCGCGAGTTTGTCGGCCTGTCGCACGTCGGACCGTGCGGGTGTGCGTTTGGCGCCAGCGGCGGAACCAATCGCGCCGGCAAGCGCTGGAATAGCCAATGTGGGCGCGGGCCTGACGTTGCACGCGGGACCTGTCTACAAGGTGGCGTTGAGCGGGGACGGCACGGTGTGGGGTGTTCGTCACCAGGATGGCTCGCTGGAGTTGGCCCGGTGGGCGGATGGAACATGGAAAAAGGTTGAGGGCACCGCGTCGTGGCCTCGACGCGCAGAGATCGTCGAACTCGCGGCGGATCCTTCCACCCCCACTGCGATTCTGTCGGTCTGGAAACCGATCGGTGACGGACTTCGGACCCTGCTGGTCAAGCGGCACGTGGCCGGGGAAGCGGCGGGTGTGTTGTTGGGCGAAGTGGAGAATCCGACTTTCGGCTTCGCGTACCCGCGGACGGTTGCGGTGCCGCGTGTCACCTTCGACGCGGAGGGCGGAGTATGGTTCACGTTCAAGGCGCCGTATCTCGTGCATCTGCCGGCGGGCGGAGGCGAACCGCGGAAATGGGACCTGCCGGCCGGACAGCTTTCGGAGCCGCAGCGACGACACTACAGTCCGCTTGTTTACACTCCGGAAGGAACCGGGCGAGGCTGGGTGTGGGCGTGGATCGGCGCGAACGAGGCGAAACATGCCGACCTGTTGAAACGACCGTTACTGCTCCAGGAGGGGCGACTCCGGAATGATTACGTTTTAGCGGGATTGCCCGCCGATGCGCAGGTGACGTTTGTCAACCGATCGGTCGCGCAAGAGACAGTTTGGGCCGTGGAAAATGAAGGGCTTTGGGAAATCGACGAGACTGGCGGCGTGGCGAGGCGTCGGTCTTCGCCTCCGGGGAGCCGGATCATCGATTGGTGTCAGCCGACCGACGGGTTGGAGGTGGCGGTGGTGGTGCCAAAGGAACGAAGAACCGATGGAAGTATAACCGAAATCTGGATACGCAAGGACGGGGAGTGGAGGTGGGCCGGGCCGACCGGAGTCGGTTCTCACAATCTGACGGGGACGCCGACGTCCGCCGGCGGGCTGTTTGGATGGACATGGCGGGACGGGATGCTGTTTGCCGCAGGACTCCGGGGCTTGTCGGTGGTGGACATGACGGAGGAGGAGGCCGACGCATATCGCGTGCGTACACCGGATTGGCGGGAAGGTTTCTACTTGGATCGCGTGTTCCGAATTCTGCACATGAAGGACGGGGCGATGATGATCCACGGTGAAGGCGGTGTGGTGACGGCAGAGCCGGGCGCACTGCGGCCAGTTGCCGCCGGAGCGGCCCAAGCCGGGGCATCGGCCGTGTTTATGTTTACACCTTACGGGCTACGCGCGGCGGACGGGCGGCTCTGGTATGCGCACACCCGCGGCGAAGGCGCGCCGATGGTGAGACACTGGGACGGTGAGCGTTGGCACGAGTGGCCTCTGCCCGACGAATACCAGACGGCTTACGCCTACGGAGGCATATGGGCGGACGAACTCGGACGCGTGGCGTTATTTCCCAAGATCAATTTCGACCACCCGGCATGGGAACGGGACATCGATGCGCCCGGAGGCTGGCGGCGTTGGCAGACCGGATGGCTCTTGATTGAAAACCGCGCAAGGTCGCCGGAGAAGGCCGCCAACGCGCCGCATATCCGTCGGGAGAGCCGGGATTTTCCGGCGATATCGCCGGATGGCCGCGCGCTGGTTGCTCACCGAGGCGCATTGCGACTGTGGGAGAATGGCGAGTGGCGCACGCTGGCGACCTACCCGAACTACGTCCTTTGGTGGCGGTGGGGCTTTGGCGAAGACGGGCGGCCTTGGACCGTGTTTAACGACAAACGTCATGTATTCGATGCCGACGGCACGCGCCACGAGACGCCGGCGACTCCCGATAAATATAGAAATGAGACGAAAGTCGGCGACTGGCCGGACTGGCTGTCGCGCCGGCTCGACCGTGATCGTGCGTTGGCGGCGCATCAGGACGCAGAGGGCGTATGGTGGGTGTTGCAGGATCGGGAGCTGTGGAAGGGCTGGCGTGGAGAAGTGGTGCAGGTTTTCCAGCCGGATGAAGTGTCTCCGTTTCGTCGGGCAACCCAAACGACGTTCGTTGCGGTATACGTGGGTCGGCGAGGAGAGCGGTTGTTCGAGTGCAATTCGCCGGTGCTGCTTCCGCAGCTTCCAGAGGCGGGAACGCCGCGGTTGACCTGGGCCGAGGGTGCGACGGCTGCCGATCGACGGATACGCATCGAAGACGGCGGATTTACGTACATGGAGTGGCGGTTGGACGAGGGCTCGTGGCGGATGGAGAAAATCGGCGATGTTGAACTGCTGGAATTGGAGCCGCGGGCGCATGTGTTGGACATGCGCTTCCTGAATCGTCGATTGGAGCCCGGTCCGATCCTGCGAGAGGAGTTCCAGGTCGTATTCGACACGGCTGCGCATGTCAGCGGCGTGATGCAGAGACTCCATGCGAACGCCTATACCGAACGGGCGGCGGCGGTCGGGCGCCTGAGGTTGATGGGGAGGCGGGCGCTTCCGTGGATCGAGGAGTCGTTGGCAACCGAGACGGACGAGTCGCGCCGCTGGTGGCTGCGGGCGGCGCTGCAGGCGATCGCCGACCGAACCGCGGAGTCGACACCTTCTCGCTGAATCTTCCGACATGTGTGGTCCCGGTTTCCAGCTGTCGGGGAGAGAGGCGACTGGACGGCGATTTGTTTTTAGCCCATCGAGTTGATGGTCCTGCTCCTTAACCATTCGCCTTCCGTTGTCATGAAAATCCCCTCGCTCCTCACGCTGTTGTTGGTTGCACCGCTGTCTTTGACGGCTGTTCAGATCGGCGACACTTACGATCAAGTGATCGCGGAGAAGGGGGCGCCGGCCGCCACCTTGAAAGCGGGTGAAACGCAGGTGCTGAACTACCCGGATCAACGAATCAAACTGAAGGCGAACAAGGTGGTTGAGGTGAACTCGAAGCTTCCGGACGTGACGGTGGCTCCGCCGGAGCCCGTGGCGCCGAAGGGGCCGCGGGTCGCGCCCGGTGTTTGGACCACCGATTACGCGTCCGCCCTGCGGCAGGCTCGGCAGGAGGATTCCAAGGTGTTTTTGTTCTTCACCGGTTCGGATTGGTGCGGCTGGTGCAAACGCCTCGATCGCGAGGTGCTGGTCACCGAGAAATTTAAAGCCTACGCGGGGAAGAATCTCGTTTTGGTGAAGCTGGATTTTCCTCACGGGATAAAGCAGGACGATTCGCTGAAGGCGCAAAACGAACAACTCGCCCGGCAGTATCAAGTGAGCGGCTTCCCGACCGTCATCGTGCTCAACAGCAAGGGCAAACAGGTGGGGCGGATGGGCTATCAACCCGGCGGCCCGGGCGGGTTTATCGATGCCTTGAAAAAACTGTAGTCGGGCGTCGGCGGCTGGTTGTGCGCTGCCTGACAATTTCCTGACAACTTTCTGACGCGCCACTGACAACTGGCGGGGCGTTTTCTGTTTCAATGGGTGGCGAACCCCACGTACCCATGAAACTCAAATCTCTTTTAATCGCCGGATGTTTCCTCACGACGCGCGGTGCGTTGTGCGCTGTCGAAACGTCTTCGGCCACCTCGACTCACATCGATGGAATCACCGCGCCGGTGGACTGGGAGACTCCGCAATGGCCGCGTGCGTGGATAGCGGACGCCAACCGCGTGCGCACGCCCGATGGGGCGGTCGAGGGGTTTTTGTTTTATCGGGGCATCGGGAACTTTGCGGTCCCGTTGACCGCCTCGGTCGGTGCGGACGACACGCTGGTTCTGCGTAACACGGGCGATGCGAAAATCCCTTTTGTCTGGATCTACGATAATCGTGAAAAGGTCGGGGGACGTTATGCTTGGTCGGGACCGTTGGCGGCGGGACTGAGCGAAGACGAAACGCGGGCGATGCTGGCGACTTGGAAGGAGAGTTATTTCGACGCGCCGGGTTTGCGTGTGTTCTGGATCGTTCCGCGGGCGTTTACCGATCGCATTCTGTCGCTTACGATCACGCCGAAGCCGGATAAATTGGAGCGTGTTTTGGTTGGGCGCAGCGAAGTGCTCACGCCGGCATTCGAGCAGGAACTGGTTGACGGCTTTCGCAAAGATGACGGTGCGCGATGGACCAATGATCGCTATTTTTTGGCCTATCGCGAGCGGGCGCGGCAGCTCGGCGTTGTGTTGTCCGACGGCGCACCGTAATCCTCTGCCTATGACCTCCGGCTCGCGTCGCGTGCTGCTTTATTGGGTGTTGCTCCTGCTGCCGACCCTCGCCGTCGGCGGCGGGGTGTTGTTGCTGCTTGGGCGCGAACAGGAGCGGTTGGATGCCCAGACACGCGCGGCCTTGGACGCACGCCGCGCGGCGGTTGGGGCGCGCGCCCGGTTGATCGCTGAGAATGTCGAGGTGCTGGTCAACGACGTGCAGATTGGCCTCATGGAGACGTTGCGCGAGGTCCCCATCGGCGAAGGGCGGAATGCGTTTCTCAACGAATGGAAAAAGACCAATCCGCTGGTTCGCGGGACATTTTATGTGCCAGCCGGCGGGCAGCCATCGGGCGGGAGCAAAGCGTCCTCCTGGCTGGATCGGCTGTCGGCGCAGGGCGCGCCTTGGGCTCAGGCGGACACGGGGTATGCCGGTAAGTTTCAGCAGCAGGAGCGGGTGGCGCAGCAGTCGACGTCCAACGCGATGCAGATGAACGTGGCTCGTTCCAACCTGCAGGAGATATCGAAACTAAAGGGAGGCTACGTCATCCCGGTCGATCGCACGGGATGGCTGCCGTGGCGTGATGGCGATCGTCTGCATGTGCTCGGTTGGCGCGCACTGCCGGCGGGCGATGTGGTGGGCGTGGAAATAGAATTGTCTCAGGTCGCGGCGCGGCTGGGCGATGTTCTGCCCGAGGGGCGGGAGCCGGGCGAGGTGTACGAGTTGCGCGAAATCGGCGGAGCCGTCTACCAGCAGAAGGCCTTGTCGTCGTTCGACCGCCTGGTGTCGTCGCGCACACCGTTGGTCACCGTGCCGATTTCGTGGACCGTGCTGCCGGGCTGGGAGGTCGTGGGGTTTTTGGCGGAAAACGGAAAACGGATGTCCGACGGGGTCTTTGTCACGTTGAGTGGAGTGCTGGCCGGCGTGCTGGTCGCGGCGATTCTCTCGGGTGGCATGCTGCTGCTTCGACAGGCGCGGCGCAGCGAGGAGGAGGCGGCGCAAAAAACTTCTTTCGTCGCAAATGTGTCCCACGAATTCAAAACCCCGCTGACGACGATTCGTTTGTATTCCGAATTGCTGGAGCAAGGCCGCGTGCCTGATGAGGCGAAGCGTGGCGATTATCTGCGGACGATCGGACGCGAGACGCAGCGGCTGGCGAGGCTCGTGAACAACGTGCTCGATTTCAGTCGCCTCGAGCAGGGAGGAAAACGCTTCGATCGGATTGAGCTGGATCTTACGACCGAACTGACGCGATTGCTCGACATGCATGCGCCGCGCGTGGCGGAGAGTGGAGTGGAGCTGAAGCGCGAACTGCCGACGGATCCGTTGATCGTGAAGACCGACCGCGATGCGTTGGGGCAGATTTTGATCAACCTGATCGACAACGCCTGCAAATACGCGACCTCGGGCGGAGTGGTGTCGGTTTCACGCGCGACGCCTTCACCGGTCGAACCGGTTTGTCACTTAATAAGTGACAAACCGGCTCGGGCCATCATTCGCGTGGCCGACCGTGGGCCGGGGGTGCCGGCGGCGCATCGCGAGCGGATTTTCGAGAAGTTTCATCGTGTGGACGACACGCTCGTCGCGGAGAAGGGCGGGGCGGGGTTGGGTTTGAGCATCGCCCGGCGACTCGCGCGCGGGCTGGGCGGAGATCTACGTTACGTTGAGCGAACGGGTGGCGGCGCGGAGTTTGTACTCTTGTTGCCATAACGCCCGGGAAGACATCTGAAAACCGCCTGATCTCTCGAATCACCGGAACCACTCGCTGACGCCCGCAGCCACGCTTCTGTCTTTTAAAAACCATGAAAGCCAAAATCCTGATCGCGGAAGATGACGCCAATATCCGGCTCGGCCTCGTGGCCACCCTGGAAAGCGAAGGGTATGCGGTGACCCCGGCGAGCGACGGCGCGCAGGCGTTGAAACTGTATCCGCAGGACAAGTACGACTTGGTGATTCTCGACGTGATGATGCCGAAGGTGAGCGGCTACGACGTGTGTCGCGAACTGCGGGCGAAGGAGGCGCGCGTGCCCGTGTTGTTTCTCACGGCGAAGGGCGAGGAGATCGACAAGGTCGTGGGCTTGAAACTGGGGGCGGACGACTACGTGACCAAGCCCTTTGGCGTGCAGGAATTGTTGGCCCGGGTGGAGGCCTTGCTGCGACGTTCTCGGGCGGCGACCGCATCGGCGACGGTTCCCGGGCCGGCGGCTGTTTTCCGGTTCGGGGCCGCGGAAATCGACCGGCACCGTTTTACGGTGACGGCGGACGGACGTACGACTGCGTTGACGGCGCGTGAACTCAAACTCGCCGAAGTATTCGCGGCTCATTCGGGCGAAGTGCTCACGCGGGACACGTTGCTCAACGCGGTGTGGGGGATCGATTATTTCGGCACGACGCGCACCCTCGATCAGCATGTCGCGCAGCTTCGGAAGAAACTGGATTCGTCCGACGGCGAAACGTCGGTGATCCATACGGTTCATGGGGTGGGTTATCGTTATGAACCTTGAGGCTTTTTCGCGGTCGGCATGTGATCCTTAACCCATGAAATCGATAACCTCTTCCGTGAATTCTGTAACGCGTCGTGATGTTTTGAAAACCCTCGGTGCCGGCGCCGTGTTGCTGGGCTTGGGCCTGACCGGAACTGGGCGGGTACACGCCGCCGCTCCGGCGACATCGGGCAAACCCACGATGCAGCCGTTTACCCTGCCGCAGCTGCCCTATGCCTACGACGCGCTCGAGCCGCATATCGACGCGCGCACGATGGAGATTCATCACACGAAACATCACCAAGGCTACATCACCAACGCCAACAAGGCGCTGGCGGACAACCCCGAGTTAATGGCATTGAGCGGCGAAGTGTTGCTCACCCGGCTCGAACGCGTGCCGGAGCCGTTGCGCACCACGCTGCGAAACAACGTGGGGGGGCACCTGAACCACGCGTTCTTTTGGGAAACACTGAGTCCGAAGGGCGGCGGCGAAGCGAAAGGGGCCTTGGCGGATGCCCTCTCGAAGACCTTCGGATCGTTCGATGCGTTTAAGAAGCAGTTCGCGGACGCGGCCGTCAAGCGATTTGGCAGCGGCTGGGCATGGCTCGTGGTCGACGACGGCAAACTCGCGATTCGCTCCACCGCCAACCAGGATTCTCCGCTGATGGACGGAGTGGTTCCGGTGCTCGGCCTCGATGTCTGGGAGCACGCTTATTATCTCAAATACCAAAACCGTCGCGCCGACTATATCGCGGCGTTCTGGAACGTGGTGGATTGGGGTATCACCGGCGGGCGCTACGAAGCGGTTGCCGGCTGACGCCCACAAAAAAAACCGGTTGCCCGGTTTTTTGGTTTTAACGTAGCAGTCGAGCACAGGGACAGGGCCGCGCAGCGCCTCAGTCCCTGTGCT
>JANJTQ010000107.1 GCA_024711005.1 Opitutaceae bacterium | reverse complement strand
GCCCGACCCCATGTGCCTTTTGGGTTGGGCGAAGCGTTGGGCTGTTTTTTTTAAATTTCTGTGGTAGCCGGGTGGGTGAGCGTGTGGACGAGCCACCACTCGCTCCCGCTCGCGGCCACTTAAAACGTACCTCGGAGCCCTAAACGCGGGTTGCGCCGGTGATGCGTTTGCCGGCGCGTTCCCAGCGGTAGAGTGGGTGGCTGGCGTCTTTCTTAAGTTGTTTGAACAGGTCGGCGTCGGCGCGCTTTTGAAGCTCGAACTCCTCAACACCGCCGGCCTCGCAGGAGAGAACGCGGGCGAAGCCTTTAAAATGCTCGGCGCGTCCGAGAATGCGCGCGGCGCCGGACGGCGGGAGCGGCGAGGATGTGGACTCGCCGGCAGCGGTCATCGTTTTGTTTTCGAGCACGAGGTAGCTGTAAGGCAGGCTGCGTAGGTCGATGCCGGCGCGTTGTCCAAAACGCACCCAGTTGGAGTCGTTTTGCACTCCTGTCGGCGGTGGGGCAAAAAAGTGGCACCAATGGCGTTCGTTGCCCGGTGCCAGGAGTCCGCAGACACCTTGGTGGGGGCAGGGGGCGATCAGGTTGAAGCGGTCGGTGACCGCCTCCCGGATCCCGATCAGCTGACGGCTGACGGCGTGGGTGCCGGGCTCGACCCAGAGAACGGCGTCGGCGCGGGCGATCAGATCCAGAAGCGTTTGCAGGGCTTCGGGAGGAAGCTCGTTGAGTACGTGACTGAGAACGAGCGTGTAGGGCGGAAGTGCCTCCGGCCGGGGCTCGGACGCGTTTACAACGATGTCGAGATGGGGGAAGGTCTCGCGGGCGCGGGTGGCGGCAAACTCACGGGCGAGAGGTGAGTGATCCCAGAGGTGGAGAGCGTCGAATTTCTCCGGGCCGAAAGTGCTCGCCACACGGCGACCCGCCACGCCGCTGCCGCAGCCCCAATCGACCAGCGTTCGCGCCAACCTCGGCGGCTGCCACCGGTGGGAGGCGAGTTCGCGGAGAACGGCGTCCCATTTCCACCCGATGCGTTCGGCATAGGTCAGATCATAACTGGCGAGATCGGAAGGCGTGCGCCAGTACGGACCGTCGGCGGCCGTGCCGCTGAGAAAACCTTCGCGCAAGCGGTCGAGCGCGGCCCAGTCGAGTTGCTCCCAATTCATACGGGGAAAATGGCGGATGAGAAAATCAAGGGGCCGGATGATTTGCGGGTTTACCAGCGGCGTCAAAGCGGATGAGTTGAGGCGTTTTCCGGCTTTTATTCAACAACCCAGTCTCCATGAGTTTCCTTCGGTTTTTTCATGCGGTGTGCGCCACCGTTTTTCTTGTCACGAGCGTCCGGGCGCAGGATGCGCAGGAGATCATCGAGTCGGTCGCCAAGGTTTACGGTGACGCCCCGGCCTACGAGGCCGTGGTGGAAAGCCGGACGATTCAGTTCGTGTTCGCGGCGGACTCCACCGAGCAGCCGCGGGGCTACGAGATCCCGACCACCCAATATCGTCGGCTTCAACTGAAGCTGCGCCGTCCCCATGGTTATTGGCTCGATGCGCAAACGCTTCGAGTGGGTATCGAGAACAACTTGGGCCAGCCTCCGGACAACCCGCGCATGAACATGATGAGGGGGCGTCCTCCGTTGTCGTCGTCTTTGCTCGTGCGTTCCGAAAACACGATGACCAAGCAGGGGGTCTTTCTCGGGGGTCGGTTCACGGTGAGGGACCTGGCTCCCGAACGGTTCAACACCTTGGCCAATTCCCTGCTGGGGGCGCCGGACGATTTGGTTTTGCAGCACTATCGCGCCGATAAATTGGTTCCCGAGCCGACACAGGCGCTTGGTTTGATCGAGCCGGAACTGATCGGACGCGAGAGCCTCAACGGCCGTCCGGCGTTTCGGATTGTTGCGAAAACCGGTGCGGGCCTTCCGGTCATGCTTTGGGTCGATTCGGACACCTACGTGATCGTGCGGACGATCATGCAACGCCCCGTCAAACGGCCCGGTGCATCGGGCGAGCGTGTATCCGTGGTGGAGTCATTCTATAAGAATCAACAGTTAAACCCGACGTTTTCGCCGGAGAATTTTGTCATCAGCGAACCTCCCCCACGGCCACCCCTCACGGCGGAACAAATGAATTTCATCGATGTTGCGGCCTTGGTGAAACTGGCGGAAATCGCACCGCTCCCCGGGGGAGAAAACGAGTCCGCTCCGGACGGAGGCGACGATGCCGATAACGTGGCCGGGTCCACACCGGCGACCCCGCCTGTGACGATCGACGGGCAGGCGCTGTCGTACGAACAGATGTCCGGCATCATTTTGATCGAAGGTGACAGCGGCACCGCGACCGGCTTCATGACAAAAATCCGCGATGTGGATTTCGTGGTGACCAACCTGCACGTGCTGGGTGGGAACAAAAAATTCACGATGAAGACGCTGCGGGGTGAGGAGATTCAGCCCCTGGGGATTTTCGGCGCGGTGGGCAGCGACATTGCGATCATTCGCATTCAAGGCGCGCTGGGTGAACTCAAGCTCGCGGAGGATGTTTTCAAGAGCACCAAGATCGGCGACAAAGTCGTGGTGGTGGGCAACCGTCTGGGTGGCGGCGTGGCCACGCAGACCGCCGGGAGCATCGTGGGCGTGGGACCGACGCGGGTGGAGGTCAGCGCCAATTTCGAATCGGGGAACAGCGGCAGCCCGATCGTCAATTTGAGCACCGGTGAAGTGGTGGGCGTGGCCACTTATTCGGAAACCCGTCGGGTGCGGGTTGAAGAGGGTGGTGGCGCGTCGGCGCGTCCCAGCGGAGCGGAGGAACCGTCCAAGGTGGAGAAGCGGTGGTTCGGCTACCGGCTTGACGGGGTCACGAAGTGGGAGGCGATCGATCTTGCGAAATGGAATGCGCAGGCCGAGCGGGTTGAAAAGTTCCGGGAGACCTCGGAGGCGCTCCTTGCGGTCATTCGGTTTAAGTTCAACATCGCACGCCAACACCCGCGACTGACCTCGATTCTCGACCGCTTCGAGTCGCGTTATCAAGCGGCGGGCAGCAATAGCGTATCCGCGGCCATCGAGATCAAAGACCTGTTTCGGGTCATTCGAACCGTCTCGGACGATGGGGTGCGGGATCTCACCCACGGAGATTATTACGATTATTATCGGACCTGCCTTTACTGGCAGAACAGCATCCCGGCGCAGTTGGAGTATCGGAAAGAAATCATCGAGGTGCTAAAGAAATACGAAACGAACTCCAGTCTCTACCTCTCGCGCATGCGCGGCGGGAACTGATCGTGCGCAGGCGATGACTTCGGAAGTGGGGTTAAGGGAGCGAGTCAGCTGAACATTCCGCATTAGGGGCTTCGCTCGCGAAGCCCCTCGAACAACGCTCCGGGACGGGGCTTATGCGGAAAGCGCAAACCCGAGATGCCCGGCGAGACGATGGTGGCGAATGCCGTAGAAGGCGGCGAAGTCACGAATGCGAGCGGCCAAGGCGAGGTCGGCGCCTCGCGCGCGGCCGGTTTTGACCGCGGTGATCATGAGGTTTTTGGCGGTGTGTTCGGTCGAGATGAACTCGAATACTTTGGTCCGATAGCCGGCCCATTCGAGCAGCATGGCGCGGAGGGCATCGGTCACGAACTCGGCCTGGCGTTCCTGAAAAATGCCGTGGCGCAGGGCGTCGGCGAGGACCGCGGGTGCGGTGAGTTGGGGGCGCAGCTCTTTTTGGCAGCAGGGCGAGACAACGAGCAGGCGCGCTCCGGCGGCGAGGCCTTTGGCGAGCGCATCGTCGGTCGCGGTGTCACAGGCATGAAGCGCCACAAGAACATCGAGGCGGTCGAGCGAGGTGGACGCGATGTCGCCGGCGGCGAAACGGAGATTGGGCAGCGGGTAGGCGGGATTCGCGGCGAGATCATTGCAGAGTTGCACGAGCTCGGGGCGGGATTCGATACCGGTGACCTCGGCGCGCGGGCCGAGGTGCGCGGCGAGGGCGAACGTGAGGTAGCCTTTGCCGCAACCCATGTCGGCGATGTGGACGGGGGCGGACGTAGCGCCGTCCTTCAGCTTGTTTTCATCGACGGAATGCAGACTGGAATCCTGCGCTACGTGCTCGATCAGGCCGGCCTCGCTGAGGAGTTGGGCGAGGAGTTCGGTGAACTTTTGAATCTGGCGGAATTTGTGCGCCATGCCTTCGCGGGGAAGTCCGCGGTCATTGGTAACACCGAGGGCTCGCAGCCAGGGTGCGTCGCCGGCGATGAGGTGTGACTTGGCGCGATCATGTCCATCGGGGACGGGCATGGGTGCGACGGACGCGGTTTTTATCGAAAGGCGGGCGGTGCCGTCGGCGCGGGTTTCAAGCTGCACATTCTGTGCGGGGGTGAAGAGATGCGCGTCGAGAAAGTCACCACCGATGAGCGGCTCGATGAGCGCAAGGCCCTCGGCGGGAGGGTGGTTTTTGGTGATGTCTCGCGTGGCATGGCGCCAGAGAAGCGAGAGGTGCGGACCGGCTTTGAGCGAGACCGGACGGACAAAGAGATTTTGGAGCGTGCCGTCGGTTCCGCGGTGTTTGCCGAGAGTGAGCTTCACGAGGGTGCCGTCGTGGACGGCGGAGTGAAGAAGGTCGAGGAAGCGGGAGCGGGCGTCGGGAGCGGACATGGAGGATGGGAAGGGGGAATCGGGTTTTAACGCAAAGACGCCAGGATGCTAAGGCCGCAGAGAAGAGAGGAGCGGATTGGGTGGCGAAGGTCGTCTTGGCGTCTTTGCGTTAAAAAATCCGACTCACGGCAGATAGTCGGTGGTCATCGCCTGGTCGACGGTGACTTTGCCCTTGGGAAGGATGGCTAGATCTTCGAGCTGGTCGATCTGAGTTTGGAAACGCTCGCGGGTGATGCGCCCGATATTGGCGGGGCCGCCGTCGGGGCCGCGTCCAATCACGAGTTTTTCATCGATGATCATTTTGCGCGAGAAGAGCATGAACTCGTCGGTGTTATTGGGATTGGCCTGCTTCATCAGGGCGTGGGCGGGCGAGGGATCGTTGGCGAGGTAATCGTCCCAGCCTTTGATGTAGGCCTTCACGAACGCGCGGGCTTCTTCCGGATGCGCGGCGAGCCAAGGCTTGTTGGCGACGAGCACCGCGTAGGCGTCGAAGCCGGCGTCCCACGCATAGAGGAACCGGGGCATTTCGCCGCCGCCTTTGATGATGTGATAGGGTTCGGCGATGTAATAGCCCTGCTGGATCAGGGTTTTGTCGGCGATGAAGTTGGCGACGGAGTAGTTTTGGGGAATCAGCTTAAAATCAATGGCGTATTTCTTTTTTAGATACGGAAGGAACGCCCATTCGGGGCGGGCCATGACGGTCTTTCCGTCGAGGTCCTCGAAGCGGGTGACCGGATTGTCGGCGTGCAGCATGAACACGGACGGGTCGTTTTGGAAAACGGCCGCGATCTGAATGACGGGGATGTCCTGGGCGACGGCGAGGAGGGTGTTGGTGCTGTCGCCCTGGCCGATGTGGGCCTGGCCGGTGGCGATTTTTTGCATGACGAACGCATTGGGTCCGCCGGGAATGATTTCGACATCGAGGCCGGCGTCTTTGAAGAACCCTTTGGCTTGCGCCTGGTAGAATCCGCCATGTTCAGGCTCTGCGACCCAGTCGAGTTGGACGATGATTTTGGTGGGGTTTTGGCCGGCTGTGGTCGAGTCGGTGGATTCGTGGGGTGGCGTTCTATCGCAGGCGGTAAAGGTCAGGCAGGCGGTGGCGGCGGCAAGGAGGAGGGCGATACGTGTCGTCATGTAAGGGAATTGAGTTCGTGGGTCCGGTAGGCTGAACGAAGTTCCCGGGTGACCGGTGTGTGAGCAAGGTCGAGAACGCGATCGTCGAGGCGGCTGACCGGCATGATGCCGAGCAGGGCGTTGGTGACGAAGATCTCGTCGGCATGCTGTAAATCAATCGTGGTGAGGAGGGTTTCCCGGGCTCGAGTAGGACCGAGAAGGGCCAGCGCCTGGGCGCGGGCGATTCCGGGGAGTGGTCCGCTGGCAAGCGGCGGCGTATAGGCGAGGCCATTGCGCACGACAAAGATGTTGGTCGTGGCGCCTTCGATAACGATGCCGGCGGGCGTGACAAAGAGGGCCTCGTCGAAGCCAGCGGCAAGGGCGGCGCGTTTGGCGCGGATATTGGCGAGGTAGTTGAGGGTTTTGTGGGCGGAGAGCGTGCCGGTGCGTTCTCCGGTGAAAGTGGTTTGGAGTCGGAACCCGCGAGTGTAGGTCTCCTCGGGATACGGCCCGGGCTTGGTGGTGATAAGTTCTCCGGTGGTCCCTCCATGGTTAAAGAGGACGACCTTGGCGGACCCGTTGATCAGTGCGTTCGCCGCGATGACCTGGTGAAGCCGGTCGCGGAGGGTGCCGGAATCGACGGCGTAGGGGAGATCCAAGGCGCGGGCGCTGGCGATGAGGCGAGCGTGATGTTGCGCAAGGAACGCCGGGCGACCGTCGATGATTTTCAGGGTCTCGAAAATACCATGGCCGTAGAGAAATCCCTCGCTCGTCGCGGAGATCCGGGCGTCGGTGGTGGAGAGCAGGAGGTTGTCCAGGAGGATGCGGGAAGTGGACGGCATGGGATCGTTCTCGTTCTTCGGTACTCTTTGTCGTTCTCTTCGGATCGGCAAATCGAGAACGAGAATGAGGAAGAGAACGAGAATGATTAGGTGGTCGTGAGCGCCTCGTGCATGGCGCGACCTTTATCGAGCGTTTCCTGATATTCGGCGGCGGGGTCGGAGTCCCAGACGATGCCGCCGCCGACGTGGTAATAGGCGCGTCCGTTGACACACGTGATGGTGCGGATGGCGATGTTGAGATCGGCATTGCCGTCGAAGCCAATGTAGCCGATCGCGCCGGTGTAGACGTGACGGCGGTGGGGTTCGAGTTCGTCGATGATTTCCATCGAACGGATTTTCGGGGCCCCGGTGATGGAGCCGCCGGGGAAGGACGCGCGCACGCAGTCGATGACGTCGATCTCGTCGCGCAACGTTCCCGACACGGTGGCGACGAGGTGGTGGACGGTCGGATGGGATTCGAGTTGCCAGAGCTTTTCGACCTTCACGGAGCCGAATTGGCAGACGCGACCGAGGTCGTTGCGTTCGAGGTCAACGATCATGAGGAGCTCGGCCCGGTCCTTTTCGCTGGCGAGGAGTTCGGCGGCGAGACGGGAGTCGGCGGCCGGATCGGACGAACGCGGACGTGTGCCCTTGATCGGGCGGGTTTCGACGTGGCGATCGCGCAACGTGAGAAAACGCTCGGGGGAACTGCTGAGGATACGGACGTCGCCGAAGGAAAGATAGCTGGCAAACGGCGCGGGACTTCGGCCGCGTAACCGTAGGTAGAGCGAGTAAGGCTCGCATGGGAGCGGAGTCTCGAACCGCTGGGTGAGGTTCACCTGATAGACATCGCCGGCGGCGATGTAGGCCTTAATCCGGCCGACGGCCTCGGAGTAGGAGGGAAAGTCGAAATTCGCGGTTGGTTTTTGAGCGGGAGGGGCGGAGGGTTTGTCACTTATTAAGTGACAAACCGGATCGATGGCGGTGGGTGTTTCGAGGGGGGTGCGGAGACAGGCGAGCAGGGTGGCGGCGGGGGTGGATGCGACGGGGTTGGCGACGAGCCAGGTGCGACCGGTGGCATGTTCGTGGGCGATCAGGCTGTCGTAGAAGGCGAATTCACAGTCGGGGATGGCAGGGAGATCGTCGGGACGGGCACGCGGAAGCTTTTCGAGCTGCGTGCACAGTTCATAGCCGAAAAAGCCAACGGCGCCGCCGACGAACGGCAGACTCAGCCGTTCGGACGACGCGGCAGGTTTGTCACTTATTAAGTGACAAACTTGCCGGGGGCGGTGGTGACGACGGAGGAGGGTTTGGAGTTCGGCGAGGGGGGGGCCGTCGTGCGTTTGGGTGACGCCGTCCTGGGTCAGGGTGATGTGGCCGGCCTTGGCGCGGAAGACGAGGAAAGGCTCGAATCCGATAAATGAATACGCGCCGAGACCGCCCGAGGAGAGTCCGCTGTCGAGAAGGAAGGCATGGTCGCGGTCTTGCAGGCGGGCGAAGAACTCGTGCGGCGGTGCGGGGAGGGTGACTTCTTCGAGGAGAACAGGCGGGCTGAGCGCGAAGTCGGGGCGGAGCGTGACGCCGGAGCGGTCAACGTGGGCGAGATGTTCGCGCACCGTCTGATCTTTGATGACGCGGTCCGGAGCGAGGTCGGCGAGCGGGACAAGGACGAAGGCGCGTTCGTGGAGGTGCGGATGCGGCAGGGTCAATCGCTCGTCCTGGACTGTCAGGTCTCCGACGAAGAGCACATCGAGATCGATGATGCGCGGGCCCCAGCGTTCGCGGCGGACGCGGCCGAGGTGGTGCTCGATCGCGAGGCAGAGGTCGAGCAACGCGAGGGGCGCGAGGCTGGTCTCCAGTTCGACCACGAGGTTGAGGTGGTCGGGCTGATCGCCGGGGCCGATCGCCTTGGTCTCGTAAACCGGCGAGATGCGGGCGAGGCGAACGTGAGGCGCGGCGGCGAGGCGGGCGAGGGCCTCGGAGAGGATGGCGCGGCGGTCGCCGAGATTACCGCCCAGTCCGAGGTAGGCTGTCTGCACGCGATTTGCTGGTTTCGACGGCGACATGGTCGAGGATGCCGGCGATGGGAACGGAAGGCTTTTTGATGATGATCTCGACCTTGTCGACGATGGGGCAGGCGACGAGGACGCGATCAATGACGTGATTGGCGAGGGCTTCGATGAGCTTGAAACGGTCTTTCTCCACGGTCTCGCGGCAGATCGAGTAAACCTGGGTGTAGTCGACGGTCTTGTTGAGGTCGTCGGTTGCGGCGGCCTCGGCGATGTCGAGCGTGAGCACGAGATCGATGACGAAACGCTGGCCGAGGGTGGTTTCCTCGGGGAGATCGCCGTGGTATCCGTAAAATACCATGTTGGAGAGGGTGATGCGTCCGGTCATGTGGGAATCGGAATCGGAGGGAGAAAGATAAAGATTACGAGAAAGAGGAAAGAACGAGAACGAGTAAGAGAACGAGAACGATTTAGCGGCTGTTTCGGACGGCGGCGGCCATCAGGGCGGCACGATGGTTGGCGCTGACATCATGGACGCGATGGAATTGCACGCCTTGGGAGACCGCCAAGGCCGTGAGGGCGAGGGTGCCTTCGAGGCGTTCGTTGGGCGGAAGATCGAGGACGTGGCTGATGACGGATTTGCGCGAGGCGCCGAGAAGAAGCGGATGTCCGAGCACGTGCAATTCGGAGAGGCGGGCGAGGATCGCGAGATTTTGTGGCTGGGTCTTCGCGAAGCCGATGCCGGGATCGAGAATGACGCGAGCCGGGTCGATGCCGGCGGCGGCGGCGAGGGCGAGGGAACGGGCGAGAAATGGTTTTAGGTTTTCGATCACGTCGCCAGGCGTGGTGCGGAAATCGGCGTCGTTGTGCATGAGGATCGCGGCGGCGCCGTGGCGGGCGATGACCTCGGCCATGTTGGGATCGCGTTGGAGTCCATGGACGTCGTTGACGATGTGTGCGCCGGCTTCCAAGGCGGCGTCGGCAACGGCGGCGTGATAGGTGTCGATCGAGAGCGGAACGGCGACGTGGCGGACCAGTTCGCGGATGACGGGAAGGACACGGCGAATCTCTTCTTCGGGACCGACCTCGACGTAACCGGGACGCGTGGATTGTCCGCCGATATCGATTACGGATGCGCCCTCGGCGACGAGGAGTCGTGCGTGGGAAAGCGCGGCGGAGAGCGAGTTGTGTTGTCCGCCATCGAAGAAGGAGTCGTCGGTGACGTTGAGGATGCCGACGATGTGAGGCGTGCCGTCGAGGGGGAGTCGGCGGTCGCGGCAGAGGAGTTCAAGGAGAGCGGGCACGGAAGGGAAAAAGAGAAAGATTAGGAGGAAAGAGAAAGAGGTGCGGTCAGGCATCCTTCGGTTGGTAGGCGTCGTGCCAGCGGCGGAGGGCGAGCCAGCTCAGCCAGTTGACGGTGCCGGCGAAGAGAAAGCCGAGGATGCAACTGACAATGGCGGTGGCGAAGAGGGCGGGGATCTGGAACTGGGAGCTGTAGATGACGGCGAGAAACCCGAGTCCGCCCTGACCACCGCCGGAGTTGCCGGCAAAGATATCGCCGGAGATTGCCCCGATGGGGGCGAGGGCGGCGGCGATGCGCAAGCCGGTGAAAAAGTACGGCAAGGCGGCGGGGATGCGCAGCAGCCAGATCTGTTGGACTCGGGTGGCTCCGCCCATGCGGAAAAGATCGAGGAGATTGCGATCAGTGGAGACGAGGCCCTGCGTGGTGTTCACCACGAGCGGAAAGAAACTGATGAGAAAGGTGATGATGGTGACACTCTTCAGCCCGGGGCCGACCCACAGGATGAGAATGGGGGCGAGGACGATGATCGGCGTAAGTTGGAGCGCCATCAGCCACGGATAAAGCGCGGCCCGGACCAACGGCGAGAGGGACAAAATGAGACCGAGGAAAGCGCTACCGAGGACGGCGGCCCCGAAACCGAGGAGGGCGCCGGTGGCGGTGGAAAGCGTCGCGGCGCCGAGTTGGGGCGCTTTTTCGACGAAGGCGCGTGCGACCGCGTCGGGAGCGGGCAGGAGGAAACGCTGGGTTTCGGGAAGTATCCACAAACGCACGACATACCAGACGACGATGAGGAGGATCCCGGTGAGGATCGGAAGAGCGATGGTGAGGGCCCGGCGGTTCATGCGGCGGTGTCCCGGAGCAGGCGGGAGATTTCGACGACGCGTTGGTGGAACGCGGGATGTTCGCGGGTCGCGTTGGTGCGGGGAAATGGCAGGTCCACGGGCAGATCGTGGGCGATGCGACCGGCGGAGAGAATGAGGATGCGCGTGGAAAGAAACACGGCCTCGGCGACCGAGTGGGTGACGAAGAAGGCGGTCCAACGCTGGCGCTCGCGAAGGGCGAGCAGTTCCTCGTTGAGGTGTTCGCGGGTGAGTTCGTCGAGGGCGGCGAACGGCTCGTCGAGCAGAAGAAGCGAAGGCTCGAGGACGAGGGCTCGGGCGATGGAGACGCGCATCTTTTCGCCGCCGGAGAGCTGGCGCGGATAGCGGTCGGCGAGATGGCCGATACGGGCGAGGGCGAGGAGTTGCGCGACACGTTCACGACGGACGGCGGCGGGGAGCCGGCGAAATCGGAGGAGCAACTCGGCGTTGCGCCGGACGGTGAGCCACGGGAGCAAGGTGGCGTCTTGAAAGATGAACGCGCGTTCGGCGGAGGTGGTGTCGGCGGGATGGTCTTCGATGAGGACGCGACCGGAGGTCGGAGCGGTCAGGCCGGCGAGGAGGCGAAGGAGGGTGGATTTGCCGCAACCGCTCAGGCCGATGACGCCGATGAACTCTCCCGGGTGGGCCTGTAGCGAGAGGCCGTCGAGCACGGGCGGGCGGGTGTTGTCACCGAAATGTTTGGTGACGGACTGGAGTTCGACAATGGGTGGCGGGACGCTCATGCGTGCGGATGGGGCAGCATGAGAGACCCGGGAGCGCGGGCAAGCTTGCGACCCGCATTCGGATATTCGGAGCGGCGGGTCCGATGGCACCGCCCCGCCTATTTCAGACGGGCGAGGGCATCGGCGGCCTCGGTAAAGGCGGGCTCGAGGGCGAGGGCCGATTCGTATTCACGACGGGCGTCGGCAAGGCGATGGCTCTTTTCGGCGATCATCCCGAGGCGGTAATGTACTTCGGCGTGATTGGGTTCTTCGATGCGCGGGGTGAGTTGCAAGCAACGCCGAAGGGCGGTTTCGCCACGTGTGAGTTTTTGACCGGTCTCGGAGGCAATGCGACCGAGAGTATAAAGCGCGAGATAGTGGTCGGGGTGGTCGCCGATGAATTTTTCGCAGGTGTCCAAGGCTTCGGCGTAGCGTTCCTGGGCGCAGAGGGTGTTGGCGCGAATGACAGTCGCGCGGGCGGGATCTCGTTTGGCGATTTCGTCGATATGGGCGTACGCGTGGTCGAAACTGCCGCCGACAAACCCGGGAGCGCGCGTGTAGAACTGCACGAGACCTTCGCGATAGCCGACGATGTCGGGGGCGAGTGCCACCGCCTGTTCGAGTGCCTTGCGTCCGCGGCGCGCATGGCCGATCGCCCGGAAAGAAACTCCGAGTTCGGTGGCGCGGAGAAGACTGGCACCACCGAATTCGGCGAGGATGCGGTGATCTTGCGGGGCGAGTTTGGCGGCTTTGGAGAGGGTGGCCGTGGCCTCTTCCCGGCGCTGCATTTTGAGTTCGGACTGGCCGAGGTACCAAAGGGCGGTGACGTTGCGTGGTTCGCGGGCGACGATGGCGGC
>JANJTQ010000092.1 GCA_024711005.1 Opitutaceae bacterium | reverse complement strand
GTGGGCTTCCGGTTCTTCCCGTGGAGGGAGTAGATGGGCAGGCCGCTGGGGACGTGCACGGTGTCGCCGAAGTTGTCGCCGGCCTTGATCTGCCCGTCGAAGCCGTGCTCGGGGGCGAAGAGGGCGACGAGCTTGGACTGCGGCGCGCGGCGGAGGACGTCGATGGTGCTCTCGCCGCGGCGGTTGACGCCGGCGGGGTGGGTGAGAAGGCCGACCTTTTTTCCGGCGATGGCGCGGAAGCGGGTGGCCTCGAGCACGTCCACTCCGAGCATGACCGGGAACTCGACCGGCGGGGCGGGCGGCGCCGGCAAGGTCTGGGCGGGCGTGGGCTTGGAGGCGGATTTGCCGGAGCGGCAGCCGGCGAGTCCGATGAAGACGGCGCCGAGGGTCAACAGCAAGGGTAAGAAGAAGAGACGGGAGTAACCGGACATGCGGGAACTTACAGTGAATCCGGAGAAGACTCCGTCGAGCTGGAAGCGGCTTTTCGGGCGAGAACTTTGCGCCGGTGGGCCGCGGCCTGGCGCGCGCCGATGCGCCAGAGGAGATCGAGGAACGCACCCAGAATGGTACCGCCGATCAAGCCACCCAGGAGCAGGGCGTTGATTCGGGTGCCGAGGCGCTGGTTCCAGCGGAGTTCGGCTGGCGGCGTGGCGGGGTTGGAGCCGGACTCCGCCTCGCCGACATCACCGGTGGTGTTCACGGGCGAAAGGTTGAAGGCGGTTTCGTCCGTGACCTCGATGCTGTGACCGAAGCCGGAGAGGGAGATCACCGCTTTGCCGAGTTGGTAGGTGCCGTAGTAAATGGGCACGGCGGTGACGGGTGAGGTGATGAACTGAAGTCCTCCGAGCACCATGAAGTTGGCGCGGAGCAGCAAGGCCAGGATCAATGCGATGGGAAGTTGCATCCCCAAAAACGGGAGCAAGGAGAGAATGGAACCGGCGTAGAGAGAAGGGCGGATGTGGGCGGTCTTGAAGGACCACAGGTAGGAGCGCTTGCGGGCGATCGCGGCAAAACGACCTACAAGCGGATACTTATGGAAGACGGCGCGCCGCGGCATAAAACGCAGGAGGAATTTGACCCGGCGGATGCGGGCAAATCGTTCGCGTTGGTGCGGGTGGTGGTCGTCGTCCGACATGTGCGGACTCAACAAAGCGGCAGGCTTCGGGTGCGCAAATGGAATCCCGAATAACCGACGGCGACGGCCGGCGGGCTTTGTGTCAGGCGGGTGAGAACCCCCGGGTGAAGGCGAGCCCGAGCAGGCCCGCCGCGAGCAGGTAATAACCCAGCGGCAACAAGACGCCCCGGATCAACGTGCCCTCGCGCCCGGCGAGCCCGACCGTCGCGGAGGCGGCGACGACGTTGTGGATACAGATCATGTTGCCCGCCGCGCCGCCGACCGCCTGGAGTGCGACCACCCACAGCGTGGAGACGCCGATGTTGTCGGCCACGCCGAATTGAAACAGCGAGAACATCATGTTGCTGATCGTATTGCTTCCGGCGATGAACGCACCGAAAGCACCGACCCACGGGGCCACCAAGGGCCAGGCCGAGCCCGCGACGTACGCGGCATTTTCGGCCAGCAGGAGCGGCATGCTCGGGATGCCGGCATCGTTGACGCCGGAGTTGATGAAGATGCGTGCCAGCGGAATCGCAAACAGCAGGGCGATACAGGTTCCCTGGAGTGTCACGACGGAGGTTTCGATGGCCTGCCGACAGGCGGAACCCGACATACGGTGCAGCCACCAAGTGATCGCCACCACGACGAGGAAAACCGTGCCGGGAAGATAGAGGGGATCGAACAGGGCGTTGATGCCGGTGCCGAGAATGTTGGTCCAGCCCACTCGCACGGAGAGCAACCACGCCTTGATCGGCAGCATGTGAAGCCGGGTAAGCACCAGGAACATGCCGACGAGCACGTACGGCATCCAGGCGCGCAACAGGCCGGGGGCGTTTCCGGTTGGCGCGTCCCCGGCGCGGAGAGTGCCGAGCCAAGTGGCCGGCCATTCCTCGCGAGGCGGGAAGTCCCAGTTTTCTTTCGGCGTCAGAAATCCGCGGCGGGCGGCGGTGATGACGAGGGCGAGGCCGATCAACCCGCCGATCAACGACGGAAACTCCGGTCCGAGGAAAACCGCGGTGAGGGTGTACGGCACGGTGAAGGCGAAGCCGGAGAACAAGGCGAATTTCCAGACGCCAAGGCCCTCGCGCCACGACCGTGCACGGCCAAACAGGCGGGTGATCACGCACACGAGCAACAGCGGGAGGAGCGTGCCGATGATACCATGCAAGAGGGCCACGCGAGCGGCGACCTGGAGCAGGTATTCGCCTTGAGTGACACCCAGCTCGGCCAGCCGGGAGGCGACGAGCGGCGAACCGCTCAGGCCGTTGTTGACGCCGATCAGAATGGGCGTGCCGACCGCACCGAACGACACGGGGGTGCTCTGGATAATCAACGTTGCCAGGACCGTGGCGAGTGCCGGGAATCCCAAGGCGAGAAGCAGCGGCGCCGCCACGGCGGCCGGCGTGCCGAAGCCCGAGGCGCCTTCGATAAACGAACCGAAGAGCCAGGCGACGATGATGGTTTGCACGCGCCGGTCGGGCGATAGAGCGAGAAAGCCGCGACGGATGGTGCCGACTGCGCCGGAGGCTTGGAGGGTATTAAGCAGCAGCACCGCGCCGAAGACGATGTACAGGACGCTGACGGCGATGATTGCGCCTTCGATGGTCGAGGCGGCGACGCGGGCGAAGGGCATTTTCCAGGCAAAGAGTCCGACCGTGACGGTGAGCAAGTAGGCGACCGGCATGGCGCGTTTGGCGGGCCAGCGAAGGACGACGAGCAGCACGGCCACGGCGACGACCGGGCTGAGGGCGAGGAGCAGGAGCATGGGGTGGGGTGTTGAGGAAACGTGTGCGAATGCGACGAAAGCGCCGGGTGAACTGAGTCCGTGCCCGTGTGCACTCGTCGGCTGACGGGGTCGCCCTTGGGTTGACGCGATCGGAACGAAAACGAGGACGGGATCAGTCGGGTCCGGCGTAGGCGAACGGCGGTTGCACGCAACGGTCGATCTTCACATTTCCGCTAAACAGTTCAGTGGGCGGGACCGTAACAAGAACGTGCCGGACGGGTGGGGTACGGGAACGAGAGGATCAGGCGGGGCCGACGTAGGCGAAGCGCGGTTGCACGTGGCCATCGATCTCGACGGTTTCCAGAAACATGGTGCGGGGGCGCACCCACAGGCCGTGATCGTCGTAGAGCAGGCGATAGACGACGAGTTCCTCCATGGTTTCGGAGTGACGGGCGACTCCGAGCACGAGGTAGTCTTTGCCTTTGTAGTGTCGGTAACGGCCGGGGAGCGGACCGGCGGAGTGAACGGGAATGGGAGGAACGGCGGGCGTCGAAGATGCGTCGGGCGTGGAGTTGGAAGACATGTGGCCACGTTGTCAGGCATGAGGCGGGGGGCAAGCCGCGCGGATGCGGACGGTTGACCCGCCTCCGGAAAGCCATCCCGTGAAGCATGACCAAACCGCGAAAAGCGCCCGCTTTTCAGCTGACCTCATCGAGGGCGACTTACGCGATCTGGGTCGACGTGCCGAAATCGACGGGTCGGGCGGAGTCGTGGATCGCGGTGCTGTGCCTGGATGCGGACGATCAGTTTGAGGAACTGCGGAAGGCGAGACTGGCGGTGGTGAAAGAGCTGATGCCGCCGCTGTTGCTGGTGGGCGTTGGATACGGCGCGAGTTATGGGAAGCCGGGCAATCGGCGGGTGAAGGATTACACCCCGGTGGCGACTTCCGAAGAGCCGGACGCAGGAGGAGCGGAGGCATTCCTGCGGTTTTTGACCGGCAGGTTGTGGCGGGAACTTGAGAACCGTTATCCGGTGCACCCGGAGATTCGCGGCATCGTAGGGTATTCGTTGGGCGGGCTGTTTGGGTTGCACGCGCTGTTCAGGCCGCGGCCGTTTTTCAATCGGGTGTTGGCGGGGTCGCCGTCGATTTGGTGGGGGGACCGGGCGATTTTAAAAGCGGTCGACGCGATCCAGTCGGCGGGCGGGACGTTGCCCGCGAAATTATTCGTCAGCATCGGACTCAAAGACGGCAAGTCGATGGTCGGCGATGTTGAGCTGTTCCAAAATCAATTGGCGGCGCCACCCGTGCCCGAGTTGGAGATTCGAGCTGCTCGGTTCCCGGGACTCACGCACTTCAATGCCATCCCGATCACGTTTCGAACCGGGCTGACGGAGCTGTTTGGCGAGCACCCAAGGTAGGGCGAGGCGTCCCGCCAAGCCGGCTCACCCGGAGGGTTCGCCCTACCTTTCCAAGGTGATCGTGAGGTTGGATGTGACTGCGACGACGCCGTCGGTGTCCATCGCAAGGAGGACGGCTTTTGAAATGAGTTCAACCGAGGCCACGTCCCCGGTGAGCGTCACTTTTCCGCCGGTGCAATCGACGTTGATGTCCTTCGCCGGGAGATCGCGATTGATCACGTACTTGGACTTGATCACCGCGACGATGCGGACATCGGCGATCTTGCCGCCGGCGGCGCCGGCTTTTTCGCGGACGATTTGGCCGCCTCGCTGGAGCTCGCGTTTGATTTCCTCCGGCGTGAGGCGCCACTCCTTGGCTTTCGCGGCGAGGCGATCTTTGATGCCGGTGGTCGAGTCGGAGGCGCGTTCGCCGAGCGTGCGGGTTTCGGGTTGGGGGGCTTCGACTTCCTGAGGGGCCGCCCCGGTTTCGCGGGAGACGTAGAGGCTGTAGGCGAACGCGCCGATGACGGCACCGAGAAGAAAGATAACGAGGCTTTTCATGATAAACGGGCGGAGTTTTCCACGACCGCGAGTCCGCCTGCAACCATGCAGATACCCCGCCCTGCACAGGTGCCGGGTTTGTGATGCGACCACAAAAAAGCGCGCAGGCTTTTGGCCTGCGCGCGGGACTAGCGAAAAGAGCGGGCGCTGACGGCCTGCCTTTTCAAGAAAATCAACCGTCGTGTTGGCTTAGAACGCTCCGCCGTTGGCCTTGGTGCCGCAGAGGTTCACCTCAAGGCCGAGGTTGGCGGCGAGCTGGGCCTTGGCGTAGAGCGCGAGATCGGCGTCCTTGGCGCTGTTGGCGTAGACAACCTGGATATGGTTGCTCTTGTGACGGGCCATCATCTGGTCGCGGGAAACGCCATACGTCACCGCATGCATGATCGGCCATTGCACGGTCGTTTCCTTCCAGCGGCGCTCGGTCTCGGCTTGCGGGAGCGTGATGACCTTGGCGCGTCCGAGGTCCATCTTGAGCTTGCCGTTTTCGACGAAGACGCGGCTCCAGACGATCTCGCCGGGCTTGGCGATGCCGCGGAGCGTGCCACCGCCGAGGCGGAAATACATCGAAGGCTGGCGCAGCGAATCGCTGCCCGCCCAACCGCCGATGTGATGCGCGGGAGGAGCGCTGCCCGAGATGAGAAACACCCACACGTAGTCATCGGTGGTGCCGCTCTGGTCCCAGTCGCCCCAGCGAAGATCGTGGAGCGTGTTCTCGACGGGCTGGCCGAGCGCCTTGTGCACGCGATAGGTGAAGAGGCCGTCGAGGCCGGCGCATTCGTCGACTTCGTTGAAGTGCGGGATCGGTTCACCGGCACGAACGACTTTGCCCGCGGCGTTTTTCACCGGGGGACGATCGCTGTTATTGAGCGTGCCCTCGACGAGATCGGAGGCGGGCAGCAGATCTTTCAACCCCTGTTGATACTGGATGCCGATGGTCTCGGCGCCGAATTCGTCGGCGATGCGCACGGCGGCGATGTAGGTTTTGCACTGCCAGAGGACCTGCGCCTCGGTGAGCTCGGTGGCATCGTCTTTCCCGAAGTGAAACTTGAGGCCCTTCTTCTTATACCAGTTGAACACGGCTTGGGCGTCTTCGTCGCTGACCTGGGTGGCGCCGTAGTAGAGGGCGGATTGGGAGAGGCGTTCTTTGTAGACGCCGGTTTGGAAGAGGAGCTCGTCGGGGATGATCGCGTTGTACATGCCCATGCAGCCTTCGTCGAAGATGCCCATGATGGACTTTTTCACGCGGAGCTCGTCGGCGAGTTTTTTGGCGAGGGCCTTGGCCTTGGCGGGGACGGCGGCCTTGGCGAGGGGTTTTACGTGGGTGATCTTGTGCTTGGCCACGCCGGTCTTGAGCCAGGTGGACAGGCCGGTGAGGAAGTAGGCGTCGTCGAAGTGGTCGCTCCAGAGCGTGGAGTATTTCACGCCGGCCTTGGTGAGCGAGCCGTTGAGGTTGAGCATGCCGACGAGCCCGGGCCAGGTGCCGGACCAATTGGCGACGGTGAGAATCGGCCCGCGATGCGAAATCAAACCGTGAAGAATATGATGCGAATACTGCCAGACGGCCTCGGCGACGATGATGGGGGCGTCGGGATCGATGGTGGCGAACACCTCCATGCCCTCCTTCTGCGAGCTGATGAAGCCGTGCTTCACGTCCTTCTTGTAGCCATGGGCGCGGACGAGTTTGTGGCCAAGGTTCGCGAGCGCGGCGGTGAGCGTCTTTTCCATCTCGGCCTGGGCGGCCCAGCAGACGGCGTTGGCGGTATGACGCAGGTCGCCGTTGGCGATCAGGGTGACGGTGTTCTTGGGTGTTTTAGGCATGGTGATTCAGGGGCAGGGGTTGTGAGTGACCTAGAGATTATCGGCGTGGAACCGGGTTTGAGGGACGGCGACCATTATACGCTGGATAGAGCGAGCGGAGAATGGATATAAGCGGAACAAGCATGGATAAAATCGGCCCACGTTCGGCGGAGGCGCTGCTCTCGAAGCAGGTGACGGGGACGCGTTATTTTTTTCTCAACCTGGCGCCGGGGATCGGATCGAAGGGCGTTGTGGTGACCTTGGGAGGGCGCGAGCGTTGCAATCCCGATTACGAAATCCGTCGCCGGTCGTACTCGTATCATTGTTTGGAATACGTCGCCGAAGGTGCGGGTGAAGTCGAACTCGACGGGGAGAAACATCCGCTGGGGCCGGGGAGCGTGTTCGCATATGGGCCGTCGACGCGGTGCATGATGCGCACCGAACCGGCGCGGCCGATGTTGAAATATTTCGTGTGTATCGCGGGCGCGGGCGCGGCGGGACGGCTGCGGCGGGCGGGAGTCGGGCCGGGGGCGGTGCGCGCGCTGGCGGCACATGCGGAGATTCGCGGTGTGATGGACGACCTGGTGCGCGAAGGACAACGGGTGAGTCCGTTGACGGGGGCGATCTGTGCGCAGCTGTTTGAATTGTTGCTGCTGAAGATCGAGGACGCGGCGACCTCGGTCTCGGCTCAGGGCGATCCGGCGCAGGAATCGTTTCGACGATGCAAGGCGCTGATCGATGCGGAGGCGGAACGGTTGCACACGTTGCGCGAGATTGCGCAAGCGACGGGGTTGGAGGAATCAAGCGTGTGCCGGTTGTTTCGCCGCTATCAGGACACGAGCCCGTATCAATATCTGCTGCGTCGTAAGATGAACCTTGCGGCGGCGTTTCTCGTGCAAGGCGGCCTCGTGAAGGAGGCGGCGCAACGGGTAGGATTCGCCGATCCCTATCATTTTTCACGCTGCTTCAAGGCGATCCACGGCGTGCCGCCGAGCGAACTGTCGCGGCATCGGGGGGCGGTGTGAGGGGCGGGCCTGGGGCGGCCCTACATCATCGTCGGCGAGTCATCGGCGGGTGTGTCGGAGGTGTCGTCCGACATGACTTTGAGTTGGCCGATGACTTGAGTGACGCCTTCGGTGTCGAGGGCCAGGGCGATGGCTCGGCCGGCGAGATCCAGCGAGGCGACTTCTCCGGTGAGTGTCACGATGCCCTCGTTGGCATCGACGTTGATCTTGAGCGCCGAGAGGTCGCGATCGGCGATGAATTTGCCATTGATCACGGTGACGAGGCGGGTGTTGTCCAACGCTCCGCCAACTCGCTCGCCTGCGGCGAGGGTTCTTTTGCGAATCACGCGGCCGGTTTTTTCGAGATCCGCCTTGATGTCGGCCGGCGTGAGTTTCCATTCGGTTAATTTGGCATCGAGGGCCTCCCGGGCATCGCCGATGACCTCTTTGGTATCTTGAAGCGCCGTGTTGGCGCGGTCGGAAACGCTGGGTGACGGTGCGGGCGGGGTGTTTTCCGGCTGGGATTTGTCGGAGCAGCCGGCGGTGAGCAGCGCAACGAGGGAGAGAATCAGGAGGGCGGATGTTTTCATGGTTGGACGGACTGTCGGGTTAATTGCCCGGTGTTGATTTAGCTGAAGAGACCGGGGTTAAGGCGGACGGACAGAACTTCCGCCGATCGGTTCATGCCGGAGATCGGGGTCCCGGCTGTGAACCGGAATTGTGCTAGCGGGAGGCGGGAATGTGCTGGCAGCGGCGAGTTTTGCTTTTGCCGGTCGGAACGGCGGCGGGTTGCATGAGGCATGTTACAAAAATCCGTTCTCGTCACGGGTGCGTCGCGCGGCATCGGCCGCGGTATCGCCATTGAACTCGCCAAGTCCGGCCATCGCGTGGCCATCAATTATGCGGGCAACGCCGAAGCGGCGGCCGAAGCGCTGGCCTTGGTGAAGGCGGCGGGAGGTGACGGGTTTATCGTGCAGGGTGACGTCGCGGTGGCGGCGGATCGCGAGCGCTTGGTGGCCGAGACGGTCAGGCAGTTTGGGCGCATCGACCTCTTGGTGAACAACGCCGGCGTCGCTCCCAAGGTGCGCGCGGATCTGCTCGATGCGGGCGAGGAGAGCTTTGACCGCCTCTTCAACATCAACCTCAAGGGCCCCTATTTTCTCACCCAGCTGGTGGCGAAACAGATGCTGGCGCAGGCGCCGGATGCGGAGGGCTTTCGCGGTCGTGTCGTCAACATCACCTCGATCTCGGTCTACACGGCGTCGATCAATCGAGGCGACTACTGCATGGTCAAGGCGGGGCTTGCGATGATGACGAAACTCTTCGCCGATCGTCTGGCGAACGACGGCATCAATGTTTACGAGATCCGCCCCGGGGTGATCGCGACCGACATGACCGGTGCGGTGAAGGAGAAGTACGACAAGCTCATCATCGAGGACGAGCGAGGCATCACGCCCATTCGCCGTTGGGGCAAGCCCGAGGACATCGGCCGTGCGGTGAGCGCGATCGCCGAGGATCGCTTTCCGTTCTCCACCGGTGCGGTCTTCGACGTCGACGGCGGGTTCCATCTCCAGCGATTGTAAGTATGAGGTGGGGACGGACCGCCGGGCCGTCCGGTCCCGCGTGCGTATTCCTTAGGCGAATATGCAGCGAGCCCTCTCCTGCCTCTGACTCGCGCTCGTTTCGGACGTTTTCACCGGCCGAAGAAGCGGGTGAAGTTGTCCGCGATTTGGGTGGTCAACTTATGAAGCGGGACTCCGCGCAGGGAGGCGAGTCCGGCGTAGGCGGCGTCGAGGTTGCCCGGGTGGTTGACCGCCGAGCCGTTGGGCGAGGACGGGAGTTTGTGGGTGCGCCAGGACTGCGGGAGCGACATCGCGGGGGCGTCGGTTTCGACGAGGAGGCGATCGGCGGGGATTTGTTTAAAGACGTCCTGTTGTTTTGTTTTTCGCGGGTCGAGGAAGTTGCCGTTGAAGGAAAAATACGCGCCGCGGGCCGCGAGGCGCGGGACCAGTTCGGCGGGGCCGCCGTAGGCGTGGAGCAGAAAACCGCGTTCGGGCGCGGGATGCTCATGGAGCAGTTCGTCGAGCGCGCCGAAGGCTTGAAGGCAATGGATCGTGACGGGGAGGTTGAGTCGGGCGGCCAACGCGAGTTGGGGCAGAAAGACGGCTTTCTGTTCGTCGAGCGTCGCACGATGCAGGCCGGTCAGGCGCGGATCGTCGGGGCGGGCGGAGTCGATGATCCACCGGTCGAGGCCGATCTCGCCCACACTTGCGAGCGGATGCGTGGCGAGGCGGGACTCGAGTTGTTCGAGCCACGTGTCGTCACGCAAGCTGCCGACGTCCCACGGGTGGACGCCGTAGGCGGGGCGAACCCAGGGGAAGCGGGTGGCGAGCGTCTCGACGCGCGGCCAGTCGTCGGGGTGGGTGCCGTTGACGACCATGCCGGCGATGCCGAGCTCGGCGACGACGGAGGTGATGCGCTCAAGGTGGGGCGCGAGCCACTCGTCCTGCAGGTGGTTGTGCGCGTCGTAGAGCATGGCGGCGTTCGGGGTCCACTCGCTCACGCTCGCGGCTACGGGAGGAAGGATTCGGCGACGGCCTTGATGTGCGCGCGGACGGCGACGAGGCCGTTTTGTCGGGTGGCGGTGAGATCGCGGGACAAACCGAGTTGTTCGAACAGGACGGGCTCGGTCGCGACGATGTCGGCGGGTGTGCCGCCTTCGTAGAGATCGATGAGAAGCGCGACGAGGCCTTTCACGAGGGGGGAGTCGGCATCGAATTCGAAATGGATCCCGCCGTCCCTCAGTTCGCCGGTGACCCAGACTTGGGAGATGCAACCGTGAACGCGGTGGGCATCGGTCTTGGATGATGGAGGGAAGGGCGGACGACGGCGGGCGCGGTCGACTACGGCGGCGAGACGCTCCTGCTTGTCCTCGATAAACGAGAGGTCCTCGATGAGTTGTACCTGTTTTTCGGATACGCTCATAGCCCGCCGGTCAGTTGTGGATGGTGTTGTCGGGGCCGAGGAGCCGTTCGAAGAGGGATTTGTCGGTCGCCTTCATGTAGGCTTCGCGGGCGCTGATCTCGCCGGCTTCCAGATGTTCGCCCAGCGAGACATCCATCGAGGTCATGCCCTCGGCGCGGGAGCCCTCAATGATGTTGCGGATCGCCGGGATGTTGCCGCTGCGGATGGTGCCGGCGAGCGCGTCGTGGGGGAGGAGAATTTCGTGCACGGCCACGCGTCCGCCGGTGATGCGCTTGCAGAGGAGTTGGGAGACGATGCCGCGCAGGCAGCTGGCGAGGAGGACGCGCACCTGGTTTTGTTCGTCGGCGGGGAACGAGTCGATGATGCGGTCGATGGTCTTCGGGGCGTTGTTGGTGTGGAGCGTGGCGAAGACGAGCATGCCCATCGACGCGCAGCGGAGGGTGAGGCGCATGGTCTCGATGTGGCGCATCTCGCCGACGAGGATGATGTCGGGATCGGCGCGCATGGCGCCTCTGAGCGCCTCGCCGAAGCCCTCGGTATGCTCGCCGACCTCGCGGTGGGCGATGATGGACTTTTTGTTTTTGTGAACGAACTCGATGGGTTCCTCAACCGTCACGATGTTGCGGCGGAAGTTCACGTTGATGTAGTCCATCATCGCGGCGAGTGTCGTGGACTTGCCGCTGCCGGTGGGACCGGTGACGAGGACGAGGCCCTCGCGCAGGGTGCAAAGTTTTTTGAGCGACTCGGGCAGGCCGAGTTCTTCGAACGAAAGAATGTCGGAGGGAATCTGGCGGAAGACGGCGGCGCGTCCCCAGGCGTTTTCGAGGTAGTTGACGCGGAAACGGGAAAGGCCGGGGATCTCGTAGGCGAAGTCGAGGTCGTGGTGTTTCACGTAATAGTCCCAGCGATGGGCGGGGCAGATTTCGTGAAGCAAGGCCTCCATCTGCCCGGGGGTGATGACGGGGAACTGGCCGAGGGTGACGAGGGAGCCGGAGATGCGGGCGCGGGGGGGGAGCCCCACCATGAGGTGGAGGTCGGAGCCGTTGAGGTCGCGGACGGCGCGCAGCATTTGATCGATCGCAGGCATGGTAAGTGGGGAGGGGGTGGGTAAGGGAATTAGCGACCGCCGGGGATTTCCTGGCGGACGGCACGGTTGACGATGTTGATGAGGGCGGTCTCGTCGGTGATCTTCTTTTCCTTCCAGAGTTCGAGAACGGCGTTGTCCATAGAGATCATGCCTTCGCGACGTCCGGTATCGATGGCACTGGGG
>JANJTQ010000073.1 GCA_024711005.1 Opitutaceae bacterium | reverse complement strand
CGCGTCCTTCGCCGTCGGGCTGTTCGAGGATCGGGCTGGTCTTGTAGCGCAGGGGCGTCTTGAACCAACCGTACCGCTCGTAGTGGTGGTGGACCCCCGTGAACAGGAACGACCACGCGCAGCCCTCGCGCTCCATGACTTCGATCGCTTGTTCGAGCAGGCGGCCCGAGAGTCCATGCTTTCGGTGCTCTTCGAGCGTGGCCACGCTGCCGATTCCGCCGACGAGTTTCGGCTGGCCTTGGGCGTCGTTCATCTCGCGGAGGAAGACGTCCACGGCCGAGACGATGCGCCCGCTGGCGTCAATCGCGACCCGCGTGTGTTCGGGGTTGCGCCGCTCGGTCCCCTTGTGCAGCGAATCGAACAGCCATGCGCCGACGCCGAAGACCTTCTCCCAAAGTGCGAGCGCCTCGGGCCATTGCTCGGGCCGGATCGGAGCGAACGTGTAGGCTGACATCTGCTCGTTGTGTTCGCCGCGCGCGGACCCGGTTCCTTGGTCGGGTTCACGATTCACGATTCACATTCACATCCCCCCAACGTTTGGAAGAAGGAACGCGGATGACGGAAATGGTGGTTGGTCTGAGCTGCCGGCGTTCACGATTCACGATTCACATTCACATCCCCCCAAGAATTGCAGGGGCGGCGAATAGTTGGAGCCCGCAGGCTCATTGGTTGGGCGTGCGGTCGGTGGTTCTGTCAACCGACTGGCTCACGCGAAAGCCCCCCGCGAGTTGAGGGCGCGGTGGGTGCGGTGGGTCAGGCCGCTCAGGACTCAAGCCGCGCGTCTCGAGGGCGAAGCTGCCTCGGGCTTTGGTCGGCAGCTGCAAGTCATGGCAACTGGTGGTGGACTCTGCTGTATAATGCCTGTGCAGTGCCAGAATAGGGGTTCCAATACCCAGCGGGCTTTGAATACTTGGTACAGAGACTGTGGGCCATGGCCACTCAAGAGCGAAATGTCACGGACAACCCATATCGGGCCCTTGGAGTGGGGTCTTCGACGCTCTTTGCCGCTCTCCGAAGAAAGGCGGACGGTGCCGCTCGTGCGGCGAGCGTGGGGCTGGCCGCGGATGTTCCTCAGCAGGATGTATTTGGGACAATCGACCTCTCCGAACTCTCCTCTGCCGTCCGGTCGCTTGACAACAACCCGGCGCGGCGGACGGTCTTACGCATTTTCTGGCCCCTTAGCGAAGCTTCAATACCTCTCCTGGTTGATGGTGGTCCTATCAGGCGAAGCGAGCTCCCGGACGAAGAGGTTGCCCAATTGTTGTTCCTATTCTCGTGGTACGCTTTTCTGGAGGATGGATCGCCTGAAGGAGCTACCCGGGCACTCGTCTTGTGGCAAGACCTCTACTCAATGGACAGCATGGATGCGCGCCTCGTAGACCTCTTGGTCCAGGAGGACGCTGTGGGCGAGGACCAAGCCTTCCAAATCGTAGTCGAAGCTCAGAAGACTGTGGCGTTGCATGTTCTTGAGCGCGTGGCGATGGCAGCCGCAGCCGCGATGGACGCGGGCGACGCTGAGAAAGCTGCCAAGCTCGCGAAAGCGCTCTTAGATTCCCCAATCGACGACGATCTGGAAGAACAGGCCCTGGTGCCGCTCGGGGAGTGCGGTCAACGGCTTCAAGAGCAGGTCCTCAATTTGATCAGGGAAATGCCAGATTGGCGTCTCGGACAGTCGACGGCTGTGCCCGAGGAGGTTGAGCAACTTGCTAAACTGGGCGAGGTCCTTTCCGATCGGCACCCCGCCGCAACCGACTGGACCACCACGGCAAAAAGGTGGCGTACGGCCCAATGCTGGCGGATGCGTCAAGAGTCCCTGCGATTGAACAACGAGAGGCAAAACAGTTCAGCTGCTCTCAATGTGGCGCAAGAAGCCCTGCGACTGTCCGGCGATCCCGAACAGCAAGCAAAACTTCGTGAGGACATCGCGGCTCTGATCAAGATCGTGGAGGAGGAGAAGAAGCACAAGGCCTTTGACGGCATCCTCGCCATCACAAGTGCCCCAAGCCTGTCCACAGTGAACGGCATAGGCACGAAACTGTATGGAAACGAGCCATTTGCCCCGGATTCACGGTTTCATTTTGCCGTGCTCTACTTCGTCCTTCTGTTCGTGCCCGTATTTCCCCTCACGCGGTATCTAGTGGAGGACGGGGAGCAGGGCGGATGGCGCTTTCTCGGAAAGACACGCTGGACCACCAGCATGAAAGTTCATCTGGCCGCATCGTGCATAGCTATTGCTGTCGTTTGGATCAGCCTTGCGAATCAGCCGTTGGGAAGCGCTGCATCCTCGAGTGCAAGTGGATACCGCCCCACCACGAGACTCAATCAACCCACAAATCCAGCCAACGAACAACAGGAGATCGGAACGCTGAATCCTAGTCAGGGGGACTTGGCGAGGACCACTCTTGTTAGTGCGCTGGAGACCGAGCTGACCGAACGGAAAGCCGAGATTGAACGACTAGACGAGGTGATCGCCAAGAGTGGCGACCATCTGGACGCGAACCGCCATAGCTTAGAGTCACTAGGAGCACGAATCGAACTGAACGATCCCGATCCATACAGCCAAAATGAGATCGACGACCACAATGCGATGGTGGACGAATATGAACGCCTCCGAGCAGGCTTCAACGTATCTGTCCAGCAGCACAACGACACTTTGGAAGAAAGAAGGCGCCAAGTAGCGAGACACAACGAAATCGTCGATAAGCTTAACGCATTGAGATAGAGCATGAAAAACCCTAAGAGCCCTGGAAATAGTCCGACTAGGAATCGAAGACCCTCTTCGCATTCTGGTTCAAGCACCAATGAGGGGCCGAGCGCTGAAGATGTTGCCGCACTGGCCGTCGACATCTGGAAGGTTGCGGAGCGGGCGAGAGCCGAACATGCCAACGACCGAGTCATCGCCGCGTGCGAGAGAGCGGAGGATCGGCTGAGACGCATGGGCTTTGAGGTCGATGCCATGGTGGGCAAATCTTACGACACGAACCTCAAGGTGCGGGTCATGGATCACGATCCGGCTGAGGGTCCAACCATCATCGGGCACTGCATCAGCCCTGCGGTATTCTATCGTGGCTCCTTGATTCGAGAGGCCGAAGTGGTGACCAGGGGCGAGTTAGAGGCGAAATGAAGATGAACAACACGGTGAACTGGGGCATCGACCTCGGCACGACGAACAGCGCGATCGCTCGGATGACGCCCAAGGGGCCCGAGGTGATACCAGTCGAGCGAATGAACTACGTCGCCTCGGCCGTTGCCATCGACAAGCGGGGGGATATCAAGGTCGGCTTGCACGCCCTCAATCCTCACTTGGTAGGCGCGCGCTGGTTCAAACGCCTGATGGGCACAACGAACACGTTGCCGGTCGGCAGTGAGGCATGGACACCCGAACGACTTTCGTCTGAGGTTTTGAAGGCGCTGCGCGCGGCCGCAAAACTCAGGAGGAACCAAGACATCGAACATGTGGTCATCACCGTGCCGGCGATGTTCTCCCAACCGCAGTGTGCAGCCACCAACGAGGCAGCAAGGCTGGCGGGGCTCAACGCGGTCTCGCTGCTGCAGGAGCCGATCGCTGCTGCAACGGCTCACCTGTCCGACAATCCAGCAGAGGGCCACTACCTCGTCTACGATCTTGGAGGCGGCACCTTCGACGTCTCCTTGATCAAGTTGCAATCTGGTGAGATGAGCGTGGTTGAGCATGGCGGTGACAACTACCTTGGAGGATCCGACTTCGACCGGGCTGTCTTCGACTGGCTGTTGAACCAAATCGACCGCAGAGGAGGCGACGTGCGTCCCTTTGAGACCGATGGTTGGCAAAGGACCCAACTCCTGCTCGCTTGCGAAGAGGCCAGAGTGGCGGTCAGCGACGGTGAGGTTGCTCCAATTCACCTTGACGCATTCGAACTCCCGATCGCAAAACTGGAGCTATCGCGAGAGACGGTGGAGGACCTTGTCTCCGGATTGGTGACGCGGACGATCGAGATCGCGACAGATAGGCTGAAAGGGCTGGGCTCTTCCGCGCGCGCCATCTTGCTCGTGGGCGGACCGACGCAGATGCCCTATGTTCGCAAGCGTCTGCAAGACGAACTCGGTCTGCCGCTCTCTCTTGACCACGATCCCATGACCGTCGTCGCCGAAGGCGCAGCCGTGCATGCAAGCACCTTGCTGATTCCAGCCTCTGGACGGCGGGCAACAGAGACGTCTGGCGTCGCGACACTGTTTCTGAACTACGAACCCGTGTCCCCCGAGGATACGACCGTTGTCGCGGGCAAGGTGACGACGCCCGCCGACTTCCGAGGCGAAGTCAGGTTGCGGACGGCGGACGGCCTTTGGGAGTCTGGATGGCGAGCACTGATCAAAGGTGCTTTCAGCGTTGAGGTCAATCTGGGTCGCGGCCAGATCACTGAGTACGAAGTTGAACTCCGAGATATGGAGGGGCGTCCGGTCGCTTGTTCCCCTGCAGGGTTCTCCATTCGCTCGGGCGTCCGCTCGGCTCAGCCAGTCACCCCGTACAACTACGGAGTGGTCAGGAAAGGCGGAAAAGTGGCGGTGATCGTGAGGGCCGGCGAGCCATTACCTGCTAGTGGTAATGGAGAATTCCAACTCTCCAAAACGATCGTTGCGGGATCGCCGGACGAGGTGACCTTCTACCTGGTCGAGGGACACAGCGCTTTCGCGGATGAGAACACGCGCGTTGGGTCCCTGACCTTGCGCGGTTCAGACATTAGTCGCACCCTGAAAGAGGGCGAGAAGGTGCAGGTGCGCGTCAGGATTGACGAGAGTAGGCGAGGAAAGGCGACTATCCACATTCCCCTCCTTGACGAGGACTACTTAGTGGACCATCATTCTGTGCTAGACGCACCGGACATTGACGATCTGGTCGCCTCGCTTGGGGAGGCGCGAAACACAGTAGTTCAGATTGAGGACCGCGCGGATGACTCGGAACAGGATACGGTGATGCGGGCCGAGCGTCAACTTGAACAGATCGAGGCGAGCCTGCTCAGAGTGGAGCAGGGAGAGATCGGCGAAGCCGAGCGAGTTCACAAGCAATTGGCTGACGTAAAAGCCAGTTTGAGGCCGCTGAAGGACAAATATGGCCTGCAGGCGCGGCACGACGAGGTCTTGGAGTTTATTGAGGAAGCCGAAGCATTGTGCCGCAGGTTCGGAGACAACATGGGCCTCGCCAAGTTGCAGGACGCACGCGATGACGCGGGAAAAGCGCTTCGTACGACGTTGGATACAGGTCTCGAATCTGTGTTCGACCGTGTTCGCGGAGTGTTCTGGGAACATTACGGAAAGACGCGTGAATGTTGGGAACGGCAGGTTCGCTTCATGCGCGATAGGGCACCCATAGCGAAAGACCCTCTCAGCTACTACGAGTACGTCAAGAGGGCCGAGAAGGCCCTGGCCGAGGAAGACTACGAGGGCGTCCGCCTCAACGCCTTGCGCGCCCGAGACTTGCTTCCCGACTCGGTGAAGTCCCTGGACAGGTTCCACGACGCCGCCATTCGGTAATCGCAAAAGGGAGGGCTGTGAGGTGCGCCCTCCTTGCCGCACCAAGGTAGGGGCGGCGATGCTGGAGCCGGGGGCCCATTGGTCGGGCCCGGTCAGACCGTGGCACCGGGAGACCTGGTTCGGTGAGGTTTGGTTGAGGTTAGGTGAGGCTCCGTCCTCTTAGAACCGGACCACCCCGGCCTGACGGCCACCCCTCCGGGGGAGGGGAATTCCGGTGAGTCCTAAAGCCGCGGCACCCCCGAATCAAGGCGTTGGCTTGGAGGGTTTGTGGCTAGCGCGCCCCATCGGTACATCGGCCTTGAGGTTTGGCGAATGGAGAGGTCTGGGAATGCGCGGGCCGAACCTCAATGTGACGCAGGGTCGGGTGTTTGATTTGTGGGGCCCCGTGGTTGGCGTGACTTCATGGGTTCCGACCAGACCCGGCGAAATGGATGCGCCGACTTGTGGGCGGCCGTGAACCCATGCCGTCCATCACCCTCGCCGGTACAATTCCAAGCCATGGACTTCTCTCTCACCCGCGAACACGACATGATCCGGGAGATGGCCCGCAAGTTCGCGGACCAGGAAATCACCCCCGGATTGGCCGAGCGGGATCGGGCGCACGAAAGCGACCCCGACACGTTGCGCAAGATGGGCGCGGCGGGCTTGCTGGGCATCGGCATCCCCGGCAAGTACGACGGGTCGGACACCGATTACATCAGCCTCGGCATCGTGTGCGAAGAGCTCGAGCGGGGGGACACCAGCGCGCGCGTAGTGATGAGCGTCCACAGCGGGCTGCACTGCCTGACCACCCTGCAATGGGGCACGCCCGAGCAGAAGATGCGCTGGCTGCCGCCCTTGGCTCGCGGCGAGAAGGTCGGCGCGTTCGGACTGACCGAACCCGACGCGGGCAGCGACGCCGTCAACATCAAGACGCGCGCCGAGCGATCGGGCGACGAGTACGTTTTGAACGGCCAGAAGACGTGGATCAGCCTGGCCGATTACGCCGACCAGTTCCTAGTGGTCGCCGTCACCGACCCGAACGCCTCGAACAAGGCGAAGGGCATGAGCGCGTTCATCGTGAACCGCCACACGCCGGGCTTTTCCAGTCGCGCGATCAAGGGCAAGCTGGGCGTGCGAGCGGGGAACACGGGCGAGATCTTTTTCGACAACGTGCGCGTTTCCGCCGCCGATCGGCTGGGGGAGGAGGGCGACGGGTTCAAGGTGGCGATGTCGGCGCTGGACCACGGGCGTTACACGGTCGCCGCGGGCGCGGTGGGCATCATCACGGCTTGTCTGGAAGCCAGTGTGCGCTACGCCAACGACCGCAAGGTGGGCGGCGAACCGATCGGTCGGAAGCAACTGGTGCAGCAGATGATCGCCAAGATGGCTCAGGGCCGCGACATCGGGCGTTTGCTTTACTACCAGGTGGGCTGGATGAAGAACGTGGGCTTGCGCCACACGCGCGAGGTGAGCCTAGCCAAGTGGACGAACTGCAACACGGCCTTTGAAGCGGCCAACGACGCGATCGAGATTCACGGGGCCTATGGCTTTACCGACGAGTTCCCGGTCGAGCGCCACTTCCGCAATTCGCGCGGGGCGGTGATTTACGAGGGTACTCGGGAGATCCACCAGCTGATGCAGGCGGAGTACGCGCTGGGCTACCGCTCGGATCGGCCGTTGGATCGCGTGTTGCCGACGTATCCGTTCGGCGAGAATGCGTGATGGGTTCGTGGGCAGGTAGAGTGAGTCTTGGTCCGAGGTGATCCGTGGCAAGCCTCACTCTCCTGTTCTGGAACCTGTACAACCTGTTCGACCCAAGGCTGGGGCTGTCCCGTGGTCCACAATCCGAGGACGAACTGGACCGTCGGTTGGCTGGGATCGCCGCGACCGTTGCGCAGTCCTTATCCGAAGTTCCCCATTTGATCGGAGTTGCTGAGGTCGGCGATGCCAGGGTTTTCGAGCGGTTGAGGGCTCGGATGGCAGCCGCAACGGGCCATGCCTATCATGGCGTCTGGCATTCCGCAAGCGGGGAGAATTCCGGCCAGAGCGGCTTAGGTTTGCTTGGACGAAGTGACACCGTCTCTCAAATGGCGAAGGTGTTCGTATTGGATGTTGCCGCCGGTCGGCCGAGGTTTATGGTGGCATCGGTGGAACTCATTGGCCGCAGCGAACCGATCTTGGTTGTGGTGAATCACTGGAAGAGTCGTTTGGGCGGAACCCAGGCGACTGACGCCGATCGCATCGATTCTGCGCGCATGCTGGGTGAGAGGCTGCAGCTTCTGGCCGAACAAGCGCCGTCTATCATCTGCATGGGCGATTTCAACGCTGAGCCGTTTGAGAAGCCGTTCTCAATGCCCGAGCTCAACTGCTACCGGCATCACCGAAACTGTGGCTATCGCGGAGCGCCTCGGTCGAGCCTTTACAACGCGTCGTGGAGGTTTCTGACTGAGGGCGACTTTGTGGAGGAGGCGGGATTCGCCACCAGTCTGGAGCCCAGGCCAAAAACCACCCACGATTCTTCACCGCCCGCGCTCTTCGACCAGATGATGTTCTCCAAGAGGATGCTCTTCACCGGCCCATACCGCGTT
>JANJTQ010000069.1 GCA_024711005.1 Opitutaceae bacterium | reverse complement strand
AAAACCAACTGGAGAGCCGGATGCGGGAGACCCGCCAGTCCGGTTCGGAGGGAGGGGCGGGTTTAATCCCCGTCCCTACCCCTATCATAACTGAACCGCTCCGGCCCGCCCCAAGGCTTGCCTTGCCCGGCGGCGGTCGGTTGGCTCGGCAATTTCCCACCTTTACACGCCCATGTCCGAGATCACCAAGAGCTACGAAGCCCGCGACGTTGAGACCAAATGGTATGCCGCCTGGCAGGAAGCCAAGTGCTTCGCCGGCCGCGCCGCGCCGGGACAGGAAACCTACACGATCGTCATCCCCCCGCCGAACGTCACGGGCATCCTGCACATGGGACACGTGCTCAACAACACGTTGCAGGACGCGCTCATCCGCCGCGCCCGTCTCGAAGGCAAGGCCGCCTGCTGGATCCCCGGCACCGACCACGCCGGCATCGCCACCCAGACGATGGTCGAGAAGCACCTGAAAAAAACCGAGGGCAAGGGCCGTCGCGATCTGGGCCGCGAGGAGTTCCTCAAGCGCGTCTGGTCCTGGCGCGACGAGAAGGGCGACAAGATTCTCCAGCAGCTCCGCGAACTCGGCTGTTCCTGCGATTGGGATCGCACGCACTTCACGATGGACCCCGGCTATTCGCGTGCCGTGCTCACCGCCTTCGTAAAACTCTTCGACGGCGGCCACATCTATCGTGGCAAACGCATGGTCAACTGGTGCCCGGTTTCGCTCACCGCGTTGTCCGATGAAGAGGTCGAGATGCGCCCGACCAAGGGCTTTATCTACAAGCTGCGCTATGAACTCGTCGAGCCGTCCACCACCAAGGACGCCGAGGGCAACGTGATCCCGCTCACGCACCTCATTCTTGAAACGACCCGTCCCGAGACCATCGCGGCCGACGTCGCCGTCGCCGTCCATCCCGAGGACGAACGCTACAAACACCTCGTCGGAAAGAAGGTCTGGCGCCCGCTCGGCGAACGTATCCAGATTCCCATTATCGCCGACGCCGCCGTCGATCCGGCCTTCGCCGCCGGCGCGCTCAAGGTGACGCCCGCCCATGACAAAGTTGACTTCGAGATTGGTCAACGCCACGGCCTGCCGATCATCGATGCGCTCAACGCCGATGGTACGCTCAACGAATTCGCCGGTCCCGAACTCGCCGGCATGGAACGTTTCGCCGGCCGCAAGAAGGCCGCCGAAATCCTCGAGGCGAGCGGCGCCCTCATCGAGGCCAAGCCTTACGAAAACAACGTCGGTTATTCGCAACGCGCCGGCGTGCCCATCGAGCCGCGTCTCACGCAGCAATGGTGGCTGCGCTATCCGCGCGTCGAGGAGGCCAAGCAGGTCGTGCGCGACGGCTTGATCAAGATGCACCCCGAGCGCTGGACGAAGGTCTATCTTAACTGGCTCGAAAATATTCAGGACTGGTGCATCAGCCGCCAACTCTGGTGGGGCCATCGCATCCCGGTATGGTATGCGAAGGGCGTCGACCGAGAGCATCTCACAGAGGCCGATCTCCGCGACCCGAAGAAAATCCACGTGTCCCTCGACGGCCCTTCCGATCCGGAGAACTGGACGCAGGAGGAGGATGTTCTCGATACGTGGGCCTCCTCCTGGCTGTGGCCGTTTGCCACGCAAGGCTGGCCCAACGCCGAGGAACAGGCGAAGGCAGGCTTCTCGCAATTCTATCCGACGACGACGCTCGCGACGGGCGCCGACATCATCTTCTTCTGGGTCGCCCGCATGATCATGGCCGGCCTTGAATTCGCGAAGCCCGGCGCGCCCGCCGAGGAACGCATTCCGTTCAAGCACGTTTACTTCAACGGCATCGTGCGCGACAAGCAGGGCCGCAAGATGTCGAAGACCCTCGGCAACTCGCCCGACCCGCTCGACCTCATCGCCAAATATGGCGCCGACGGCCTGCGCTTTGGCCTGCTCCAGATCGCCCCCCTCGGTCAGGACGTGAAGTTTGACGAGGACCGGATCGAGAGCGGAAAAAACTTCTGCAACAAGGTCTGGAACGCGTCCCGTTTCCGTCAGATGAGCGGACCGATGAGCGACAACTCCTCGCTCGCGGCCGTTCTCTCGCGCTTCGACGCGTCGAAACTCGACGACGACGACCACGCGTTGCTCACCGCGTTGCTCGACACCATGCGCACGGTCGAACGCGGGTTCACCGAGTTCGAATTCGCCGGTGCCACCCAGCGCCTGTATTCATTTTTCTGGAACGACTTTTGCGACTGGTACGTGGAAGTCGCCAAGGCCCGCGTGCAGGACCCGTCCGTCAAAGATCACGCGCTCGCCGTGCAGGACCTCGTCATCCGCGAGTTCCTGCTCATGTTCGAGCCGTTCGCTCCGTTCATCACCGAGGAACTCTGGTCGCTGCTCGGCTATGCATCTGCTCCCGTGGGCCGCGAGCTTGCTCGCGCTCCGTTCCTTCAGGACACGCGCATCGAAACCGCCGACGAACTCGCCGCCGCGCTGGCCGCGCGTGGAGCCCGCATCGACGCCCATGCGTCCGGTCGCGTGGACAAGCTGAAGCAATTCACCACGCTCGCCCGCCAGCTCAAGGCCGACCAGTCCGTCGCGCAGAAACGCGACGTGAAGTTCCTCGCCTTGGCGAACCAGGGCGACTGGCTTGCGCTGGAGAAAGCCATTCCGAAGCTCACCCGCCTCGTTGGTGCCGCGGACATCAGCCGCACCACCGAGGAAGTTGCACTGCCGGCGACCGTGACACCCTTCGGTACGCTCTACCTCGATACCGGAGTGAAGGTTGATCCGGCCGCCGAGCGCGCGCGTCTGACCAAGGAACTCGACACGATCAACAAGCACATCGCCGGGACCGAGGCGCGACTGGCGAACACCGCGTTCACCAGCAAAGCCCCGCCAGCGGTGCTCGAAGGCGCCAGGAAACAGCTCGCCGACCAGCAGGCCAAACGCGACGAACTCACGCGCCTGCTCAAGGCGCTGTAATTCCCGGGGAGCGGCGGCAATCCTGCCGTCGTTTCCAGGTTTTCACTGGTTGAGGCGCACCCTCCAGATGCGGATCGTGCTCCATCCGGAGGAAAAATAGTCCCTGCGACCGGGCGGCTTCCTCCTGTCCGTTGATCGCAGGACATCCTATAGTGTCTCGCTTCCCTGTGATCCGGTGATCGCCGCCCCGTCCATGAAAACCACCACTCAAGCGTCCGCAGACGACACGTCGGCAGGGGATTCCCTTTCCGAGAACACCTCGGCCCCGCGCCCGGCCACATCCGGACGAGCAATGCTCTCCCAGTCGGATATCCGTCACAATCTGCTGATGTTGGTGCTGATCGACTCCCTGTGGGTGTTTGGCGCGGCGGAGATGCAGTTGGCGGCCGGGCCGTTATACGTCCACCTGAACGCTTCGAACACGCTGATCGGGTTGATCGGTTCGCTGCAGATGCTGGGATTGGTTGGCATCATCCTGTCTCCGTTCATCACGAGGCGGTTTCCCACAAAAAAATACTACCTGCTCACGGTGCACGTTCCTTACCTGGCGCCGTGGGGGGCGATCGGGGCGGCCTTGGTCGCCGCTCCGCATCTCGGGCTTAGCAACGAGTGGCTGATGACGTTTATCATCATCATGCACGCCATCAGCGGGTTTTTTGCGGGTTTTGTGACGTTGCCTCATCACGAATATGTGGCGGCCTGCATTCCGATGAGTCACCGGGGCCGGCTCTCCGGCTACTCCAACACCGCCGGCGGGGTGCTCGCTTTGGCTTCGAATGTTTTGGCGGGTTGGATGCTCTACAACCTCTCCAAGCCCGGCGCCTTCGGCTGGCTGTATTTGATGACATGGTTCATCTGTCAGGCGGGCTACTTCCTCGCTTTGTTTGGCCGGGAACAGCGGACGCCGGTGGAGGACGCTCCGCCACCCTGGTCCAAATCGATGATCAAGGCGGTGGTCTCCGACTCGAATTACCTTCGGGTCATCGCGCTGAACTTCATCTACTACCTTTTGTTCTATCCGGCCGTCACCACGTTCATAAGCATCCACGGATTTCGCTCGCTGGGGATGATTCCCGCCACCGCGGCGGTGATCGGCGTCTGCCAGAAGCTGGCGCAAATCGCCTTGGGCGCCAAGATGGGCGGGCTGATCGACCGCTACAGTCCGAAGCGCGCCTTGATGCTGCTTCCGGTGAGCTTCGCGATCACCATGCTGCCGGTGATATTCTGGGAAAGCCCCTACGCGATTTATACATCGGCGGCCTTGGGGGCTGTTTTCACCATCGGATTCTCCGCCTCGTTCAACGCTCTGTTGTATGGCCTGCCCAAGCCGGAGAATCGGGCGGGGCACTACACCATCCAGATTCTGTGCTCCTACGTCGCCATCGGCACGGGACAGCTCGTGGTGGGCCTGTTGTGCGACGGGTTGGGCTACCAGGGGACGTTTGTCACTCTCGGGGTGTTGGCGTTGGCGTTCGTTCCGTGCTCGAAATTCCTCCTGCGGCCGTTGAGCGATCGGTCCGAGCATTATTTCTAAATTCCGCGTCCGCTTCCCGGGGCGAGGGGAAAAATCGTGCATGTTCGCGGGCCTGGAGTTCATAGCGCAACGGCAGGATACCCGTTAGCCTGACGCCGTTTTGTTTCCTGTCAGTCAACCCCAACCCCCAATACCCCGTGAAAACCACAAAAAGGTTAGCAGGCGCCCCGGCATCCGAGGCGCGTCGTCTCGTGATGACTCGTGAGAACATCCGCAAGCCCGTCCGCAAGGCGCGGCCCGGGATTTGTCTCTCAATGATAATGGCCGGTGTGGCCACGCTCGCGCTACCGGCCTCCGCCGTGGCCTATGATTACACCTCCAGCCAGGTGCAGGCCATGATCAATAGCATGGACGTGGTGGACCTGGCCGGCGCCGTGGTGCTGGCGGACGTGCCGATGAAGATGGACAGCAACACGACGCTCAAGAATGCGACGTTCATCGCCGGCGACCAACACTCCGCGATCTTTAACACGAACGTGCGCGTTACCAACATCACGGTGCAAAACGTGGTGTTTGACGCCAACGGCGAGGATGTCGGCCTTTTGATCTTCGCCGAGGTCGATACGATGTTGGTCCAATACTGCACGTTTAAGAACATCGGAAACACCACCTACGACAAATGGGGTTTCAAGGTCGGGTTTGTGTCCCCCGACAAGGC
>JANJTQ010000057.1 GCA_024711005.1 Opitutaceae bacterium | reverse complement strand
CTGGGAGCCCTCGAGCGCGTCGCGGCCGAATTGTCCGACGAGTTGCAGCAAGGCGAGACTCGCCAAACGACACTCTTGGCGATCACGGGCGGCTATGCGCGCCTGATCGAGTCGGCTTTGGACGAAAGCGACGTGCTCCGCGCCCATGCAGTGACGGTCCAATCGGTGCCTCACTTGACCTTGGACGGACTCCTTTGCTTCCAGCGTTTGGCTTTCTGACGAACCTTGACGTATGATGGAGGGATGACGCTCGCCCTCATTGGACTCGCGCTGATCGCCCAGACCCAACCCGAGCCGGTCTACCGACCGAGGGGCGACTATGACCCCAACAACGGCTTCACAACGCTCGAAATCACCAAGATCGAGGGCGAATACGTGCCGTTTTATCACGAAGACGCCAAGCCCGACCTGTGTCCAGGATCGCGCATCACCATCCGGATCACGGTACGGAACTCAGGCAAAACGCCGGTCCGAATGCCCGACTTCGTGCTGTACGAGATCAACATGAAGAAGCCTTGGATGACGACGGACACGGTTCTAGACCTCCCCCTGTCCGAGCGAGTCGCGACGGGCGGCAACATCCATCTGCGCGGGAACGAGCGCATCACGCTCAAGCCAGGCGAATCCAAGGTCTTCACACACTCTCCTGCGATTCCTCAGGGCCCGTGGAACCCAATGAAAGTCGAGGCCCGGCTCGGCGTCAACCTACTCGGCGACGTCTTGTTTGTTGGCCACCGCACGCCCTTCCCGGCCACGGTTTCTGTGAACGCCCCGAACTACCACGTGGTGCCCGGCACTGGCGTGTTCCGGGGCCAAGACGGCAAGCCCAAGGACCAAGCGACCAAGTGGAGGGGCGTCATTCAGTTTGTGTGCGAGGGTCCGGTGGTCGGGGGTCCTGCTGAGGTTTCTTGTAGGATCATGCGCCTCAACTCTAACACGCCCGCCATCATGGGCGGCCAATCTCACGAGAGTCACAACGCAACGTTCTACTTGGACACGACCACGACATCCCGTGGGCAGATCGACTGGAACAGAGGGGAGTTCACGGTGAAAGTCGGTTGCCCGAAGCACGGCATGAGCCGCCTCTTGACGGACGCCAACCCCTCGGACGATACGATGATGCTGGGCGCCCCCACCGTCGAGGCCGACGGCGGGACGTCACCGTCATTGGTCGCCGCTTCGGCCAAAGTTCCTGCGCAGCAATAGGAAGTCTCCAATCCCAATCGACCCATCTCGGTTCAGATCGGCATTGGGGTTGAACCTCGGGTCGCCAGCGCTCGCGCCAAACGCCTGCCGCAACAGAAGGAAGTCGGCAATGCTGACCGTGTTGTCGCCGTTGCAGTCCCCGTTGAGGAGCGAGATCGCAGCGCCCGAAATGGCTCCGGGGCGCGTATCAAAACGGACCGTCCGCCGCAGCCAGTGTCCTGGCTTCACGGAGACGTCGAACACGCGGTTGCTCGGAGCGTCCGTCAAGAACGTCCCATCCGGAGCGACGGCCACCGTCTTGGTGATCAGCACGTTGGGAAGTCCTGCTTCGCGGAACTCGAGATCCACGGTCGTGGGACGCAGAGAGCCATTGGCGCCGTCGAGGTTGATGACGCCGCCAAATCCGGGGGCGGCGATCTCCATGAAGGACTGCCGCAGTTGGCCGTCCCAAAACGAGGAAACGGTCACGGTTTCCGTACTCAGGACGTCGCGCGTGTACATGAGGAACGACGTTTGAGTCTGCCCGGCAGGAACCACAACGGTCTCGGGAAGTACCAGTTTGCTGGAACTCGACCCGAGCTGAAGCGTGACGTCAAGTGGCAGCGGACCAGTGATTCCTGCAAAACCGACCCCGCTGCCACCGGGCGGCAGATTCACCACCACCGGGAAGTCGGTGACCGACGGGCGGATCGCAGCGATCACGGCATCTTGTGAACCATTGGGCGTTCTGCTCTGGCCGTCGATAGAGATGGGAAAACCCCCGCTTGAACTCGCCGAAATCAGCACCTCGCTCCCGTTCACTCTTACGCCACCGACCGATTCATTCCCTGGTCCGCCGAGGTAGGTAACGTAATGGAAGCCAGGATTCTCAATCGTCAGTCCAGGCACTTGCTGAAATCCAAATCGCGCATAAAAGGCGTCGATAGCTCCACCAAACACAGGCTGCAACGCACCCAGTGTGGTGGCAACGCCTGAGCCAGCATGACCCACGATGTGCACCTGGCCGAACTGATCAACGTCTGCACGAACTGGTTGCAGTTGGGCGTCACCTCCAAACCAAGTTGAGACCAGCGGTTCATGAACCCCAGCGCCGTAGGCGAGGAATGCCACATTGGCAGCAGCGCTTACATTCTGCAGAGAATTCCGGAAAGGAAATCCACTCACATTCTGAGTAGTACCCACGACTGCCACTGCACCAGCCGCATTCATCGCAACATCGGTTACCGTGTCGTTTCCGTTACCACCAATGTAACCGAGGTCGATAAGCTCCGGTGACGACCCCATGTCCACGATTCCAACGATACCTTCCCGGGCAACGGCGACCTGATCGAAAAACCCGACGCTTGGCGGGAGACTAGCCGCAGTTGACGTCGTATCACCCCCAAAGACCACAATGTTGCGAATACTGACACTCGCGGCACAAGACCCGAGTGAATCGACCCCATCTCCGCCAATAAATGCCCGTAGGCGCAGACTCATGGATGAACCTGGGAGTACCGCTTTCAACAAGAATGCGTCGGTACCACCCAATGTCCCTTTGGATGCAACCGCTATCGCTGACGTCCATGCGGCAGTTGAGGCAGTGCTTCCCACAACGATCACCTCGTTCGATCCACCTCCGTTCAGGAGGCACACTGATTTTGCGCTGGTGGCCCCTCCGCCCCCAAAAAAGCCAGCGGAGACCAAATAGATGCTGCTAGAAGAACTCGTCTGGTCCCAACTGTACTGCAGCCTTCCAACCATTCCCATAGTCTGGCCGTTGTGGACCGAGAGATCGTCAAAATTGGCCAAATTGCCTCCCGAGTGGCCAACGAAAAACGCTACACCCGCAGCAGAGCCAGAATCAGGATGCGCGACTACGTCGTTTACCGCCGTTGGGGAGCCGCCTGAGAACTGAATCACGCTCACTAGCCTCTTATCTGGCCTGAACCATGCCACATAACCACTTTGCACCAGCGAAATTGACCCTAAAGGACTAAAACCAACACTAAACGTGTTTCCACCCACGAACACATGTCCTGTCGGCCCAACATCCACGGCATTCGTTGTGTCGGCTCCACGACCACCAAAGTAGCTGCTATAGATCAGAGGATCAATCACAACAGGCTGACGCAGGTCTCTTCCCTCCACCTCAAACCCAACAACGTTGCCACGTCTCTGCGCGAACCGCACCGGAAGGGGTCTTCTTGTGGCATCCTGAAATGCTTTCAGCTCGCCATGGCGAACTTCGCCCAAGGCAGTGCCGAAAACCATTTCGTCTGGGTGGACCTTGAAGGGGGCACCTTCAAAACTCAACTCAGCAGCGGCTGTTGGCACGCCTGAAGCCAGATGCAGATCATAGCGCATTTCGCCATCTGTCGCACCAAGCACCATCTGGACGCCCGGTGTGCCCGTTTCTATCCTCAACTCGCCGAATCGCTTGGCCGGAGTGCCGTTAATCGAAGTCTGGACAGAGTCCGGCGATCGGCCTTCGATGCTCCTAAATGGACCGATGCCCACCGCCATGGCGACGGATGCGATGCGCGCACGCGGTTGAAAGTCCTGATCCGAGCCTTCTAGAGCGTAGTGGTGGATAACGACCTGGTCCGTTGTAACACTGACATCATAGCCGCTAAACTGGCCGTGGAACAGCACGGATTCCGGCCATTGGCCGACGTTTTCCGTAAAGACCCCCCGGAGTCCCGACGAGATGTTGGACCCAAGCTCGGGCTCAAAGGCACCCTGAGCCAAACCTACGAACGCAGCGGCAATGACCAACATGCTCGCAGGTTTACCCGAACGAGGAGGTGATTGTGAATTGCGTTGGAGCGACAGTGGTCAGCCGAGGTGCTTGCCCCACCAAGCGACGATCTCGCCTAGGCGGTGCAGTCTCAGGTCGGGAGGACCGGAGCGACTCATGCCGTGCGATGTGGACAGCGGGTACCTCACGAACTTGGACTCGACCCCCTGCATCTGCAAGGCCGTGAACACTTGCTCCGATTGCTCCACGTTGCAGCGGAAGTCGCCTTCCGAGTGGATGATCAGCGTCGGCGTTTTGACGCCTTCGAAGTAGGCGATCGGCGATTGACGCCACAGTTCCTTGATGGCCTGATGGTCGCCCCAACAGGTGCCTTTGAAGTAGCCGTCCTTATTGAACGGGAAGTCGGAGCTGCCACCCATGGACACCATGTTGCTCACGCATCGGTCGGTGATTGCGGCCTTGAAATCGCGGCAGTGGCCGATGACCCAGTTGGTCATGTAGCCGCCGTAGCTGCCGCCCATGACGCCCATAGAACCTGGGTGGATGAATGGCTGGTGCTGCATCCATCGGATGACGGTCTGGATGTCCTCCCAATCCTTGTTGCCCCAGTCGCCCCGAATCGCGGCGGTGTGCGCTTCGCCGTAGCCTTCCGAGCCGCGCGGGTTGCTGTAGACCACGACGAATCCCTCGGCGGCCAGCAGTTGGAACTCGTGGAAGAAC
>JANJTQ010000251.1 GCA_024711005.1 Opitutaceae bacterium | reverse complement strand
GGCTTGGCGAGTTCGGCATTCGCGAGCTCCCAGATCTGCGGGGCGTTGGCTTCGTTGATGAGAAGATCGATGCCGAAGTAGCGACGGAGTTCGAGGTGCGACCAGTGATGGAGCGGGTTGCGCAGGAGTTGCGGAACCACCCGGCAATAGGCGAGGAACTTGTCGTAGTCGCTCGTGTTTTTACCCGTGATGAAATCCTCGTTCACGCCGGCCGAACGCATCGCGCGCCACTTGTAGTGGTCGCCCGCCAGCCAGATTTGCGTGAGATTCTCGAACTGGCGATTGGCCGCGATTTGGTCGGGCGGCAGGTGACAGTGATAATCGTAGATCGGCTGGTGCTTCGCGTAGGTGTGATACAGCAGGCGGGACCATTCGGTGGTCAGGAGGAAATCGTCGTGAAGAAAAGAAGAGGCAACGGACATGGGAAGTGTGGGAAATTATTGAGCGGAAACGGCCGATTGCACAGGGAGGAGACGGCGCATGTGATCGACAAAAACGGCGGCCATACGTTGCTGAATGTGGGAGTTTTCCCCTCGAATGGGATGCCAGCCGTATTTCACTCCATCGATGGTCTGCGTGTCCGTGGCGTAAATGAGACTGTAAGCCTCGCCGGTCACGGGATGGGGCGAGTTTTTCGAGAACCCGATGTGTCGGTCGAATTCCACCAACGGCAGTCCCCATTTTGCGGCGAGTTGACGGATGGCCGTGTTGTAGGTCACGCGCGCGTCGTGCCAATCGGTGCAAAGAACGATGACCGCGGGCTTGCCGGTCTTCGTCTTAAAATATCGGGAGGAGGGTTCGTCCTTCAGGGCGTAACACTCGGAGATGTAGCGCTTGATGACATAGTCGTAGGCGGCCGCGTAGTGGGCGCGATTAATGGGCGTCGGATAATCGGTCCACGCCGGGAGAATCTGCGTGCGATCGAAGACATCGCGGTTGTGCACCTGCATGATCACGAACGCGTCGATCGTCTCCAGTTCCTCCTTCGAATACAGAGTGCCCGCGGCCATGCGATTCGCGGTGTCGGCAATGGCATCGCCACCGACGGCGCGATTGATGGCGGGCAGACCCAGCGCACGACAGCCCATCTCGAACCAGGTATTTTCCTTCGAGGCGAAGGACGCGCCGGTGAGCAAGATGCCACCGCCCCCGACCCGCGTATCTACTGCATGAATACATCCTGCCGATACGAGCCAGAGACCGGCGAGCAGCAGAAAGAAGAAGCGCGAGTGTTTGTTCATAAAATAAACGGGCGGTCGCCGGACCGCCCGATCCTTCTCCCAGGAGAAACGACCGCAAGCCGTTCGTTGCGAGCGGACGCCGTCGCCGGCGTTTAGCCGACGAGGTTGGCCTTGATGTAGTCGAAGCTCTGCTTGATCGAAACGAAGGGATCGCCGGGGCAGGAATCCTGCTCGACGATGAACCATTCGCAGCCGCCGGCCTCGGCCTCGGCGATGATGCGCTTGAAGTCCAGGGTGCCCGCGCCGATTTCGCAGAAGTGCGGTTCTCCCTTCGGGTTCACCATGTAGTCCTTCAGGTGAATGAAGGGTGTGCGGCCCTTCACGCGCTTGACCCACTCGACCACGTCGCCGCCGCCGCGCTGCACCCAGAAAGTGTCAAGTTCTGCCACAATGTTCTCAGGCGAAGTTTCCGCGTAGACGCGCTCGAGGAAGGTCGCTCCACCGGCGGGGCGATAGAATTCATTGGCATGATTGTGGTAGCCGAGCTTCATGCCGGCGGCGCGGAACTTTGCGCCGGCGATATCAAGCTTGCGGATGAGCGTATCGACGTGCTCCGGGTTGTCGAAATCGACACCGGCGGGAAACGGATACGCGGTAAGCTGCGTGCCAAGGGCTTGAAGCCGCGCGATCACCGACTCGGTTTCGTCGAGGATCTTCACGCCCGGTTCGTGCGTGGCGCAGATAACCAGGCCTTCGGCCTTGCACATGGCGACGAGTTCGGCCTCGGGAATCGGACCGACACCGCTGATTTGCACGGCGGTGTAGCCGATTTCACGGACCTTCTTCATCGTGGCGGCGAAGTCGGCGGCGGTTTTGCAGAAATCGCGCAGCGTGTAGAGCTGGATGGCAACTTGGGAGAGTTTCATGGGAGGATAGGAGGGAAATAAACCGCGAAGATCGCGAAATGGCGCGAAGCCACACCGGTTTATCTTCGCCTGACTTAGCGATCTTCGTGGTGGTTTGTTCTGGATGACGATTACTTGCCGAAGGATTTGGCGAAGTCGTCACCGGAGACCTTCACGACCTTTTTCTTTTTCTTTTTCGTGGCGGACTCGGCGATCTTCGCCTTGAGCAGGCGCTCGTACTTTTTGCCGTCGATGGGCAGCGACACCTCCTTGTCGGTCCACGCGGAGAGAAGCATGGCATTGGCCAGCTCCACCGAGTGAATACCCTCGGCCGCGGGAGCGAAGAGCGCTTTGCCGTCAAGGATGGCGTCCGCAAAATTCTGAAGGATCTCATTGTGCTGACCGCCGTGGCTCGGCGCCGGGATCGAAACGTCCCAGGTGCCGGGGCGCCCGAACGCCTGATCGGTCGTGCGGCTGAAATCGGTCATCTCCTGTTCGTTGCGGGTATAGGTGATCTTGTCCTTTTCGTAAACGAGCTTGCCGCGCTCGCCGGTGATTTCGAGGCGGTTGGTCCCAGGGGCCTCGCCGGTGGAAGTGATAAATACACCGGTCGCGCCGTTCTTGAACTCCATGTACGCGGTAACGTCGTCGTCCACCTCGATGTCATGATAGCGACCAAAGCCGATGTGCGAACGCAGCTTTACCGGCAGTCCAAACATCCACTGGAAAAGATCGAGGTTATGCGGGCATTGATTGAGCAGCACGCCGCCGCCCTCGCCACCCCAGGTCGCGCGCCAGCCGCCGGAAGCGTAATAGTGCTCGGTGCGGAACCAGTCGGTGATGATCCAGTTAACGCGACGCACCTCGCCGAGTTCGCCGCTGCGGATGAGATTGCGAATCTTGATGTAGTAGTGGTCGGTGCGCTGATTGAACATCGCGGCGAAAACCTGCTTTTTGTTCGTGTGCGCGGCGATGAGGCGCTCGCAGTCGGCACGATGTACCGAGATGGGTTTCTCAACCATGACGTGCAGCCCGGCCTTGAGCGCCTTGATGCCGATCGTGGTGTGGTCGTAGTGCGGGGTCGCGATGAGGATCGCGTCGATCAGGCCGGAGGCGATCATCTCGTCGGCGCTGGTGAAGCCCTTCACCTGCGGCACGCGCTTGAGTTTGGCCGGGTCCGTATCGGCCACGGCGGTGAGCTCAAGGCGGCTGATCTTGCCGGCGAGAATTTGACTGGCGTGGCCGGAACCCATGTTGCCGAGACCAACAATACCGATGCGAACTTTGCTCATGTTTTAGGAAGGTGATAAATCGTAGGGGAAAAAAAACGCCGAGGGGAAAAAGGCAGGATGCTATCGAAAATCTTGCTTTGGCGAGCGCGACGGCGAGTATCTGCAAACTATTTCATGGCAGATTCTGTTCCTGCGATTCCAGCCCGTATCACCTTGAAGCAAGTCGCCGCCGAGGCCGGCGTTCACGTATCCACCGCGTGGCGCGCCCTCAAGAACGACACCTACGTCGACCCGGCGAAGCGCGCGCACATCCGCGCGATTTCAACCCGGCTCGGCTATGTGCCCGATCCGATGCTCACGGCTCTCAGCCACTATCGTCGCAAACAGCACACGCCGGCCTATCGCTCGACCTTTGCTTGGGCACACACGTTCCCCGAGCGGCATGGCTGGCAGCAGGCGGTGCACATTCGCGCCTATCACGAAGGCGCGACCGCGTTCGCCGCATCCATGGGCTACAAACTTGAGGAGTTCTGGCTGGCCGAACCCGGACTCAGCCCCAAGCGTGCCCGCGAGGTCCTGCTTGCCCGCAACATCCGCGGCCTGATCTTTGCCCCCCAGCCCAACGCAAAGATGGAACTCAAACTCCCCGTGGAAGCGTTCGCCGGTGTGGCGATTGGTTACTCGGTGACATCGCCGCGCCTGCACCTGGTGTCCAATCATCAGCACAGCTCCACGCTGACCAGCCTGCGCGAGTTGTGCCGAAAAGGACACACCCGCATTGGCATGGTCAGCGCGACGGAGACCCTGCGCCGGGCCGAACATAATTTCGAAACGCCGTATTGTCTTTTCAAGGACGCACAACCGGAGAACCGCCAGATTCCGCTCTTCACGATCGAGGGCCGGGACGAACCCGAGGTGGTAAACCCGTGGCGCGAACGATTCCTCGCCTGGGTGGAGCGCCACCGCCCGACGGCGATCGTCTCCACGGTTTCCGAAGTGAAGATCTGGTTGGAAGGCGCGGGCTACGAAATACCCGAAGACATCAGCATCGTGACGCTATCCCGCATATTCGACCCGGACTGGTCGGGGATCGACCAGCAGGAAAAAGAAATCGGCGCACGCGCCGTCGAGCTGTTGATCAGCCTGTTTCAGTCGGGCGAACGCGGAGTGCCGGCGACGCCGTTGCGCATGCTGGTCGAAGGACGATGGATCGATTCCGGCACCGTCAAAAAACTCGGTCCGCCGGCGGCGGAGTTGCTGAAACGCCTGAGTTGAGGGCAGAGCCAGCGATCGGAGGAGACGGCTTCGCTCGCGCTCCGACGCGGTTTTGCCTCGTGCGACCAAACCGCGCCTGCAAGCAGACGGCCTACATCGAAAATCCGCCCGCGACGCCAAACCCGTTTGTCACTTATTAAGTGACAAACCTGCCGGACACGTTGTGGTCCACCACCGAACGCCTTGGATTTAATCACATGAAAAAGGCGCGCCCGGGAGGGACGCGCCTTCGCTGACAAAGCCGGGCAAGCGACGTTTCGTCGCTTATTTTTTCAGACCTTCGGACCGCCCTGAGCGAGACTGCGGGCGCGGAGGCGGAGTCCGTTGAGGCGGATGAAGCCGGTCGCATCGCTCTGGTTGTACCAGCTCTTCACGCCCTCCATCGAGGCGATCTTGTCGTCGTAAAGTGAATACTTCGACTTGCGGCCGACCGTGATGATGTTGCCCTTGTAGAGTTTCAAGCGAACGGTGCCGGAGACAAACTTCTGGCTCTCGTCGATCAGGGCCTGCAGCGCCTCGCGCTCGGGGGCAAACCAGAAGCCGTTGTAGACCAGCTCGGCGTATTTGGGGATAAGGCTGTCGCGCAGATGCTCGACCTCGCGATCAAGCGTGAGGCTCTCGATCTGTTTGTGCGCCTGCATGAGGATCGTGCCGCCCGGGGTCTCGTAGACGCCGCGGCTCTTCATGCCGACAAAACGATTTTCAACGAGGTCCACGCGACCGATGCCGTGCTTGCCGCCGAGCTTGTTCAGGGTCTTGAGGACCTTGCCAGGCGTGAGCTTTTTGCCGTTCACCGCGACGGCGTCGCCCTTCTCAAACTCGATCTCAACGTACTCGGGCTTGTCGGGGGCGTCCTCGGGCGACACAGAGAGCTTGAACATCGCCTTGTTCTCCTTGGTCGTCGGATCGAACCAAGGATCCTCGAGAATGCCGGCCTCGTAGGAGATGTGAAGGAGGTTGCGGTCCATCGAGTAGGGCTTCTTGAGCGAGGCCTCGACGGGAATCTTGTGCTTGGCGCAGTAGGCAATCATCTCGGCGCGGCCCGGGAAGAGATTGCGATACTCTTCCATCTTCCACGGCGCGATGATGTCCAAGTGTGGCGCGAGCGCCATATAAGTAAGCTCAAAGCGGCACTGGTCGTTGCCCTTGCCGGTGGCACCGTGGGCAACCGTATCCGCTTTTTCCTTACGAGCGATATCGACCTGCGCCTTCGCGATCAGGGGACGGGCGATCGAGGTGCCGAGGTAATACTGGCCCTCGTAGACCGCGTTCGCGCGGATCATCGGGTAGATGTAGTCCTTCGCGAACTCCTCGACGAGATCGAGGGTGTAATGCTTGGAGGCGCCGGTGGCCTTGGCCTTCTTGTCGAGGCCCTTGAGCTCCTCTTCCTGACCGACGTCGGCGGCGAAGGTGATGATCTCCGCGTCGTAGGTTTCCTTGAGCCACTTGACAATAACGGAGGTGTCGAGACCACCGGAGTAGGCGAGAACGATTTTCATGGATAAAGGGAAGGCGTTTTGAGCCAGCCGATGCCGCTGCGCAAAGCAAAACACGCCGAATCGCCGGCGTGCCTTAATCCTGCGGTCCGTCCAGCGGTTCGCATTACAAACTTGAGGATGTGAAATTGGCACAAAACATACTTGATGAATTTAGCCCCTACTTCAGCCGCCCCATGTTTTGCCACCACCCCCGCGCCGTTCGCCACGCAGGCTTCACCCTTCTGGAGCTGATTGTGGTCATCACGATAATAGGTCTGCTTTGCGCGATCGCCATTCCCGCGTACCAGAAACTGAAAGAAAGAAGCACCAATACTTTGGTGGCAAATGAGTTAAGAGTAGCCAGCGCCGCCTTGGAGCATTACGTTTTCGAACAGGGTGACTGGCCGCCTGACGGAGCCGGCTCCTTGCCCGCGGAACTCACAGGTTATTTGTCGCCTCCGGAGCGTTGGAACCAGACCACCCCGATCGGAGGCTCATGGGCGTGGGCGCTGAACAACACCAGTCCCATCGCATCCTTACGCATCAACAATTACACCGCCCAAGACGAACAGGTGGCCAGTATCGACCGGATTATCGATAACGACGACGTGGCCAGCGGGCAGCTGATGATATCCGGTCAGTCGCTGGTTTATGTTTTGCAACAGTAATCCGGCAGGCAGCCCGCTTGCGGGCGTTTCCGGAGCGCGAGCGAGCTCGCTGCCTACCACCGACTGAACGTGGTTTAGCCCTTGGCCAGCTTGGCCATGATTGCTTTCTGCACGTGCAGACGGTTTTCGGCCTGGTCGAAAATGATCGAGCGCGGGTTGTCCAGCACGGTCTGACTGACCTCCTCGCCCGGGTGGGCGGGCAGACAGTGCATGAACCACGCATCGGATTTGGCGGCGGCAAACAGTTCCGGCGTCACCGCGTAGGGCGCCATCTGCGCAATCCGGTGCTGCTTCTCCTCTTCCTTGCCCATGCTGACCCAGACGTCCGTGTAAATCACATCGGCGTCCTTCACGGCCTCGACGGGATCGGTGGTGAAATGGTAGTCCTTCGCAAAACCTTCCCGCTTGAGCAACGCGTCCAGTTCCGCGGACGGCTCAAACCCCTTGGGGCCAGCCAGCGAAATCTTCATGCCAAAAAGCGCGGCACCGAGAATCCAGGAGTTGGCCATGTTGCACGCGGTGTCGCCAAGGAAGGCGATCTTGCGGCCTTTGAGTGACGCGAACAGTTCTCCGGCTCCGGCGTTGGCGGGGGCCCAGCGCTCGGCGAGCGTGAACGCATCGGTGTAAATCTGACAGGGGTGCAGGAAATCCGTCAGGGCATTGATCACCGGGATCGTGCCGCTGGCGGCCAGGCGCTCAACTTCACTGTGTTCGTAGGTGCGCACGATCAACCCGTGCACGAAACGCGACATCACGCGGGCGGTGTCCTCGACCGACTCGCCACGACCAAGCTGGATGTCGTTTTTGTTTAGAAACAGCGGATTGCCCCCCAGCTCATGCACACCGACCTCGAAGGACACGCGGGTGCGGGTGGAGGATTTGGAGAATATCAACGCCCACGTCTGGTGCTGAAGCACGGTGCCGGTCTCGCGACCGCGCCTGGCCTTGAGGTCACGCGCCAACGCGAAAACCTCCGCCACTTCATGGGGCTTGAAGTCCGTCTCTTTGAGGAAGTGCTTCATAGAAAATGAAGCGGACATGCGTAAGTCATCCGTGATCCTCCTGCCAGTGCAAAATTCCGGCGAAGCGGTTACTTTTTCGCGGACAGCACCGAGCGGATGATCTCAACCGAGCGCGCCAGCTCCTCCGCACTCGCGTTGAGCGGAGGCAGCAGACGGATCACATTGCCGCCAGCCGAAGGCACCAGCAGCCCCGCTTCGCGCAGGGCGCCGACGTACGGCGCTGGATCGCCGGTGAGCTGAATTCCCACCATGAAACCACGACCGCGCACGCCCGACACATGGGCGGGAAAATCCGCTGGCAGCGTCTGCAACGCCGCGATCCAGGCCACGCTCGTTTTTGCAACGTGCTCCAACAACCGCTCGCGCTCGATCACATCGAGCACGGCCAACGCGGCGGCGCAGGCCAGGGGCGTGCCGCCAAACGTAGTGCCATGCATGCCGGGTTGATAAAGTTCGGCGGCTTTCTCGCCGATCCAAACCGCCCCGATCGGGAAACCTCCGCCAAGTCCCTTCGCCATGCCGATGGCATCCGGACGCACCCCGGCGTGTTCGAAGGCGTAGAATTTCCCCGTGCGACCAATGCCACACTGCACTTCGTCGAGAATGAGCAACAGGTCTTGACGGTTGCACAGCTCACGAAGGCCGAGCAAAAATTCGGTCGTCGCGGGATTCACTCCGCTTTCACCCTGGATTGTTTCGATGAAGATCGCCGCCGTCTGGTCGTCGATCAGCTCCTCGAACGATGCAAGGTTGTTGAGTTCGCCAAACACGAAGCCAGGCACCAGCGGGCGGAAACCCTTTTGGATTTTCTCCTGGGGAGTTGCGCTCATGCCGCCAAAGGTGCGCCCGTGAAAGGCGTTCTTGGCGCAAATGACCTTGTAGATTTTGCCCTCTTCACCGCCGGCCTTCTTCATGCCGTGAAGGCGTGCCAGTTTCAGCAACGCCTCGTTGGCTTCGGCTCCGCTGTTGCAAAAAAACACACGACCCGGGCCGGCATAACCGACGATGCGCCTGGCGAGTTCGCCCTGATTCGGGTTGCGAAAGAGATTGCTGACGTGAATGAGTTCTCCGGCCTGACGCTGCACCGCGGCGACCCAATGAGGATGGCAGTGCCCCAGCGCGCTTACGGCGATGCCCGATGTAAAATCGAGAAACTTCCCGCCTTGATCATCCCAGACATAGGAGCCGCCACCGCGCACGAGCGTGAGCGCGGGACGACCGTAGTTTTTCAGCACATGCGCATCGTAGAGTTCCGCGGTGCTGGTACGAACGACATCGGGACGGCTCATGGCGTTTATCCGTGGACGATTTCCGTGCCAATACCCTTGTCGGTAAAAATCTCCAGCAACAGCGAGTGCGACAGGCGGCCATCGATGAAGTGAACCCGTTGCACGCCCTCCTGCAAGGCCCGCACGGCGCTCATGACTTTCGGGCGCATTCCCTTGTCGATCACGCCTCTCTTTTTCAGGTCGTCGACCTGCGACACCTTCAGTGTTGAAATAAGCGACTCCAAGTCGGAGGGATTCGAGAGCAGACCGGGTACATCGCTCATGTAAACCAACCGGCGGGCGCGCAACGCACTGGCGACACGACCCGCGACCAGATCGGCATTCACGTTGTAAGGCTTGCCGTCCAAGCCTTCCGCCACAGGCGAGATCACGGGAATGTTGCCGTCGGCGATTTCTTTTTTGATGAGCTTCACCTTCACCTCGGTGACTTCGCCCACATAGCCGAGATCGACCGGGTTGCCATTGTCGTCAACCGTGAGTTTCTCGCACACGAGCACGGTATCCCCGGCGAGGCCCTTGGGCCTGGCCTTCGCGAGAGCGATGGCGTCGCACACGTCTTTGTTCACGATCTCGTCGAGCGTCTTTTTAACGATGCCCACCGTGGCCTCGTCCGTGATGCGCATGCCGTTGGGGGCGAATTGGGACTTAAGGCCGGAGGACTCCATGGCCTTGGTGATGGCCTTGCCGCCGCCATGCACGACGACGACGTTAATGCCGACGGCCGCAAGAAACGCGATGTCGTAGGCGACCCGGTTGCGTACCGCGGGATCGGGGTCATCCATGAAACTGCCGCCGTATTTAACGACGAAGGTGGAGCCGCGGAAGTCTTGAATGTAAGGCAGGGCTTCGAGGAGCACCTTCGCCTTGGTGGTGATTTCGGTTACGTTCACTTATCGATGTTGGTCATGACGGGTAAATCACGCGCGGCCCGCATTTCCATCTTATTTCTCAATCATCCGAGGAATTAACGCATCCGCCGCGCAAGTGACGCAGAATCGGCTTCACTCCGCGCCGAGTCGCGACACTTGTGAACGCGTGCCCAGCACCGCCCTTACCTTTTCCTCGCGCGCGGAACACCGCGCCTGGCTCGCCTCCCAGTCCGCCCTGCCCCGCGGCTTTCGCGTCGGCACCACGCGCTTCGACTTCATGCCAAAGGAAGCGCCCAAGCCCGCCAAGATGACGCTCACGCTCATCGCACCCGACCGGCCCACGCCGGACTTCGCCGCGATGTTCACCAAAAACGCCTTCCCGGGCGCACCGGTGATCATCGGTCGCCGACGCCTCGAAGAACCGGCGTTGGGCGCGATCATCATCAACAACAAGATCTCCAACGTCTGCGCCCCCGGTGGCGTGGAGACCTCTGAGCGCGTATGCGCAGAAACCGCCAGACTCCTCGGCGTCCCCGCCACCGCGGTGTTTCCCAGTTCGACGGGCGTGATCGGCTGGGGCCTGCCGGCCGACGACATCATCGCGCACCTGCCGCAGGCCGCCACGGCCCTCGCAGCCGGATCCGTGTTGCCCGCCGCGGAGGGCATCGTGACGACCGATCTCTATCCAAAGGTGCGGAGCTCGACCGTTGGGGCGGGCCGCATCGTCGGCATCGCCAAGGGCGCCGGCATGATCGAGCCGAACATGGCCACGATGCTCGTTTATATTTTGACCGACCTCACCGTGCCGCGCGACACACTGCGCGCGTTGCTCACCAAGGCGGTCAACACCAGTTTCAATCGCATCAGCGTCGACAGCGACACAAGCACCTCCGACACGGTTGTGCTCATGTCGTCCGGCGAGGTGCCTTGCGATGACCTTGCCGCGTTCGAAGCCGCCCTGACTCAAGTGTGCGGCGATCTCGCCGAGGACGTGGTGCGCAATGGCGAGGGCGTGCGGCATGTCATCCGCGTTCAGGTAAGAAACGCCGCGACACCCGAACTTGCCTGCGCGCTGGGCAAGGCAATCGTCAACGCACCGCTCTTCAAATGCGCGATCGCCGGCAACGACCCGAATGTCGGCCGACTCGTGCAAGCGATCGGCAAACATGTGGGCGCCTGCGCGCCGGACACCGACCTGTCGAAGCTGCGGGCGAGCATTGGTGGTGTTGAGATTTTCTCGGCAGGCGCGTTCCGCCTGAATCCCGAAAAAGAAACCGCGCTCGTCGCCCACCTAAAAAACGCCGAACTCTACATCAGCAATCCGACGGCGGACGGCCTGTTTGCAGCGGCGGTCGACTATCCGCCGCACGAACGCTGCGTGGAGATCGAAATCGATCTCGGCAGCGGTGCGAACGAGGCGACGATCTTCGGCGGCGATCTCACGCATGAATACGTGAGCGAAAACGCCGATTACCGGAGCTGAACCGGAGGAGTCCCACGGGCTCGCGCTATGTGCGGCGGCCCGTCGTGGCTTTTCAGGTGTGCCACCCCGCCGTCGGTTTGCCGACGGCGGGCACCCGCTTCTTTTATCGTCGGGCGCGCACGAGTTCGTCGCCCTCCACGGTGAACTCCACTTCGGAGTCTTCCTTGACCTCGCCGCCGATCAACGCGCGGGCGAGCTTGGTCTCGATCTGGCGCTGCAGGAAACGCTTCAACGGACGCGCACCGAAGACCGGATCGTAGCCCTTTTCGGCCGACCACTCTTTCGCCTCCTTGCTCAACGTCACGGTCACCCGGCGGTCGGCAAGGCGCCTGTTCAGATCGGCGAGCAGCAGATCCACGATCCGGGTGATCTCTTCCAGCGTCAGCGGCTTGAAGAGAATCGTCTCGTCGATGCGGTTCAGGAACTCGGGGCGGAAGGCCCTGCGCACCTCGGCCATGACCGACTCGCGCACGCTTTCCGGAATCGTGTCGCCGGTCACCCCTTCCAGCAGGTAACGCGACCCCAGATTCGACGTAAGAATGATGATGGTGTTCTTGAAATCGACCGTGCGCCCCTGGCTGTCGGTGATGCGACCGTCATCGAGAACCTGTAATAGAACGTTGAATACGTCGGGATGCGCCTTCTCGACCTCGTCGAAAAGAATCACCGCGTACGGTTTGCGCCGGACCGCCTCGGTGAGCTGACCGCCCTCGTCGTAACCGATGTAGCCGGGAGGCGCGCCGATGAGACGGGCCACGCTGTGCTTCTCCATGTATTCCGACATGTCGATGCGGATCATCGCGGCTTCGCTGTCGAAGAGCGTTTCCGCGAGGGTCTTCGCGAGCTCGGTCTTGCCGACGCCCGTCGGACCAAGGAACAGAAAACTGCCGACGGGCCGGCGCGGATCTTTGATGCCGGCGCGGGCGCGTAGAATGGCATCGACCGTGAGTTGCACGGCCTCGTCCTGACCGATGACCCGTTGGTGCAACACGTCGCCCAGACGGAGAAGTTTCTCTTTTTCGCTTTCGATGAGACGCGTCACCGGCACGCCGCTCCACTTGGCGACCACCTCGGCGATTTCCTCGGCGGACACCTCCTCCTTGAAAAGCTCGGTCTTGGCGGCGCTGGTCTCGGTCTTTTTCAGCTCGGCTTCGAGTTGGGGAATTTTGCCGTGCCGCAGCTCGGCGAGCTTGTTGAGGTCGTAGGCGCGTTCGGCTTTTTCGAGTTCGATGCGGGCCGCGTCGAGTTCTTCCCGAACTTTGCGCACGCGATCAACGGACGCCTTTTCCTTTTCCCATTTCGCCTTCAGGGCGATGGTCTGCGAGCGGGCGTCACCCAGTTCCTTGCGCAGCGTTTCGAGCCGATGCTTCGAGGCTTCGTCTTTTTCGAGCTTGAGAGCGGCCTCCTCGATTTCGAGTTGGAGCACACGACGCTGGAGCGCGTCGAGTTCCTGCGGGGCGGAGTCCATCTCGGTCCGGATCATCGCGCAGGCCTCGTCCACCAGGTCGATCGCCTTGTCGGGCAGGAAGCGGTCACTGATGTAACGGTTGGAAAGCGTCACGGCGGCGACCAGCGCGTTGTCTTGGATACGAACGCCATGGTGCAATTCGAAGCGCTCGCGAATGCCGCGGAGAATCGAGATCGCATCCTCGACGGATGGCGGCTCGACGAGCACGGGCTGAAAGCGACGCTCGAGCGCGGCGTCCTTCTCGATGTGCTTGCGGTATTCGTCGAGCGTGGTCGCGCCGATGCAATGCAACTCGCCGCGTGCAAGCATGGGCTTGAGGAGGTTACCCGCATCCATCGCCCCCTCGGTCTTGCCGGCGCCGACGATCGTATGGAGTTCGTCAATGAAGAGAATGATCCGACCCTCGGCCTGCTTCACCTCGTTGAGCACCGCTTTGAGGCGTTCCTCGAACTCGCCGCGGTATTTCGCGCCGGCGACGAGGGCGCCCATATCGAGGGCGAAGATGGTCTTGTCCTTGATCCCCTCGGGCACGTCGCCGCGCACGATACGCTGGGCGAGACCCTCGACGATGGCGGTTTTACCCACACCCGGTTCACCGATGAGGACCGGGTTGTTCTTGGTCTTGCGCGAGAGGATGCGCACGGTGCGGCGAATCTCGTCGTCGCGGCCGATGACCGGGTCGATCCTGCCCTTCTTCGCCTGCTCCACGAGATCGATGCCGTATTTCTCCAAGGCGGCATACGTGGACTCGGGATTATCGGTGGTGACACGTTGTGCTCCGCGTAAATCTTTGAGCGCTTTCAACGTCTTCGCGCGTTCGATGGCGAAGGATTTGAAACACTTTGCCAGCGAGTCGGGCTTGGCTACGTCGATCAGGCCGAGGAAGAGGTGCTCGACGGAAACGAACTCGTCCTTGAGCGACTTCGCTTCCGCCTCGGCGCGGGTCAGGACTTCGTTCACCGGCTGGGTGACGTAGATCTTCGAGGTATCCACGCTTCCGGACACCTTCGGCAGGCGATCCAGTTCACGGTCGGCGGCGAGTTGGAGCGCGCTGACGGTGAGACCAAGCTTTTCGACGAGCGCCGGGACGATGCCGCCTTCCTGCACGAGCAACGCGTGAAGCAAGTGCCAGGTTTCCACTTCGTTGTTACCGCGGCGGCGCGCCTCCGCCTGGGCGTCGGTCACGGCTTGGCGAGACATCTGGGTGAGTTGATTAAAGTCCATAGGATCAACCTATCGCATACCCCACGCCATTGCCAATCAGGGCGCCCACCGAGGGAAGCCGGCGAGATTTCAAACCCGCCGTGTGCCAAAAAGCCTGCGACTGGGCCCGGGCTGTCACAACTTGGCTCAACCAAAGCCCGATGATAAACATGCGCGCCGAACGGACGGCCCGGCGTCCGTCCCTGCCTCCCGAGCACCGGACGGTTTCGATGAGTTTTTCTAACGCAGCTTCGCGAACGACGCCTGTAACAGCGCGAGATCGGAAGCGTTTTTCGTGCGTTCCCGCGTTTTCGCGATCAGGTCGGCTTCCAGCTGGTTCTTCGTTGGCCGTTTCGCCTCGTAAAATACACCGAACACGCCCGGCCAAGACTCGTTCGCGAGCTTGAAGGCCGCGAATTCGTCGGTCACGTCGTGGCGCAACGCATCCTCGGGAGTGCCATCGTTTTTCTTCTCTTCGATGAGCTTAAACGTCCCGCCTTTCCGCGGACTGCCCGCGTCGAACGCGCCCGGGTGAAACTCCACGCATTCCGACAGAATCTCGACGACCGAGAATCCAGGGTGCTTCGCTGCACGGAGCATCATCTCGGTCATGTGATTCACCTGCGTGGCATGACTCCGCGCGACAAACGTGGCCCCGCTGTTGAGCAGTGTCCGCATGGGATTGATCGGCCGGTCGATCGAACCGGTCGGATCGGTCTTGGATTTGAAACCGAGCGGCGACGTGGGCGATGTCTGTTTTTTCGTCAGACCATAGACGGAGTTGTCCATGATCACATAGGTCAGGTTCACGTTTTTCCGGGCCGTGTGAACGAGGTGGTTGCCGCCGATGGAGAACCCGTCGCCGTCGCCGCCGAAGGCAAAGACATGCAGGTCGTCACTGCTCAGGCTGATGCCGGCGGCAAAGGGCAGCGACCGGCCATGAAGATAGTGCCCGCCGTGGGTATTGACGAAATACGGAAAGCGCGACGAACAGCCGATGCCGGCAAAGGTGACGATTTTTTCCTGCGGATAATTCAGTTTTTCCAAGGCCCGGTAGTAACACGCGAGCACGGCGAAATCCCCGCAACCGGGGCACCACGTCGGGTGGTCGGAGGAGAGGACTTTTTTCGTAAGCTGTCCGTTGCCGGTAGGTGCGGTGGGCGGCGTAGCAAGGGCGGGGGCGGGGGCGGCGGAGGGCATGGGGTTGTTGTAAATTTTTAGGAGGGACAATGCGCGGCACTCGGCAGCTCACCGGGCGAGGGCACTGTGGGGGGCTGCGCCCAGGCTGGCGTCCAGAACCTGGCTTTCGAGGTGGCGCGCGACGCCGGCCACGACTTCGCTGACCTTGAACGTGAGACCGTCGGTCTTGGTCACGCTGACGATCGCGGGATTCGCGTAACGCGCGCGCAGCAGCGTCGCGAGCTGACCGAAGCCGTAGAGGCCCTCGTCGTTGAGTTCGACGACCACGACCTTGTGGAATCGGGCAAACGTTTCTTCGAGCCGCGGCGGCAGAGGATGAATGTGCCGCAAATGAAGATGGGCGCCTTTGACGCCGACCTCGCGAATGCGACAAAGCGCCTCGCGACCGGGCCCCCAACTGGAGCCCCACGTGACAACAAGAACCTCGCCCGCGGAATCGCCGCTGAACTCCGGATCGGGCAACGACGCCCCGAGCGCCTTGATCTTCTCGCGACGTTTTTCGTTCATCTTCATGTGCAACACGGGGCTGCCGGTGGGATGTCCTAATTCGTCATGCTCAAGACCGGTGACCGTCGGGTATTTGCCCGACTCGATCCGGGCGCCGGCGGGCGCGTGACGCGTCATGCGGTCGAGTGGATAAGGCTTAAATTCAGCGCCGCGGGGCGACACGTCCGGCTGCGGATCGACCATCAGGCTCGCGAGATCCGGTTCGTCGAATGCCTCGATGCGCGACGAGAGGCTCTGGTCGGTAAGAATAAAAACAGGCGTGCTGTACTCACGGGCGATGCGCGTCGCCTCGATGCCGATGTAGAAGCAGTCCTCGACGTTTTTCGGCGCAAGCACCACCCGGGGCGCGTCCCCATGACTCCCGTAGATCGCCTGCATCAAATCGCTTTGCTCGACGGCGGTCGGCAACCCGGTCGACGGGCCGCCACGCTGGACGTTGATCACGATGAGCGGCATTTCCGCCATCACGGCCCAGCCGAGTGCTTCCATCTTCAGTGAAAGTCCCGGCCCCGAACTACCCGTCACCGCCAGCCGGCCGGTATAGGAGAATCCGAGTGCGGTCGAGACCGCCGCGATCTCGTCCTCGCATTGCACAAACAGACCGCCGTATTTCGGCAGCTCCGAGCGCAACATCTCCATGATGGAAGACCACGGTGTGATCGGATAACCCGCGCCATGGCGCACCCCGCCCGCGAGCAAGCCGTAGGTCAGCGCCATATTGCCGTCCATCGTGACCTGCGGGCGCCCCGAAATCGAAGCACGGTCGATGGCTTCGAAGCGGTAAAACAAATCGCGCAGATTATTCTGCGGCCATGCGTATCCGGCGTCGAACGCCAGCATCGCATTGCGGACAACATCCTCGGACTTCCCTCCAAAACGCTCCTTCACGAGGGCGGTGAGCTTCGCGATATCGAGATCGAAAATACGCGCGATCAGGCCGAGCACAAAGATGTTCTTTCCCTTGTCCTTGCCGGCGCCGCCCACGGATTCGACAGTGGCCGACGTGATCGGCACGGCGATGCACGAAAACGTTTTATCCTCCGTGTTGGGCTTCACGTGATCGGTATCGTAAAGCAAAACACCACCGGGACGGAGCGAGCCGATGTGCGCCTCATAGCTGTGCTGGTAAAACGCGACCAGCATGTCCGCCCGATCTCCCGCCGAGAGGATGTCTCCCGTGCCCATGCGGACTTGGAAGATCGACGGACCGCCCGAAATCGTGGACGGGATCGTCATGTACGTCATGACTTCGTGATCGCTGCGACCGGCGAGACGGGCGAGAAACCCGCCGATCGTCTGGATGCCATCTTGTGAATTTCCGGCGAGCCGGATCACAACGTCGTTAAGTGAACGGGGCGCAGCGGAGGCGGCTGCACCCGGTGTTTCAGAGGTGTTGAGGCTGACCATAAGAATTCAGCAAACAGGGGAGTAAGAAATCGGCCGGTTGAGGCCTCATTCGGGGGTCCCGGGACCTTGGATACGAAATCTGAATTTGGCGAGGCCATAGCCGTGGTTTCAACGCTCTAGACGCTGATCGAAGAGTCATTTCGGAGGTGTGCCCGACGAATTACTGGGGAACCTACCCTAGGCGGCGCCGAGCCACCCGCAGCGTCGGCCTACTTGAAAAGCCACAAAAAAACCGCCTTCGAAAAGGCGGTTCAAAATGGTGGACTCAACTGGACTCGAACCAGTGACCCCCTGCGTGTGAAGCAGGTGCTCTAACCAACTGAGCTATGAGTCCGAAAGGTTGGCCACGCTGGGGAACGCCAGCGGACAAATCAACATCGTTTTCTCTCCGTTTTCGTCAGCAGCCCGTCAGCCGGACCGCGTCGTCTCCGCGAACACATAGAACAAGCCGCATCGGGCGGCGCATCTCAAACGATCACACCTTCTTCACCCGCACCGCCCGGCGCCGCTCCGGGAACAGCTCCCGACACAACGCACAGACCATGCCGTCGCAACCGCGCGCCGAACAGTGCTCACGCCCATAGTAGATGATTCGCAGGTGCAACGCGTTCCAATGCTCGCGGGGGAAGAGTTTTTTCAAATCACGCTCGGTTTGCTCCACGCTGGCGCCCAACCGGGTGAGCTTCCAGCGCTGGGCCAACCGGTGGATGTGCGTGTCTACCGGAAACGCGGGTACGCCAAACGCCTGCGACATCACCACCGACGCCGTTTTATGCCCGACGCCCGGCAAGGCCTCCAACTCCTCGAACGTCCGGGGCACCTCGCCGCCGTGTTTTTCCAAGAGCAACTCCGACAGCCGATGAATCGCCTGGGCCTTGCGCGGAGCGAGTCCGCAGGGACGCACGTGCGCGTCGATTTCGGCCACCGAGAGTTTAACCATGTCGCGGGGATTATCGGCCTTGGCGAAGAGGCCGGGCGTCTGGATGTTGACGCGCTTGTCCGTGCATTGGGCCGAAAGCAGCACCGCGATCAACAGCGTATAGGCGTCTTTGTGATCGAGGGGAATGGGGGTTTCCGGATAAAGCTCCGCGAGACGTCGATCAAGATGGGCGGCTCGGGCGGCAGGCGTGAGAAAGACGATGGATGAGGACGATGACACGGAGCCCGATTCCTCGCCGGACGACCGGTCGCTGGCAAGGATGCAAACCACCCCCGACTCAACCTCCCCCGGGAGTCGATGCAACGAGTTCACTGTTTTCCGCGCGCACCGGCGTCGTGTCGGTCAAACGCCGCACGATCGGGTAAACCGCCGTCGGGCTGGCCGGTGGATACAAGATCAAGGTCACCCGGTCCCGGGCGGTCATGGTAAATTCATATTTGCCCGTGGGCATCCAATTCCCCTCCACCTGCGCCGCAAACCGGAGCGCCACCCTGCCCTTGGCGGAATGGATCGCGCCCGGACCTTCGGGTATCTCGATATGCGTGCCACCGTATTGCCCGACATACTCCCGCCCGGACAGGTTGATCGTCCTGAAATAACCGGCCGGCATGGTGTCGACCGTGTCGTCAATCCCATGGACGTCATACCTCAACCCGGACACCGTCATCGACGGCTTGGGCGAAAAGAGCAGCAACAGGGCTTTCGCCCCTTCGGGAATGTCGTACACCGCAACGGGAGCCGCCGCTCCGTCCGTGATCTTCGCATCGAAAAACACCAATCGCTCCGCACTCCGATAATTGTATTCGCTCGATCGATACGCGCTGTAAAATTTAAGCGTCTGCGGAGGCTTGCCGGCACGCGGGCGATACGCCACGCCTTCGGTGCCGCCGAGTGCAAAGACCGTAAAGCGCACACTGACCTCTTTCGCAGGTGGCGATGCAGCTTCGGCGTGCGCATCGAACAGCGCAGCCACGCATGCAAACCCGGTGATCAGATGTCGGAAGGAGAAAGCCATCGGAATGAAATGATTTTGAAGCGCCGCCCAAAAGCGCCGGTCGGTTTTTCGATGTTGTCGGCCGCGTCCACCGTCTCGGGGAAACGCTGAACGGTGGCTTCGAGCCACGCCTTGCCGGTGGTTTCGCTCGTGACGGGATTCACCGCCTCGCCGTAACTGCGGATGGTAAATGTATCCGACCGCGTGCGCAGGTAGGGCGCCAACGCCGTGAGGATATCCGCCTGCGCGAGGGTGAGTGAGCTGTAACCGGAACCGTAACCTCCACCGGGCAACAGCGGAACGTGGTCGAGCGGCTGAACCTCCGTCGGATTGATCCCGGTGTTGGCCAAGGCCGCCTCCAGAATACTCGCGCTCCCCGTCCCGGATTGAGGCCCTAAAAATTCCTGCAACGTGCGAAACGGTCCGCCGAGAGCCGCGCGGACTTTGATGAGCCTCACAATTTCCTCCGCCAGCGCCTCGACCTGGTCCGTGGTCATTCGCTGGGCCGTAACCGAAGGATCCACCGCCGAAACCGCGGGCGTCTGCCCGGAGCTTCCTCGAACGCCAAGCCGGAAGGCATGCGTGTCGACCTGCCGTTTATCCATCGAGGTTCCACTTACGGGCTTCCAAAAATAGGTCTCCTGGGCCGATTGAGGAAACCGGAGAAACGTCGGGGCGGCGATGCCCTCGCCCAGCGTCGCGTCCGCATCAAAGGCCTCAAACCCGAGTGAGACCGAGTCTTTTTGCGTCCCCATGGTGTCGCCGCCCGCATTCTCGATATCCGCCGGGGCGAAGGGCCGGGAAAATCGTCCGCCCGACAACACCGCACGCCATGCCGCCGCACTCGTGGAATTGAGATTGAAACCACCCGCCTGAAGCAGATGCCTCGACGACAGCATGGCGGCCGCGCGCACCGTCTCGATATCGGCGGCATCGACCACGTGGAGATTCCAGTTGGGCAACGGCTGACCACTCCGCAGGTCCGGCAAGCCCGCGACCGCCGCGTCCGCCGCCGGCAAACCGGAGAAGAAGTAGCGATCGAAAATCGCATTGGCCGCGCCTCCCCAAGAATTCCCGATCGCGAAGGGCCGCCTGTTTTTCACCTGCATGTGCTGGAGTTCTCCCGTCGAGAGCAACGGCAACCGCGGCAGTTCAAACACCGGCACGTCGTTGTAGCTTCCCTGTGACAACGCACTGGTTCCTTGAATGCGATATAACAGGCACGAAGAACGAACGGTCGGGGCACCCAAACCGCTTGCGTAGACATTCGGGTCCAGCGGCGTGATATCCTGGTTCACGTCGAATCCGCCAAAACTGTCCGCCGCCAAATCGGGGCTCCGCGGATCGAATGTCTTCAGCCACGTCCGGTCCGAATCGCCGAACAGCGGTTGCTTGAGACTGGTGCCAAAACCGAATTGCCAAACCTGCACGGCGTTGGCCGGGACATCCACCGGCGCAAACGATGGCATCGTATAGGTCGCCAACACTCCGGTGGCGGATCTCAACCGGATGATGAGCCCCGGGATGTCGGCTCCGTTGGTGCTGACCGCCAGTGAATTCGACGCACCACCCGCGAGCGCAACCTCGGGGTACGACCATCCCGTGACATTCAGCGATTTTGTGTAGAAGCCCAACTTCGCCGTCGGGTTCAACCCCGCCGCGGTCGTCCACCCATAAATCCGACCGGGCAACCACGACGAGCGGTCCGCCCGCGTACCGTTGGTCGTCAAAGCATCCCCGAAAGGTAGTTCCACCCTCATGGCTCCGTCGTCACCCTTGATGGGATCGGACAACGCGGCTTGCAGGTCGACGGTCGTCACCGCGCCGCTGATTTCGTCGGTCACCGTCACGGAAGGCAGACCCGTGATCTCGATCGCCAACCCGTCGTTGGCCGTCGGGGCCAATGCCGCCGTATAGGGGTTCCACACTCCCACATAGAGGCGCGACCTCACCGTTAATTTGTTCGCCGATGAGTGAAAAAAACGAAACTGGATCAGGAAATCCGCCAAGACCGGCGCGACGCCCGCCACCAATTCAGGAAGCCCCGGCGCCGATGCCGCCGTAACCGGTGCGGTGATCCGATAACGACGTCGCGGCGAATCGACGTCCTCAATCCGTGGATACGCTTCGTGGGCACCCGCGAGGGTCTGCCCGGGCGTCTCCATGTAATCACAGTAGCCCGCATACCTCGCGTAAGCCGCACCCAACTCGTCCGGCTTCAACGACAGGTCTCGCATCAGTCCCGCATGCGCATCCGTCCGGGTATTCGCCAGGACCGCACGGGCAACGGTCGTGAAATCATGGAAATGATCTCGCGCGAAACCCCCCATTGAACCGGCGACCGGCACCACCAGCCCCAGTTGTGACTCCGCCTTCACATTGCCCAAAGCCGCCCCGACCGTGATCGGATCAAACCCTTCCTTCGCATAGGTTGTGGTCGCGTTACCGGCACGGAAATAGTTCGGCGTCGACGCAACCTGCTGCCGGATGCGCCTCCGCTGCAGCGGTGTATCCCAAGGTGGGTACGTCACCTCGTCCGACCGATCCGAAAGCGCCAACGAGGCCTTTACCCCCTGGTCGCCGATCCACCACGCGTAGCGGCCGATGCGTGGCGCCACGGTCGCGCCCGCTCCCGGCGTCAGCCCCGTCGGCGCGTTGATATCTTGCTTCGTCAACTTGATACGACGCGCCTTCTCCGCCGTCGTCGGTGCCGACGGGTTGGCCGCCACAGTGTGATCGCCCACCAGAAAAACCGTGTCGTTGGTGATCGCGTCATCACTCGGATCCAATGCGTTGACGAGCACCCCGGCCGCCGTCGCGCCGACGCACTCGCTGCCGCTCACCAACCACACCGACGCGGCGGCGGACGAATCGCCGGCATTCCACACGCCCGTGAAATACGGGTTCGTCACCGCCATTGTAGACGTGATCTCCCCGCGAGCGGTTATCCGCGCGTCGAGCCCCGCATGGCGCTGCAACTGTCCGAGCGCGACGTTGAGCGCCAGCAACGCGTTGTGTCTCGCCTGAGCCACGGCCTGATTGTTGAACGCAACTTGCGTTTCAACCCGCGTCAAGCACCCCAGCGAAACCACCAACAACACCAGAAACGCGAGCAACGTGATCGTAAGGAGGAGCGCAAAACCTCGCTTCGACACCCGCGTGGTGCTCACGGCCACACGGCGAGGAGGTGAAAACGAAGCGGTCAAAATCAAACTGAATGTGTTCTCACGGTTAGTGATCCAGTGCCACCAGACCAATTTGCTGTTTTTTAACCGACATTTTTTATTATTAGTTACTCTTTATTAATATCTTATGACCTATACCGGCTCGGATTCGCAATGATTAGGCAAAAAGACACTAGACGCGGACTAATTAAGGTAATTATCATAACCCGCCTAGTGCAAATAAACAACTAATGAAAATAATAAGCCTTATCACCTCGACCGCGCTAGTTTTGACCGCAGTCGCTTCAGCATCGGCCCAGCTCGTGACTTACACATTCGGCCCGACAACGAGTCCCGTTGTCACCGCAGATCTGGTCGCCGATCACCTGTCCGCCAGCGTGTTTTCGGGTTACACCGGCGGTCCCTCCACCGGAGGGTCCTCCCCTCTGTCCAGCGGCGCTTATTTCAACGCCTCCACATGGAGCACTTCGGAAAACAACTACTTCACGTTCACGATCACCCCGGAATCCGGCTATCAATTCACGAGCGTCTCTCTGTCGTTCGATTATCGCGCGACGAGCACCGGGCCGACCACCCTCGCCATCCATTCGAACGCTGATTCCTACGCCTCCTCGCTCGACTCATTCACCATCACCCGTGACACCAACTGGTATTCATCCGGCGTCAGGTCGGTCTCGCTGGGCAATATCACAACCGCGACCACTTTCCGTATTTACGGATCTGGCGCCAGCTCCAACAGCGGCACGCTTCGGGTGGACAACGTTGTGTTGAACGGCTCCGTCAGCCTCACCCCGGTGCCGGAGCCATCCACTTGTGCCCTTCTCGGCGGCGTCGCTGTTCTCGGGTTCGCCGGCTTCCGTCGCCGACGCTCCCGTCAATTCGAGATCGTCGGCTAATATCCACGCACCGTTCCAAAAACCATTTGCCGGACGGTAGGCCTCCCCTACCGTCCTTTTTTTATGCCCGCCTCCGCGCCTTCCGCCTCGTCCGTCTCCTCGATCTCGGAGCTGCTCGCTCCCACCGACTCGTTCGCCCGCCGTCATAACGGCCCCGACGCCGCCGAGCAGGCCGCCATGCTCGCGTTCCTCAACCAGCCGTCCCTCGATGCCCTCGTTGACGCAACCGTGCCCCCCCACATCCGTCGCGACTCCCTCGACCTCCCCGCCGCCCTCGGCGAAGCCGCCGCCCTGGCCGAACTCCGTTCCCTCGCCGCACAAAACCAGATTTTCCGCAGCCACATCGGCATGGGTTATTACAACACCCACACGCCCGGCGTCATCCAGCGCACCATCCTCGAAAACCCCGGCTGGTACACCGCCTACACCCCTTACCAAGCCGAGATCGCCCAAGGCCGTCTCGAAGCCCTTCTCAATTTCCAAACGCTCGTCACCGACCTGACCGGCCTCGAAATCGCCAACGCCTCCATGCTCGACGAGGGCACCGCCGCCGCCGAGGCGATGATGATGTGCCACCGCCTCAAGGAAGGCGACGCCTCCGCCCACCGCACGTTCTTCGTCTCCGAAAAGTGCCACCCGCAGACGATCGACATCGTCAAGACCCGAGCCATTCCGCTCGGCATTGAAGTGACCGTGGGCGACCACAAAACCTTCGAGCCTACGTCCGGTACCTTCGGCGTGCTCGTGCAATATCCCGACACCACCGGAAGTATTCACGATTTCGCCACCTTCTTCGCCGCCGCCCACGCCGTCGGCGCATTCACCATCGTCGCGACCGACCTGCTCGCGCTCACCCTCCTGCGCGCCCCCGGCGAGTTCGGGGCCGACGTCGCCGTCGGCTCCGCCCAACGGTTCGGCGTGCCCATGGGTTTCGGAGGCCCCCATGCCGCCTTCCTCGCCACCAAGGACGCGTTCAAGCGCCAGATGCCCGGCCGCCTCGTCGGCGTTTCCAAGGACGCCAGCGGCGACCCCGCCCTTCGCCTCGCCCTCGGCACCCGCGAACAACACATCCGCCGCGACAAGGCCACGTCCAACATCTGCACCGCCCAGGTGCTTCTCGCGATCATGGCCTCGATGTATGCGATCTATCACGGTCCCGAGGGCCTCAAGAAAATCGCTCGCCGGATTCACGCCCTCACCGGATTGCTCGCCGCCGGCCTCCGCGCCGCCGGCGCGACGGTCAATTCGGAGCCGATCTTCGACACGCTCACCGTCGGCGGCATCGAAGCCGCCAAGATCCACGACGCCGCCCGCGCGCAGAAGATCAACCTCCGGCCCATCGACGGCTCCAGCCTCGGCATCTCGCTCGACGAGACCACCACGCTGGAACAGGTCGATCAACTCCTCGCCCTCTTCGGCGCCGTCCGTCCCTCCGACATGGGCCATTCGTCATTGGTCATTGGTCATTCCAACGTGCACGCACGTCGATCGCCCTTCCTGACCGCCGCGGTTTTCAACCGCTTCCACACCGAGCACGAGATGCTCCGCTACATCAAACGACTCGAGGCAAAGGATCTTTCATTGGTCCATTCGATGATCTCGCTCGGCTCGTGCACGATGAAGCTCAACGCCACCAGCGAGATGTTCCCCGTCTCCTGGCCCGAGTTCAATCAACTCCATCCCTTCGCCCCGGCCGAGCAGACGCGCGGCTACGCACGGCTCTTCGCCGACCTCGAAGCCTGGCTCACCGAACTCACCGGCTTCGCGGCCGTCTCCCTCCAGCCCAACGCCGGCTCGCAAGGCGAATACGCCGGACTCCTCGTCATCCGCGCCTATCACGAATCCCGCGGCGAAGGTCACCGCAACATCTGCCTCATCCCGACCAGCGCGCACGGCACCAATCCCGCCAGCGCCGCGATGTGCGGCTACAAGGTCGTGCCGGTTGCTTGTGACGCCCAAGGCAACATCGACGTCGCCGATCTTCGCGCGAAAGCCGAGGCGCACGCCAAGGACCTCGCCGTCGTGATGATCACCTACCCGTCCACGCACGGCGTGTTCGAGACCTCCATCAAAGACCTTTGCTCCACCGTTCACGCGCATGGCGGCCAGGTTTACATGGACGGCGCCAACATGAACGCGCAGGTCGGCCTGACTTCGCCCGGTCACATCGGCGCGGACGTCTGCCACCTCAACCTCCACAAGACCTTCTGCATCCCGCACGGCGGCGGCGGCCCGGGCGTGGGCCCCATCGGCGTGGCCGCGCACCTCGCCCCGTTCCTCCCCGGCCACGTCATCGTGTCGCCGGTACACGACAAAGGCCGCAAACACCTCGGCGCCGTTTCGGCCGCGCCGTGGGGCAGCGCGTCGATCCTGGTCATCTCGTGGATGTATATCCGCATGATGGGCCCCGACGGACTCACCCAGGCGACCAAGCTCGCCATTCTTAACGCGAACTACATCGCCGCCCGCCTGCAGAATTATTTCCCCGTGCTTTATCGTGGCGCGACCGGCTTGGTTGCCCACGAGTGCATCGTCGACCTACGCGGCTGGAAAAAGCACGGTATCGAAGCAGAAGACGCCGCCAAGCGCCTGATGGATTTCGGCTATCATGCGCCGACCCTGTCGTTCCCGGTTCCCGGCACGTTCATGATCGAGCCGACCGAAAGCGAAACGCAGGCCGAGTTGGACCGCTTCTGCGACGCGATGATTGCCATCCACGGCGAAATGCAGGCGGTGGTAACCGGCGAGAGCGACAAGGTGAACAATCCGCTCAAACACGCCCCGCACACGGCGAAAGTCGTAACGGCCGAAGAGTGGACGCGCCCCTACTCGCGCCAGACCGCGGCCTTCCCGAGCGAGTTCGTCCGCCAGTCCAAGTTCTGGCCCGCAGTCGGCCGCGTGGACAACGTCTACGGCGACCGCAACCTGGTCTGCAGCTGCGTCGGCATGGAGGCGTACGTGGACGCATCGAAGGCCTGATGCCAAACTATCGGAGCAGCTTTACGCCGCGATCATCAAAGCCCCGCCTCCCGGCGGGGCTTTTTGATTTAATAGCCAGACTACGATAGCAGAGCCATCGCCGCAGGTTCGCCCTGCTCGATAGCCATTTCGACTGCGCGCTGAGCGAGAGAGAGCAGGGCTTGGGCTTCGCGGCGGGCGGTGTGAGCGGCGCGCACGGCGGCAGTGACCCGATCACAAACCTTCGCGTCGAGCTTCGGGAAGGGCAACTTGAGCAGATCCGTTTCGGAAATCGTGGGATAGAGGCTCGCACTCGTGTGCAGGTCCATGACTTCGCAGACAGAGGGTAGACGCAGGTAGGTGAGCAACACCTCGGCGGGCACGTCTTGCGGTTGGAGCACGACGAAGCCAGACGAGGCAACAAAACCTTCCTGCTCGGGCATAATGAGAGCGCTCAGTCTTCGGTTGGGGCGCACAGTTGATGTGACGATGTCGCCTCCGCGCACGTGCCAGGTGGCGCGGCTCGGAGCCTCGGCACAAGCTACGCGTTCGCTTCCCACCGTGCCGTCGCCACGCAGGGAGCCGATCTCGATGTAGTCGAACTCGCCCGGACCGCCCGACGCTTTGAATTCCTCATGGCGCGGCGGCGCGACATCGCGGATCGTGCGTCCGCCTTCACCGAGCTTGGTAAGCAACTGCACCGTGCGAGGGGCAAAAAACTCCGAGTCGAACCGAGCCGCCTCCGATACCTCCGACGCGCGGCGCACGTAGGTCAGCGGCTCAGGCGGCTGCCATGTGTCGAGGCCGAGAGCGTGGAGCAGAGCTTGCTCGGCGGCGGCGAGCGTGCTTTCAGCTCTCTTAATCGAGACATCCGCCTTGATCAAAGTATCCTCAAGGTGCTGCTGGATTGCCTCTCCAAAAACGGGCACGGGTAATTTCTTCGCATCAGGCAACGACAGATGCGCCTGCACGTTTCCCTGAAACTGTCGCCACATGAGGGCACGACCATGTGCCGAATTCAGAAATGCCACGATCGCGCCAGAGCGCAGTCGCTTGCGGCCAATGGACGACAGGCGCACCGCGACCGTATCTTGGCTGGTATTGCATTCGTCCAAATTCACCCAAGACGCCGCAGCATACGCCGTCTTCGATAAGATGATATCACCGCGAAAGAGAGCCGTCTTGTATTCAGCTTGGTGAATCGCAGGCGGAATAAACGCGATATCGTCAGTCGAAATCAACCCCGACTGAAGGTTCGTGATACGGACAAAGGGGACGCCCGTTTCGGTGTAAGCATCTGCGTTGATGTCGAAAATTCCTTTACGAACAACGGACGCAATTTCGCCGAGTTGAACATGCGGCATTGCCTCGACGCGACGTTGCGTGAGCACCGCCAGCTTGTTGAAAAATGTGTCGTCGATGCGCAGTTTTTCGTTCTCACGAGAGACTTCGCTGAGTCGCATTTCGGTTATATCCAGCCCCTCCAGCAGCGCCTTGTAGCGGGCGCCGTCGAAGGGGCTTAGCGAAAAAAAGGCAGCTTCTCTTTCTTGCAGAATTCCTCAAAGGCCTCGGCGATGCCCTCCGGCGTGCGTGTTCCGTCCTTCAGCTCCACGCTGAAAAAGTCGTGCTGCACAAGCGTATGTCCATGGGCGTCGCGGACGGGCAGGCCGTCGATTCCCTTCACGAGGATTTTGTCGCCACGATTGTCCTTCGATGGCAGGCGTTGGGTCGCGAAGAAGATCGGGTAGTCGGCCAGCTTCGGGCAAAATGGGCCGGCTTTGGGATCGTCGTTCCACTTTTGCACGAAGAGCACGGAAGTCTTGGTGCCGGTGTGGGGTTTGAACGTGTTGCCGTGCAGCCCTACGACGGCGAGCAGACGGCAACGTTCCGCGATCCAGCGGCGCACTCGTTCGTCCGACGAGTTGTTGAAGCGGCCTTGGGGCAGGACGACCGCCATGCGCCCGCCGGGCTTGAGGAAATCGAGGTTGCGCTCGATGAAGAGGAGGTCGCGACCGACCGCGCTTTCGAGCTTTCCCTGGCCGCCGTCCTTGGCGACCTTGTGGGCGAGCTCGTAGGGCGAGAGCATGTCTGTCTGCTTGATGTCGCCGGCGAAGGGCGGGTTGGCGAGAAGGACGTCGAAATTGAAGGCGCGGTTGTCGCCCTTGGCGGCGCGGAGGGCGCGAAGTTTTTTCCAGCCCGGGCCGTAGGTTTCGCGCCAGGTGTGATCGCCGGGAACCTTGTCCTTCTCGTCGCCGGTGAGGTCTTCCCAGCGGCGATAATCGAGGGTGTTGAGATGGAGGACGTTGGTCTGGCCGTCGCCGGCGATGAGGTTGAGGCAGCGGGCGACGCGTACGGAGCGTTCGTCGAAGTCGATGGCGAAGACTTTGTCCTGAACGTATTTTTCGCAGCGACGGGGCTTTTTCTGGAGGGTGAAGAGGTGGGATGCGTTGAACCCCTCCTCGCGCAGAATACGTTCCCACACATGGAAGATGGCGTGCATGGTGAAACCGGCTGAGCCGCATGCGGTGTCGATGAGCGTCTCGGTCTCGCCGGGGTTGAGCATGCGCACGCACAGGTCGATCACGTGCCGCGGGGTGAAGTATTGGCCCTTCTCGCCCTTGGAGGATTTGTTGACGAGGTATTCGAAAGCCTCGTCCACAACGTCGAGGTTGCTGTTGAAGAGCTTGTATTCCTCGAGCGAACCGACACAGACCGCGAGATGGTCGGCCGTGAGCTTGATCTTCTCGTCGGGGGCAAAGACGCCTTCCCACTTTGAACGGGCTTCGTCGAAGAGTTCCTGAATACGAACTTTGAGCTGCGAAGCGGTGTTGGTGTTGCGAAAGCGGATGTGCGTGTGCTCCTGACGATAGCAGGAGAGCTCATCGTAGAGCTTGGTGAAAACGAGTTTGAAGACCTCCTCGAAGACATCGACGCCCGCATTGGCGAGGACTTCGTTTTCCATTTCGAGGATACGATCTTTCAGGGAGCGGGATTCGCTGCTGGCTTCGCGTTCTTTTTCTTTTTCGACGAGTGTGTCGATGGTCCACGGCTGGTCGGCGACGTCGGCGATGTCCTGCGAGGCGGTGGGCAGGGCAGGGATCTCGACGAAGTAGTTGGGGTTTTTGCGGTGCCAGAAGGTCTTGTCGCGGCCGTTGCTCCAGACGGCGAGCGGCGCACCGGTGGCGTGACAGTAGGATTTGAGCTGTTCCTTGCCGTCTTTCTGCCTCGGCTCCTTCACCTCGATGATGACGTAGGGGATGGTGACGCGGTCGGCGTCGAAGATGACGATGTCTGCGCGCTTGGAGGAGTCGCGACCAAAGGTGACGGGATATTCGACGGCGAGGCGGGCGAGCGGGTATTTGAAATGTGTGAGGAGTCGATAAAGCCAGAGCTGGCGGACGATCTCCTCGGCCTTGGCTGGCACGTCTCTATT